>CAZTWA010000001.1:0-38160 GCA_964617225.1 uncultured Methyloversatilis sp.
CTCGGCTGGGGCGGCTGGTGGTTCTGGGACCCGGTCGAGAACGCCTCCTTCATGCCCTGGCTGGTCGGTACCGCGCTGATCCACTCGCTCGCCGTGACCGAGAAGCGCGGCAGCTTCAAGAACTGGACCGTGCTGCTCGCCATCGCCGCCTTCTCGCTCTCGCTGCTCGGTACCTTCCTCGTGCGCTCGGGTGTACTCACCTCGGTGCATGCCTTCGCGACCGACCCACGCCGCGGCATCTTCATCCTGATCCTGCTCGCCATCGTCGTCGGCAGCTCGCTGATGCTGTTCGCCGCGCGCGCGCCGAAGGTCAGCCTTGGCGGGGCCTTCGCGCTCTTCTCGCGCGAGACTTTCCTGCTCATGAATAACGTGCTGCTCGTCGTCGCCTGCGGCGCGGTGCTACTCGGCACGCTCTATCCCCTGATCGTCGATGCCTTCGGCCTCGGCAAGATCTCCGTGGGCCCCCCCTACTTCAATGCCGTATTCGTGCCGATCATGCTGCCCTTGATGGTGCTGGTCGCCATCGGCCCGGTCGCGCGCTGGAAGCATGCCGACCTCAAGGCTATTCTGTTCAAGCTCTGGCCAGCCGCCGTGGTTGCCGTGATCGCCGGCATCGTCCTTCCCATCCTGGCGGGCAAATGGAGCGCTTATGTCGCGCTGGCGCTGGCGCTGGTCGGCTGGATGGTCGCTGCGCTCGTGTTGCAGACCATCGATCGCCTCAAGGCCGGCACGCCGACGCTCTCGTGGTGGGGCATGCAGCTCGCCCACTTCGGCCTCGCGGCCTTCGTCGTCGGTGTGGCGATGGTCAGCACCTTCCAGGAGGAGCGCGACGTGCGCATGGCGCAGGGCGATACCGTTACCGTCGGCGGCTATACCTTCAAGTTCCTCGGCGTGCGGGATGCCGCGGGGCCCAACTACCGCGCCGCGGTCGGCAGCTTCGAACTGGTCAAGGACGGCAAGCTGCAGCGCATGCTCCACCCCGAGAAGCGCGATTACGGTCCCGGCTCGATGCCAATGACCGAGGCCGCGATCGACGCCAGCTTCACGCGTGATGTCTATGTCTCGCTCGGCGAAGCGCTCGAGGGTGACAAGGAAAATGGCGCCTGGGCGGTACGCGTCTACTTCAAGCCCTTCGTCGACTGGATCTGGGGCGGCTGCCTGCTGATGGCACTCGGCGGCCTGTGCGCTGCCAGCGACCGCCGCTATCGCCTGCGCGCCCGGTCCTCATCCCTCGCCACCGCCGGAGCCGCGGCATGAACAAATTCACCCTGCCCCTCATTGTCTTCATCGCGCTGGTCGCGCTGCTCGCGGTCGGCCTGAACCTCAACCCGCGCGAGGTGCCCTCCCCGCTGATCGGCAAGCCGACGCCGGATTTCAAGGTGCCACAACTGCAGGATCCGAACGCCAGCTTCTCGCCCAAGGAAATGCAGGGCAAGGTCTGGCTGCTCAACGTCTGGGCCTCATGGTGCGTCTCCTGCCGCGAGGAGCACCCGATCATCGTCGAGTATGCGAAGCGGGGCGTGCTGCCGCCGGTCGTCGGCCTCAACTACAAGGACAAGCGCGAAGACGGCATGCGCTGGCTGGCCCGCTTCGGCGATCCCTATCTGCTCTCGGCCTTCGATGCCGACGGGCGCATTGGCATCGACTACGGTGTGTATGGCGTGCCGGAAACCTACCTCATCGACAAGGCCGGCATCATCCGTTTCAAGCAGATCGGTCCCATCACCCCGGCGGTCATGGAAAACAAGATCCTGCCGCTGGTCAAGGAACTCAGTCTATGAATACGCAAATGAACAAGCTGATTGTCCTGCTGGCGTCGCTGTTGCTGTCCGTTTCGCTCGCGGCCAAGGAGGCCGCGCCGCTGGCCGAGGACCCGACCGTCGAAAAGCGGCTGGTCAATATCGCCGAGGAGTTGCGCTGCCTCGTCTGCCAGAACGAATCGCTCGCCGGCTCGCAGGCCGACTTGGCCAAGGACCTGCGCGAGGAAGTGCGCGGGCTGATCAAATCCGGCAAGTCGGATGCCGAGGTCAAGGAATTCCTCGTCAGCCGCTACGGTGATTTCGTACTGTATCGCCCGCAGGTCAAGCCGGTCACCTATGCGCTGTGGGCCGGTCCGTTCATCCTGCTGTTGATCGGCGTCGTCGCGCTCGTCAGCTACCTGCGCAAGCGCAGCCGGCAGGTCGAAGAAACACCACTTAGCGACGCCGATCGCAAGCGCGCCGAAGCCCTGCTGAAGGATGGCCAGCCATGACCGGATTCGCACTCGGCGCCACCCTGCTCGTCATTCTCTCCCTCGTTTTCCTGCTGTGGCCGTTTCGGCGCCGTCCTGCCAAAGCTGACTTTTCGCGCCAGCAACTGAATGCCGCGATCTACCGCGACCAGTTGGCCGAAGTCGAACGTGACCAGGCCGATGGCACGCTCTCCCAGGCCGACTACGAACAAGCCCGGGCGGAACTGCAGCGGCGCCTGCTCGAGGACAGCCAGAACGGCGAAGCAAAAGCAGAAGTCGCCCATCCCAGCCGTGCAACGCCGATCGCGCTGGCGCTGGTCCTGCCCATCGGTGCGATCGTGCTCTACCTCGTATTGGGCACGCCCGACGCCCTGAACCCGCAGGCGGTTGCATCGCCCCATCAGCAGCAACTCAACCCGGCTGACATCGAGCGCATGGTCAGCGACTTCGCCACCAAGCTCGAAAAAGAACCGGAGAACTACCAGGGCTGGGTGATGCTCGCGCGGTCCTACAAGGCGATGGGGCGCTTCCCCGATGCCGTCCGCGCCTACGAGCGGACCGGCCCGATGCTGGAATCCAGTGCCGAGTTGCTCGTCGATTACGCCGACGCGCTGGCCGCGGTGAATGGCTTCGACACCAAGGCGATGGCGACCATCGAGCGCGCGCTCAAGCTCGACCCGAAGCAACCGCAAGCCCTGTGGCTGCGCGGCTCGGCCTTTTTCGATGGCAAGCAGTACGCCAAGGCGGTCGCTGACTGGGACGCCCTGCTGAAGCGGTTTCCGGCCGACTCGGAAGAATTCCGCGTGATCAGCGGCAACATCGCCGAAGCGCGGCAACTGGGCGGCCTCAAGTCCGCACCCACGGCTTCCGCGAAAGTCAGCGCGGGCGGGACGGCACCGGCGGTACAAGCGATGGCCGCGAACGCTACGGTAAAGGGCCGCGTCGAACTGGACGCCACGCTCGCCGGCAAGGTGCCCGCCGACGCCATGCTGATGGTGGTCGCGCGGCCGAACGACGGCTCGCGGATGCCGGTCGCGGTGGTGCGCGTACCCGCAGCGGAACTGCCCTACCTCTTCACGCTCGACGACAATCTGGCGATGAGTCCGGATCGCAAGCTCTCGCAATTCCCCGAACTGCTGGTCGAGGCGCGCATCTCGAAGACCGGCCAGGCCGTCCCCCAACCGGGTGATCTGTACGGCCCGGCCGCCACGGTGAAACTGGGCACGCAAAACGTCCGGCTGAAGATCGACCAGGTCCGGTAATCCGGACACCGGCCCAGCCGGCAGCAGAAAACGGGGCGAAACGGGGCGTATAGTTCGCCCCGTTTTCATTGGCAGGAGGCATCGCATGCTGGAACGCTATTTCGCCCTCTCCGCACACGGTACGGACGTCCGCACCGAAGTCATCGCGGGGGCCACGACCTTCCTGACGATGGCCTACATCATCTTCGTCAATCCGGACATCCTGTCGGCTGCCGGCATGCCGAAGGAAGCCGTGTTCGTCGCCACCTGCCTCGCCGCCGCACTCGGCTCGGCGATCATGGGGCTCTACGCCAACTACCCGATCGCGCTGGCGCCCGGCATGGGCCTCAACGCCTACTTCGCCTTCGCCGTCGTCGGCGGCATGGGCTTCACCTGGCAGCAGGCGCTCGGCGCGGTGTTCATTTCCGGCGTGCTGTTCATCCTCGTCAGCCTGTTCCGCCTGCGCGAGTGGATCGTCAATGCGATCCCGCGCTCGCTCAAGTTCGCCATCTCCGCCGGCATCGGCTTGTTCCTCGCCATCATCGGCCTGAAGAACGCCGGCCTGATCGCCGCGCATCCCGCCACCTTCGTCACGCTTGGCGACATCCACCAGCCCGGTGCATTGCTCGCCGTCGCCGGCTTCCTGCTCATCGTCGCGCTCGAGCAGCGCAAGGTGCCGGGCGCGATCATCATCGGCATCCTCGCTGTCACCATCGCTTCCGCACTGTTCGGGCTCACCTCGATCAACGGCATCGTCGCCGCCCCGCCCTCGCTGGCGCCGACTTTCATGCAAATGGATATTGCCGGCGCCTTCGAGAAAGGCCTGCTAGTGGTCATCCTGACCTTCTTCATGGTCGAGTTGTTCGACGCTTCCGGCACGCTGGTTGGCGTGGCGCATCGCGCCGGCCTGCTCGACAAGGATGGCAAGCTGCCGCGCCTGAAGAAGGCGCTGCTGGCCGACTCCGCCGCGATCGTCGCCGGCGCCGGCCTCGGGACCTCCTCGACCACCGCCTACATCGAATCCGCTGCCGGCACTGCGGTCGGCGGCCGGACAGGTTTGACGGCTGTGGTCGTCGCGATCCTCTTTCTCGCCGCGCTGGTGTTCGCGCCATTGGCAGGGGCGGTACCCGCCTATGCCACCGCCCCCGCGCTCTGCTACGTCGCCGTGCTGATGGCCCGCGGCCTCGCGGAAATCGAGTGGGACGACCTCACCGAAACCGCCCCCGCCGTGATTACCGCGATCACCATGCCCTTCACTTTCTCGATCGCACACGGCATCGCCTTCGGCTTCATCGCCTACACCGTACTGAAGCTGCTGTCCGGCAAGGTGCGTGAACTCTCGCCGATGGTCGCGATCATCGCCGTGCTGTTCGTGCTCAAGTTCGCCTACCTGGGCTGATGCAATGACCGTCGACGCGCTGAAAGCCCGGATCCGCACCGTACCCGATTGGCCGGAACCCGGCGTGCGGTTCCGCGACATCACGCCGCTGCTGCGCGACGGCCCGGCGCTCAATGCACTGGTCGAAGCCTTCGCCGCACGCTACGCCGACCACGGCCTCGCCGCCATCGCCGGCATCGAGGCGCGCGGCTTCATCCTCGGCGCGGCGCTCGCGCATCATCTGGGCGTCGGCTTCATTCCCGTGCGCAAGCAGGGCAAGCTGCCCTTCGAGACGATCTCGGAGAGCTACACGCTCGAATACGGCCAGGCCACGGTCGAGGTCCATTCCGACGCGGCCGCGCCGGGCGAACGCGTGCTGGTCGTCGATGACCTGGTCGCCACGGGCGGCACGATGATCGCCGCCGCGCGCCTGATGCTCAAGCTTGGTGCCCACGTCGTCGAGACGGCCGCGGTCATCGACCTGCCGGCCCTCGGTGGCAGCGCACGCATCCGCGCCGCCGGCCTGCCCCTGTTCACCCTGATGGAGTTCTGACATGCAGGAAACCTTGCTCGAGGAAGTGCGCCGCATTAAGGCCGAGGCCGATTGCGTGGCCACGCCCGCAGCCGTCGATGCCGCTTTCGACCAACTGGCGCAGGAAGTCACCGCACGCCTGAAGAATGCCAACCCCCTGATCTACACCGTGATGAACGGCGGATTGATCGTCGCCGGCCGCCTGATTTCCAGGCTGGATTTCCCCCTTGAGTTGGCCTACCTGCACGCCACCCGCTACGGCCATGCCATGAACGGCACGTTCCTCGACTGGCGCGTCCGGCCGACGCAGGCTCTCACCGGCCGTACCGTGCTGATCATTGACGACGTGCTCGACGAGGGCCATACGCTCGACGCGATCTGCCAGAGCGTGCGCGAGGCCGGCGCGGCCGAGGTGCTCACCGCCGTGCTGGTACACAAGGTACATGAGCGCAAGGCGATTCCCGGCATGCGCGCCGACTTCACCGGTCTCGACGCGCCAGATCGCTTCCTGTTCGGCTGCGGCATGGATTACAAGGGCTACTGGCGCAACACCGCGGGCATCTACGCCGTCAAGGGGCGCTGAGGCGCATCTCGAAAGTCAGCCCCGGCAGGACGGCACGATAAGTTTTCTGCATGCCGACTTAAGCTGGATCAAGGTAATCGCCGCACCCACCGTCCAGAATGCCATCGTAGTACTAGGGAATGAGCGACGAGTGAGTGCTGCGCAAGCAGCATTTTCAAGGGCGACATGATATTCATGGCCGCCCTTTTTTTATTCTCTGTTACGATCAACCCATGATTTCGCGACGCCAATTCCTGCGCGGCCGCTTCGCGACAGCGAACACGCCCAAGCCACCCAACAATCCCGATGCACCCAAGATGGCCGTCATCGGCGTTGATTGCATCGCCTTCGCGCAAAACGTGGTGTGCCGCAGTTGCGGCGATGTGTGTGAAGCGGCAGCGATCCGCTTTTCGCCGCGGTTGAATGCGGCGGCCTGTCCGGCCGTGCTGGCCGAGCGGTGCACGGGATGCAGCGAGTGCGTTTCGGCCTGCCCGGCCAGCGCGATCACCCTGACCGCGCTGGCCGTTCAGTCGAAATAACGCTGAGGACTTACTCCTCTTCCTCTTCGGTGCCGGGCTTCTTGTAGCCCTTGGGCAGCTTGTGCGCGATGCCCTGGTGGCAGTCGATGCAACTCTTGCCCTGCTCTTTCGCCTCCATGTGCTTCTTGTACGGTGTCTTCTTCTGGATCTCCGGATTCATCGCGTCAAAGCTGTGGCAGTTGCGGCACTCGATCGAGTCACGCGCCTTCATGCGTGCCCATTCGCGCTCCGCCATCGCCAAGCGATTGGCCTCGAATTTTTCCTTCGTGTCGATCTTGCCGGTGAGCTTGCCCCAGATTTCGTAGCTGGCCTTCACCTTGCGGATCATCTTGTGTGTCCAGTCCTTCGGCACATGGCAGTCGGAGCAGACCGCGCGCACACCTGTCCGATTGCTGTAGTGGATCGTGTACTTGTATTCCTGGTACACGTTATCGCGCATCTCGTGGCATCCCACACAGAATTCGAGCGTGTTGGTTGCCTCCATCCCGGTGTTGAAACCACCCCAGAAAATGATGCCGCCGAAGAAGCCCACCATCACCAAACCGAGCAACGAGTACTTCGCGCTCGGCCGGCGCAGCATTGCCCACCAGCCCTGTTTGCCTGAATCGAGATTAGCCATGATCGGTCATTCGACCATCAGGGCTGGATCGACAGGATGTACTGCGCAACGTTCTTCATCTGTGCCATGTCCTTGGGGGGCATCGTCTTGATGATCTTGTGCTCCTCCTGCGAACCGTCCGCCAGCTTGACCTTCTTGCCTGAGGTGAGATGCTTGACGATTTCCTCTTCGGCGTTGGCTTTGCCGCGCAACTTCTCGGCGGTCTTCAGGAACGACGGGCCATCCTTGTCCTTCTTGATGCCATGACACTGCTTGCAGTTGTTCTGCTCGACGAGATCCTTGGCAGCTTCAACATCAAGCGCCAGCGCGCTGGTGGAAAAACCTGCCAGTGCGAAAGTAGCGACCGCAGCGGTCACAATCATGCGGTTAAGTTGTTTCATGTTTTAAATACTCCATGAGTTGAGTTGGGGAAAAACTTATTTCGTTACGCCGACGAACTTGGTATCAACGAGCGGCTTGGCATCGACTTGCGGCACATGGCAGGTATCGCACTGGAAGCGGCTCATCTCGACTGCCGGCTGGCCGTTCTTCTTCTTGATCGTCTTGGAGAAGTGGCTCTCGCCAATCTTCGGCACCTTCTGGCCACGCAACTCGTCGGTGATGTGGCATTCGAGGCAGGCATTCTCTTCAATGGTAATCGGCACATACTTTTCGGTATCGTGCGGCACCATGGGTGGCTGACCGACGAAGGTGCGTTCGATCAGATGCGGTTGACCAACCCCCGGAACCTTGGCGGCATAGACCTTGGCCTCGGGCGCGCGATCAGGTGCAGACACATCGGCACCCCGCATCGGTGCCGGACCGCTTGTGGAGGCACAGCCGATGATCGAGGCGATGAGGGTCGCGAGTGCGAAGGTTGCAGTCTTTTTCATGATCGAATTCCTCCTAGAGGGAAACAAGATGGGTCATTTCGGTACAGGCGACACCGCGCCGGAAACGCCGGGAGCCGACGCCCCCAAGCGGGTGCCGAAGCGGAAAACATCCTTGGAGCAGACGTCGATGCAACGTCCGCAGTTGGTACAGTTTTCTTCCAGAATCACGGGGGGCGTGCCATTGACCGCCTTGAGCGCCGGCCGGATCACCTGCTGTTCCGGGCAGACGGCGAAGCAGTCCATGCAGTCGTTGCAGGCCGCGCGTGCCGGCAGCCGCACCCGCAGCAGCGAAAACTTGCCGATCAGGCTGTAGAAGGCGCCCACGGGGCACAGGTGACCACACCAGCCGTGACGCATGACGAACAGGTCGAACAGGAAGACCACGAGAATCACGGCCCAAGCAAAGCCGATGCCGAAGATCAGGCCACGATGCAGCATCGACACCGGGTTGACCATTTCCCAGGCGATCGTGCCGGTCAATGCCGAAACGACCAGCGTCATGCCGAGGATCCAGTAACGCGTCTGGCGCGTCAGGTGCGCTCCGCCCTTCAGTCCCAACCGCGCGCGCAGCCAGTTGGCCAGGTCGGTCACCAGATTCACCGGGCAAACCCAGGAACAATACACGCGTCCGCCGACCAACAGGTAGAACAGGATAACGATGGCTACCCCGATCAGGCCAAGCTTCTCCGGCGTCTGGCCGCTGACCAGCGCCTGCAGCAACAGGTAGGGATCGGTCAACGGCAGCACGCCCAGCGTGTAGCTGTAGTTGAGATTGCCCTTGACGATCCACAGCGCGAACCACGGCCCGATGAGAAACAGCAGCAGAATGCCGATCTGACTGGCACGCCGCAGGATCAGCCATTTGTGGGCAGCCAGCCAGCCCTTCTCGGCAATCGCTTCGGCACCAACTTTGTGGGGCAGCGGGCTCATAGCTTGCCTCCCTGCAAGGCCCGTACTGTTGGCGGAGTCGGTGCTGGCGGGACGGCACCTTGCGCCTCTTCGCCAGGCGGCACAACGGAAAGACCCTTGCCGTACTCATACTTCATGCCTTCCGGCATATGGTACTGGTGCTCGGCGTCCGGCGCGACCAGGCTGCCGCCGGCCTTTTCCTTCTCGACCCAGCCCAAGCGATAATGCGCCGACAATTGGCCCTTGGCCATGTAGAGCGGGAATACCTTGATGGCCGCAATTTCGGTCGGGCAGGCTTTTTCGCACTTGCCGCAACCCGTGCAGGCATCCGAATGCACCACCGGGATGAACAGGGTGTGATCGCCGGTGCGCGCATTTTTTTGTGGGTCGAGCGTGATGGCCTTGTCGATTACCGGGCAGACGCGATAGCAGATGTCGCAGCGCAAGCCGAGAAAATTGAGGCAGGTTTCCTGATCGACCAATACCGCCAGCCCCATCCTCGCCTTGGCGATATCCACCAACGAGTGATCGAGCGCACCGGTGGGGCAGGCCTTGATGCAGGGAATGTCGTCGCACATCTCGCAGGGCGCCTGCCGCGCGACGAAGTAAGGCGTCCCCGTGGACATCGGTTCTTCCGGCTTGGCCAGGATCAGCATGTTGTAGGGACAGTCGCGCACGCACAGGCCGCAACGGATGCACGCCGACGAGAATTCCGTTTCCGGCAGGGCACCCGGCGGACGCAGGGCGGCAGGGGGCAGCGCGGTCGCATGCCGCGCGTAAAGACCCAGACCGACGCCCAGCAACCCCACCCCGCACGCCATGCGTGCGGTATCGGCGAGGAACTGGCGACGACTGGACCCTTTGGGCTTCCTTGTGTTTTCCATGTTCTCGAACGGGAAGGATGCCCCCTGCGTTGCTTCCCGTTTTCATGTGGTTACGGAATCAGGCCTTGACTACCTTGGCGGCGCACTTCTTGTAGTCCGTTTCTTTCGAAATCGGGCAGGTGGCATCCAGGGTGAGCTTGTTGACCAGGCGGTGCTCGTCGAAGAACGGGATGAAGATCAGCCCCTCCGGCGGCTTGTTGCGGCCCTTGGTGTCGACACGCAACTCGATCTCGCCGCGACGGGTCGAGACCTTGACCACGTCGTTGCGCTTGAGGCCGCGCTTCTCGGCATCCTTCGGGTGCATCCACACCACGGCATCCGGGAAAGACTTGTAGAGCTCGGGCACGCGCCGCGTCATCGAACCGCTGTGCCAGTGCTCCAGCACGCGGCCGGTGCACAGCCAGAGGTCGAATTCCTTGTCCGGCTGCTCGGCGGCCGGCTGGTAGGGCAACGCGAAGATCTTCGCCTTGCCGTCCGGGTAGCCGTAGAACTTCACACCTTCGCCCTTCTTGACATAGGGGTCGTAGCCTTCACGGAAGCGCCACAGCGTTTCCTTGCCATCGACCACCGGCCAGCGGAAACCGCGCGCCTTGTGATACTCGTCGAAATAGTTGAGGTCATGGGCATGACCACGGCCGAAGGCGGCGTATTCCTCGAACAGGCCCTTCTGCACATAATAGCCGTAGACTTCGGTTTCGTCGTTGGTGTAACCGGCCCAGGCATGCGCATTGACCTTGGCGGCCTCTTCCTTCGGGAACTTGTTCACCTGGCCGTTGGCGTAGAGCACGTCGTAGAGGGTCTTGCCCTTGTACTCGGGGTTCTTGGCCAGCAGTTCGGCCGGCCAGACTTCCTCTGTCTTGAAGCGCTTGGAGAACTCCAGGTATTGCCACAAGTCGGACTTGGCATCGCCCGGTGCCTTGACCTGCTGACGCCACATCTGACCACGCCGTTCGGCATTGCCGAACATGCCTTCCTTTTCCATCCACATCGCGGCGGGCAGGATCAGGTCGGCCGACATCGCCGAGACGGTCGGATAGGCGTCGGAAACCACGGTGAAACACTTCGGGTTGCGCCAGCCGGGATAGATCTCGCCATTGACGTTCGGGCCAGCCTGCATGTTGTTGGTGGTCGTCGTCCAGAGGAAACCGACCTTGCCGTCCTTGGCCATGCGCGACTGCAGCACGGCGTGGTAACCCACCCATTCCGGAATCGTGCCGGCCGGCAGCTTCCAGATCTTTTCACTGGCTTCGCGGTGCTTGGGATTCATCACCACCATGTCGGCGGGCAAACGGTGGGCGAAGGTGCCGACCTCGCGCGCCGTACCGCAGGCGGAAGGCTGGCCGGTCAGCGAGAAGGGGCTGTTGCCCGGTTCGGAAATCTTACCGACCAGCAGGTGCACGTTGTAGATCATGTTATTGACCCAGGTGCCGCGCACATGTTGGTTGAAGCCCATGGTCCAGAACGAGGTGACCTTGACCTTCGGATCGGCGTAGGCCTTGGCCAGTGCCACGAGCTTGTCCTTCGGCACGCCGGAAATCTCGTGCGCCTTGTCGAGGGTGTATTCGGAAACGAACTTGGCGAACTCGTCGAAGGTGATCGGTGAATGCTTGTTGGGATCGCCCTTCGGCTTGCCGTCCGCGCCGGGATAACCGTTGTTGTTGGCGACCTGTTCGAGCGGATGATTCGGCCGCAGTCCGTAGCCGATGTCGGTGACGCCCTTGAAGAAGCCGACATTCTTGGCGACGAACTCCTTGTTCACCGCGTTGTTCTGGATGATGTAGTTGCAGATGTAGTTGAGGATCGCCAGATCCGAACTGGGGTGGAAGATCAGTTCGTTGTCGGCCAACTCGCAGGAGCGGTGGCTGAAGGTCGACAGCACGTGAATCTTGACGTGGTTGGCCGTCAGGCGACGGTTGGTGATGCGCGACCAGAGGATCGGGTGCATCTCGGCCATGTTCGAACCCCACAGCGCGAACACATCCGCATTCTCGATGTCGTCGTAACAGCCCATCGGCTCGTCGATGCCGAAGGTACGCATGAAGCCGGCCACGGCGGAGGCCATGCAATGTCGCGCGTTCGGGTCGATGCTGTTGGTCCGCAGGCCGGCCTTCCACAATTTGGCGGCGGCATAGCCTTCCCATACCGTCCATTGGCCGGAACCGAACATGCAGACGCCGCGCTGGCCCTGATTCGGATCTTTCAACGTCGCCTTGACTTTCTCGGCCATGATGTCGAACGCCTGGTCCCAACTGATCGGCGCGAATTCCCCGTTCTTGTCGAACTTGCCATCCTTCATGCGTAGCAACGGCTTGGTCAGGCGGTCCTGGCCATACTGGATCTTCGCCAGGAAGTAGCCCTTGACGCAGTTGAGGCCCTTGTTGACCGGCGCATCGGGGTCGCCCTGGGTGGCGACGATCTTGCCGTCCTTGACACCGACAAGCACGCCGCAGCCGGTGCCGCAGTAACGGCAGGCACCCTTGTCCCAACGCACGCCGTCACCACCGCGCGCCTGGGCGAAAACCTGGGCGCCGGGAACGGACATGCCTGCGACGCCGGCCGCTGCCGCAACCGCGTTTGACTTGATGAATTCACGCCGTGTCAGTTTCATTGCGAACCTCCTATCGTTGAACCTTCGTTGCAGCTTCGCCCTCTTGTCGAGGATTAAGCCTCCACAGAAATAACCGTTTCCGGATCAGATTCTTTTTGGTGATACACCATGGACGCCGACATCACGCCGTCCAGCAAGCTAATCTTTTCGTACAGGCTTGTGGTTTCACGATCGTCTTCCGTCTCCAGGGTGACAATCATCTTTCCCTCGGGAGAAACCGCATGCAGTTCGACACCCGCGAGTGCCTGCAATTGCTGACGCACGAGCTCGATACGCTCGGGATGCGGAATGACGATAACGCTGGAAATGTTCATGTCCCGTAGTCCATTCTTGCCAACATTGCGATCGGACAATTTGTCCGATCTTTTCCATACTAGGACTAAGGCTTCTTGACCACGTTGATTGCAATCAAGGAATCGCGTGGTTTCGGGACTACTTGGGATGAGGGTCGACTCATCCGAAAGAGGTAGATATCGCGGCCAGCACTACCTTGCCTGCCGGCCGGATAGCGTATTTAACGCTGTTTATTCCTAGGCTTGGACGCGACGGCGGCCTTGCCGGGCTTGGGCTTGGCGACGGCCTTGGCCGGTTTCGCCGGCTTGACGGCCTTTTTGGCCTTGCCGCCCTTGGCTGCAGGCGAAGGCGCTGCATCGGTTGCCTCAGGCACGGGCGGGGGGGGTGCCATTACGGTCGCCGGCTGCAAGACCACGGGCTTGGGCGGCGTCACCGCCGGCGCCGGGTCGGCGGCCTGGACCGTCGCGGCCCATCCCGCAAACAACGCCAGCAACAGAAAGTCAGCGCCGGCAGGACGGCACCGACGGGATCGATAGGACTGGACGCAATCAGTTGGCGTCATAGTAATAAGGCTTCGCCGGCACTTTCACGGCGGCGAGGCGCGCCTGCTCGTCGAGGTCGCGGTTGCCACGATCCCACCACAGGGCGCGGCCGCGCTGCTGCTCATCGAGTTCCTCGGGATGCTGCTGCATCCATTCGCGCATGAATTTGGTGTAGTCGGATTCGTAGGCCATCGCGAGTTTCCTTTAAATATCAGTGATCTTCCTTGAGCCGGTTGATGCGGGTCACGGCGGGCAGGCGCCTCAGGTTGCGAAGGATACGCGCCAAATGCATTCGCCCGTCTACCTGCAACGTGAAATACAGGGCGGTGGTGCGCACTTCGTCCGCATCCATGCGCACGTTGGTGATGTTCGCCGCGTGCTCCGCGATGGTCGCCGCCAGCCGCGCCAGCACCCCGGGCACGTTTTCCGCGACCACCTTGATCAGTACTTCGAAGGGGCCCTTCGCATCGCTGTCCCATTCGACATCCACCCACTCCTTGGCCCCCGAGGGCCCCCGGCCGGCCTTGTGGCCGCGCAGCGCGGGGCAATCGTGGGTATGGACCACCAGGCCCTGTCCCGGACGGATCACGCCGACGATCGGATCGCCGGGGATCGGCCGGCAGCAGCGCGCCAGTTGCATCGCCATGCCCTGGCTGCCCTTGATGCGGATCGCGCCGCTGGTCTGCGCGGCCGGGCCGCCCGAGGCGCGGCCATCGATCAGGCGACGCGCCACGATCGCCGGCAGGCGCTTGCCAAGGCCGATATCAGTGAGCACCTCGCGCTGCGACTTGCCGGAGAAGGTGCGCAGGAAGCGCTGCCAGGCGGTAGTGCCGAGTTCCTCGAGCCGGTGGCCGAGGTTGTGGAGCGCCTGTGACAGGAGGTGCTCGCCCAGTGCGGCGGACTCTTCGTTCTGCCGGGTCTTGAGGAAGTGGCGAATCTGCGCGCGCGCCTTGCCGGTCTTGACGAAGGCGAGCCAGTTCGGATTCGGCGCGGCATTCGTCGCGGTAATGATCTCGACGCGGTCGCCGTTGCGCAGTTCCGTGCGCAGCGGCAGGTGCTCCTGATTGATCTTGCAGGCCACGCAGCGGTTGCCGATGTCGGTATGCACCGCGTAGGCGAAATCGACCGCCGTCGCGCCGCGCCGCAGCGAAAGGATCCTGCCCGCCGGGGTGAAGACATACACCTCGCCGGGAAACAGGTCGACCTTGACGTGCTCGAGGAACTCGGCGGAATCGACCGTCGCGGACTGCAGTTCGAGCAGCGACTGCAGCCACTGGTGCGTCGTGCGCTGCAATTCCGAAAAGGCCTCGACATCCTTGTACAACCAGTGCGAGGCCACGCCGGACTCGGCGACATGATTCATGTCGCGCGTGCGGATCTGCATCTCGACCGGCATGCCGTAGGGGCCGATCAGTGTCGTGTGCAGGGACTGGTAGCCGTTCGCCTTCGGGATCGCGATGTAATCCTTGAACTTGCCCGGCACCGGCTTGTAGAGGCCGTGCAGCGCGCCGAGCACCAGATAGCAGGTCGGCACGTCGGCGACGACAACGCGGAAGCCGTAGATGTCGAGCACCTGCGAAAACGTCAGCTGCTTCTCGCGCATCTTGCGGTAGATGCCGTAGAGATGCTTTTCGCGGCCCATGACTTCGGCCTCGATATGCGCATTGGCCATGCGCTGGCGGAGCGCGGCGAGGATTTTCTCGACCACCTCGCGACGATTGCCGCGCGCGGCACGCACCGCCTTGGCGAGCACGCGGTAGCGCAGCGGGTGGATATTGCGGAAGGCGAGTTCCTGCAACTCGCGGTAGAGCATGTTGAGGCCGAGCCGGTTGGCAATCGGGGCATAGATGTCGAGCGTCTCGCGCGCCACGCGGCGGCGCTTCTCGGGGCGCACGGCATCGAGCGTGCGCATGTTGTGCAGCCGGTCGGCCAGCTTGATGAGGATGACGCGCACGTCCTGCGCCATCGCCAACAGCATCTTGCGGAAGTTTTCCGCCTGCGCCTCTTCATAAGACTGGTGCTCGATGCGGTCGAGCTTGGAGACGCCATCGACCAACTCGGCGGTCACCTTGCCGAAATCCTGCGCGATCTGCTCTTTGGTGATGGCGGTGTCTTCCATCACGTCGTGCAGCAGCGCGGCAGCCAGCGCCTGCGGGTCGAGCCGCCAGTGCGCCAGCGTCTCGGCGACGGCGAGCGGGTGCGAGATATAGGGTTCGCCGCTGGTGCGGAACTGGCCGAGATGCGCGCTGGCTGAGAAATGATAGGCCGACGCGATCTGTTCGACGTCCTCCGGCTTCAGGTAGCCGGCCAGCTGGGCAAGGAAGTTATCGAGATCTTCGGTCAGATCGACCGGCGGATGCATGTCCACCGGGATGATGATTGGCGTGTCAGTATCGGCCAGCACGCCCTCGGCGAACGAGGGCACGGGCGTTGGGGTAGGGGACGCGGAAGGCGCCGGCATGGATGTCCCCTACTTCATGGGTCAAGTCTGACTACGGTGCAGGATTTCGACGCCATACTTGCCTTCGGCCAACTCGCGCAAGGCGAGGACGGTCGGCTTGTCCTTGTCGACTTCCACCAAGGGCGTGCTGCCCATGGCGATCTGGCGAGCGCGATAGGTCGCGGCGAGCGTCATCTCGAAGCGGTTGGGGATGTGTTTGATGCAATCTTCGACGGTGACGCGAGCCATGCTAAATCCTTTGAGAATCAGTACGATGAGAGAAAATGGAAGATGTCCGGATGCCGCGCGTGCTGTCGCTGGAAATTGAGACGCGAAGCGCGCACTGCAGCGGTCAGATCCGTGAGTGCTTCCTGCAAGTCATTGTTGATTATAACAAAATCGAACTCGTCGACATGGCGCATTTCGCCCAGCGCGGCGGCGACGCGACGCTGGATCACGTCCTCGCCGTCCTGCCCGCGCGTCCGCAGGCGGCGTTCGAGCTCGGCGATCGACGGCGGCATGATGAAGATGCCGACGGCGCCGGGCATCAGCACGCGCACCTGCTGGGCGCCCTGCCAGTCGATCTCGAGCAGCGTATCGCGGCCGGCGCGCATCTCGTCGAGAAGCCAGGTGCGCGAGGTGCCGTAGAAATTGCCATGCACCTCGGCCCATTCGAGGAAATCGCCGCGCTCGCGCATCGCAAGGAAGGTCTGGATGTCGATGAAGTGGTAATCATGGCCGTCGCGTTCGGCAGGACGCGGCGCCCGCGTCGTATAGGACACCGAATGGCGGATGGCCGGATCGTGGTCCATCAGCTTGCGGACGAGGGTGGTCTTGCCGGCGCCGGACGGCGCCGAAACGATGAACAGCGTGCCGGCGGTGGCTTCGCTACTCGCGGCCGGGGCGGGGGTCGGGGTCATGGTCGGATCGATTCAAAAAGTCAGCGCCGGCGGGACGGCATCATTCCAAATTTTGCACCTGCTCGCGCATTTGTTCGATGAGCAGCTTCAACTCCAGGGCAATCGCGGTCACGGCGGCGGAGACGGACTTCGAGGCCAACGTGTTGGCCTCGCGGTTGAGTTCCTGCATGATGAAATCGAGCCGCTTGCCGACCGCCCCCCCCTTGCTCAGCACGCGCTCCACTTCGCTGAGATGGGTGACGAGCCGGGCCAGTTCTTCGGCGACGTCGATCTTGGCGGCAAAAACGCCGATCTCCTGCCGGATGCGTTCTTCATCGAGCGCGGCGACCGCTTCGCGCAGCTTGGTCGCCAGCCGTTCGGTGTAATCGGCGATGGCGACCGGCACCATCGGTTCGACTTTCGCCACTTCCGTCCGCATGCGGGTGGCGCGCTCGCGCAGCACGTCGGCAAGGCGCGCGCCTTCGCGTGCACGGCTGGCGAGGAATTCGGCCAGCACGCTGTCCAGCAGCGCAAAGCATTCGGCCTGCAGGCGTTCCGGGCTGATCGCCTCGCTGGCCAGCACGCCTGGCCAGCGCAACACCTCGGCCACGGACAGCGGTGCCGCATTGAACATCACGCTGAGCACCTCGGTTTCCAGTCCCGCCAACTGCTGCACCAAGGCAATGTTCGGTGTCAGTTGGGGCGTCGCCGCTGAATTCGGCTGCAGATAGAGCCGGCAATCGACCTTGCCGCGACCGATGGCCGCCGCGAGTTTTTCGCGCAACGGCATTTCGAGGAAACGCAACTCTTCGGCACAACGGAAGTTCAGGTCGAGGAAGCGGCCATTGACGCTCTTGAGTTCGAGCGCAAGCCGCACCGGACCAAGGTCGCGGTCGAGTGCGGCATAGCCGGTCATGCTGTGAATGGTCATTGCGTTTTTCCTGGCTGGGTGGAGTGCGAGCTTACCAGCAATAAGGTGGAACGCCTTGCCTGCCGACGGCCCTGGCTGCCACGCCATTTACCCCGGCGGGTCCAAAGGCGGCGATGCGGCGATTACAATCCGCACCGATGCCCCCGCCCCAAACCAGCATTCCCCTCCCTGCCGGCCACATCATCGACGGCTATCGCTTCGAACGCCAGATCTCCATGGGCGGATTTTCCATCGTCTATCTGGCCTACGATCCGCAGGGCACGGCGGTGGCGATCAAGGAATACCTGCCCCAGTCGCTTGCCCGGCGCACGATCGGCCTCGTGCCGCAGGTCAGTCCCGAGCATCGCCCGGCCTACCAGAGCGGCATGATGGCGTTCTACGAGGAAGGCATCGCATTGGCGCGCCTCAACCATCCAAACGTCGTGCGCGTCATCAATTTCCTGCGCGCCCATGACACGGTCTATCTGGTGATGATCTACGAGCGCGGCCGCACGTTGCACGCGCATATCCGCAAGCATCCCGGCGGCTTCAGCGAGAACTTCATGCGCGGCGTGTTCATGCGGCTGCTTTCCGGCCTGCGCGTGGTCCATGCCGGCAAGCTGCTGCACCTCGACATCAAGCCCTCGAACATCTGGCTGCGCGTCGATGGCAACCCGGTGCTGATCGACTTCGGCGCGGCCCGGCAATCCCTCAAGCTGTACGGCCCGGAACTGCGGCCGGTCTACACGCCCGGCTATGCCGCGCCCGAGCAATACAGCGCGTCGACCAGTGAGCAGGGGCCGTGGACCGATGTCTATGCCGTCGGCGCCAGCATGTATGCCAGCCTCGCCGCCGCCGCGCCCCAGCCCGCCGACCTGCGCCGCACCGAGGACAAGCTGATCCCCGCCAGCGAACGCTGGGCGGGACAGTATTCCCCGCAACTGCTCGACACCATCGACCAGTGCCTGCGCCTCGATCCGCTTGCCCGCCCGCAGAGCGCCTTCGCCCTGCAGCGCATGCTGGCCGAGCCCCCATCCCCGACTCAGGAGAATTCATGAACCCACGCAATGATGGCCGCGCCGCCGACGCGCTGCGGCCGCTGACGATCACCCGCCACTACACGCGCCATGCCGAGGGCAGCGTGCTGGTGGAGTTCGGTCACACCAAGGTGCTGTGCACCGCCAGCGTCGAGGAACGCGTCCCGCCCTTCCTCAAGGGCAAGGGACAAGGCTGGGTCACCGCCGAATACGGCATGCTGCCCCGCTCGACGCACACGCGTACCGACCGCGAGGCGGCCAAGGGCAAGCAGTCCGGCCGCACGCAGGAAATCCAGCGCCTGATCGGCCGCTCGCTGCGGGCCGTCACCGACCTCGCCGCACTCGGCGAACGGCAAATCACGCTCGACTGCGACGTGCTGCAGGCCGATGGCGGCACGCGCTGCGCCTCGATCACCGGCGCCTGCGTGGCACTGCACGATGCGCTGTCTGGCCTCGTCGCCGCCGGCAAGCTGCCCGCGCACCCGATGCGCGATTTCGTCGCCGCGGTCTCGGTCGGCATCGTCGCCGGCACGCCCGTGCTCGACCTCAACTACGACGAGGATTCGAGCTGCGATACCGACATGAACGTGGTCACCACGGGAAGCGGCGGCATGGTCGAAATCCAGGGTACGGCCGAAGGCACCCCCTTCTCCCGTGCCGAACTCGACGCCCTGCTCGCCCTGGCGCAAAAAGGCGTGAATGAAATCGTCGCGGCACAAAAAACCGCACTGGAACTGAAATGAAAAAGATCGTCCTCGCGTCCAACAACGCCGGCAAGCTGCGCGAGTTCGGCCAGATGCTCGCGACCATCGACATCGAAGTGCTGCCGCAGGCGCAATTCAACATCCCGGAAGCCGAGGAACCGCACATTACCTTCGTCGAGAACGCGCTGGCCAAAGCGCGCCATGCCGCGAAGCTCACCGGCCTGCCGGCACTGGCCGACGATTCGGGTATCTGCGTCAGCGCGCTGGGTGGTGCGCCCGGTGTGTTTTCCGCACGCTTTGCAGGGGAGCCCAAATCCGACGAGCGCAACAACCAGAAATTGATCGCCGACCTGCAGGGTAAGGCGAATCGCCACGCGCATTACGTCGCGGTGCTGGTCTTCGTCCATCATGCTGACGACCCACAGCCGATCATCTGCGAGGGCGAATGGCATGGTGAGATCATCGACACGCCGCGCGGCGCAAACGGCTTCGGCTACGATCCCTACTTCCTCGTCCCCGACCTGAACCAGACGGCCGCCGAAATCGCCGCCGACGAAAAGAACCAGCGTTCCCATCGCGGCAAGGCGCTGCGCCTGCTGATCGAACGCCTGAAGCTCGACACTTGATCCGTACCATCCCGATCCGTGCCGTCCCCATCAACGCGGCGAATCCGGCTTGCGCCGTCTCGCCAGCGCTGACTTTCATTCCGCCGCCGCTGGCGCTGTATGTCCATTGGCCGTGGTGCGTGCGCAAGTGTCCCTACTGCGATTTCAACTCGCACGAGTCAGCACCTCAGGAAGCGGCCTACCTTGACGCGCTGATCGCCGACCTTGAAGCCGCCCTGCCGGTGATCTGGGGCCGACCGATCGTCTCGGTCTTCATCGGCGGCGGTACGCCGAGCCTGATGTCAGGCGCGACCGCCGATGCCCTGCTCGCCGCGCTGCGCATGCGCCTGCCGCTGCTGCCCGGTGCGGAGATCACGCTCGAAGCCAATCCCGGCACCGTCGAGGCCGACCGCTTCGCGGCCTATCGCGATGCCGGCGTGAGCCGGCTCTCGCTTGGCATCCAGAGCTTCGACGACCGCAAGCTCGCCGCGCTCGGGCGTATCCATTCCGGTACTGAAGCGCGCCGCGCCATCGAACTCGCCCAGCGGCATTTCGAGCGCGTCAATCTCGACCTGATGGTTGCCCTGCCCGAGCAGACGCTGGACGAGGCACGACACGACATCGACACCGCCCGCGCCACCGGGGTTTCGCACATCAGCGCCTACCACCTGACGCTGGAGCCGAACACGGCCTTTCACCATACCCCGCCGCCCTTGCCCGACGAGGACTTGTCCGCCGACATGCTGGAGATGGTCGAGGCGACACTCGTCGATGCCGGCTTCGAGCACTACGAAACCTCGGCCTACGCCAAACCCGGCCAGCAATGTCGGCACAACCTCAACTACTGGCAGTTCGGCGATTACCTCGGCATCGGCGCCGGCGCGCATTCGAAGCTGTCCGACCACGCGGGCATCCGCCGCGAGGCGCGCCCGCGCCATCCGAAGGATTACCTTGCCGATCCATCCGCACGCCACTGGCAACCGGTCACGCTCGAAGACCTGCCGGGCGAATTCATGATGAATGCGCTGCGCCTGACCGACGGCGTGCCGCTGGTGATGTTCAGCGAACGTACCGGTTTGCCGCTGGCAGCTATCGAAAAGTCAGCGCTGGCGGGACGGCAGGCAGGCCTGCTGGACGTGGTCGGCGATCAACTGCGGCCGACCGCCCTCGGCCGACGCTTCCTCAATCGCCTGATCGCTTTGTTCCTGCCCGCGTAGCGTCCGGATACGGCGCCAAGTCCTTCAGCCAGGGACGAAACAGGTATTCGATCTCCGCCAGCGATTCGTCGATCGACCACGGCAGGAACTTGGCGAACATGTCGAGCAGTGCCACCGCGTTCACCGGCGCATCCTGTTCGCAGGCCGCGCGCAGGCGATCCGCCATCGCCAGGTTGATCTCATGCACGCGGGCGTAGTGCTGGCGCAGGCCGTCAAGATTCAGGTCGGGCGTGCCGCCGTGGCGCGCGCGGAAATACTGCGCCACCAAATACATCGAGACGGCACGGTAGAGCGTTTCCTCCTCGTTGGCCAGCGGCAGATGAAAACGTGCCATCGGGCGCAGCCACGCCATCTCCGGACAACCGCAGGTGGCCATCACCAGGCCCATCAGCGAGCCGAACGCCCGCTGTGCCGTGGTTTCGGCGCTGACCGTGCGGCGCGCCGAATGCATCACCACGTGCGCCATCTCATGCGAAACCACCTTGCCCGCATCCGCCAGCAGGCCGGACAGCGACCAGGCCATCGGGCAATCAACCGTTCCGGTATTGGCCAGTGGACAGTTTGGGCAGGTATGGAAGTCGAGGCGCGCCCATCCCGGTGGTGAGACCGCCGGCGGCTGCGCTTCCAGGGTTTCCGCATCGAGACGAACGAGGTGTTCCAGCGGCCCCGCGGGCAGGGTGATGGAATAGCGGAAGTCGAGGGTCTCAGCCATCTCGCAAGAATAGAACATCCCAGACACCGTGTCCGAGGCGCAGGCCGCGCGCTTCGAACTTGGTCTGCGGCCGCCAGGCCGGGCGCGCTGCAAAACCCGTTGCCGCATTTTTCAGCAAGGGTTCCGCCGACAGGACGTCGAGCATCTGCTGCGCGTATTCCTCCCAGTCGGTGGCGCAATGCAGGTAACCGCCGGGCGCGAGACGGGAGGCCAGCAGGGCAACGAAGGCGGGCTGGAGCAGGCGCCGTTTGTGATGGCGCTTCTTCGGCCAGGGATCAGGAAAATAAACGTGGATGCCGGCAAGCGCTCCCGCAGGAATCATGTCGCGCACCACTTCGACGGCATCATGCTGGATCACGCGCAGGTTGGTCAGTTCGCGCGTGGCGATTTCCTTGAGCAGGCTGCCGACCCCCGGCGTATGCACCTCGATGCCAATATAGTCGTTGTCCGGATGCGCGGCGGCGATGGTCGCGGTCGTTTCACCCATGCCGCAGCCGATTTCGAGGATTTTCTTTCCCTCGCGCCCGAACGCCGCGTTCAGGTCGAGCGCGCCGGGCGCATAGGGGATGCCCCAACGCGGCAGGCCCTCGTCGTAGTAGCGCTGCTGCGCGTTCGACACGCGCCCCTGCCGCAGCACGAAGCTGCGGATGTGATCGCGGCGGGCGACGGAATCATTGTCTGCTGACGTCATGGATCATCTCGAGTTGCGCTGCGAAATCATAGCGGGGTTGGCTCAGTGCTT
Organism: uncultured Methyloversatilis sp.; assembly: GCA_964617225.1. Classification (GTDB taxonomy): domain Bacteria; phylum Pseudomonadota; class Gammaproteobacteria; order Burkholderiales; family Rhodocyclaceae; genus Sulfuricystis. Next base: position 22,477 of record CAZTWA010000001.1, read on the forward strand.
CGGGGAGGGTGGCGCACGCCTCCGACAACGGGATGGCGCCGAGCGAAGGATAAATCGTCTCCTTGAGCCCAATGACCCGCGCGATGTCCTGCCACTGGGCCCGCCCGGCCTGGTCGCCGTAGTGATGCGCGGCCAGCGTAATGCGCACCGCGTCGAGCGCCTCGCGCTGCGCCGCATGCCAGGCATCGTAGGCCTGCTGCGCCGCCACCGCGTTCTCGTTCTTGTCGAGGCAGCCCGAGAGCAGCAGATGCACGCCATGCGCGAGGCCGAAGATGCGCTGTTGCAGCAGAAGGTCGGGACGTTCGAAGGCGTAGCCCAGATGAAGCGGCGACAGCGGCTCGGCTGCCGGCAGGCCGTCCTGCGCACGGACACTGCCGCCTGCCAGCAGCAGGCCGCCCAACAGCGCGCGCAGCGGGAACTTCACTTGCCGCCGATCAGGCCCGACATCGGCGAGCTCGGGCTCGCGGAATAGAGTTTCTTGGGCATGCGCCCGGCCAGGAACGCTTCGCGACCGGCCTCGACCGCCTTCTTCATCGCACCAGCCATGCGCACGGGATCCCGGGCGCCGGCGATCGCCGTGTTCATCAGCACGCCGTCGCAGCCCAGTTCCATCGCGATCGCCGCGTCGGAGGCCGTGCCGACACCGGCATCGACCAGCACCGGCACCTCGGCCTTTTCGAGGATCAGGGCGAGGTTCCACGGGTTGAGGATGCCCATGCCCGAACCGATCAGCGACGCGAGCGGCATCACCGCGATGCAGCCGATGCCTTCAAGGAGCTTGGCCTGAATCGGATCGTCGGAGCAATACACCATGACCTGGAAGCCTTCCTTGACCAGCGTCTCCGCGGCCTTGAGGGTTTCTGGCATGTTCGGGAACAGCGTCTGCGGGTCGCCGAGCACCTCGAGCTTGACGAGCGCATGGCCGTCGAGCAGTTCGCGCGCGAGCCGCAGCGTGCGCACCGCTTCCTCGGCGGAATAGCAACCGGCGGTATTCGGCAGGTAGGTGAACTTCGAGGGCGGCAGGGCGTCGAGAAGCGACGGTTGCTTCGGATCCTGGCCGATGTTGGTGCGGCGAATGGCCACGGTTACGATTTCGGCACCGCTCGCCTCGACGGCACGGCGCGTCTCGTCGAAATCCCTGTACTTGCCGGTGCCGACGAGCAGGCGCGAATGGTAGGCCTTGCCGGCGAGGGTGAGTGTGTCTTCCATGATTTTCCTGTTTTCCTGTATTAGCCACCACCGACGGCGACGACGATTTCGAGCTGGTCCCCGGCCTTGAGCGGCGTGGTTGCGTGCAGGCTCTTGGGCACGATTTCGCCGTTCCTTTCCACGGCCACACGCTTGCCGAGCAGGCCTTCCTGTGCCAGCAATCCGGCCACGGTCAGCGGAGGGGCGAACTGGCGTGCCACGCCATTGAGAACGATTTCGATCATGGCGCGAATTCTACCTTGCGGCGTGCCGCTTGACCCCGTTTCCCCGCCGCTGCATACTGCCGTCATAACGACGCAGCGAGCCTCGACCACGCATGCAATCCGCCCTCCCCACCTCCCCCGCACCGGGTTTCATGGAGCGCCTGCGCAACGCCGGCGTCGAGCCAGGCGACAGCGCGGAACTCCGGCTCAACAAGCAGTTGCTGGTCTTCGCCACCGGCCTGGTCAGCGCGGCCTCGATGCTCTGGCTGGCCATCTACTGGGCCATCGGGCCGCAGTTCTCGGCCACCCTGCCCTACGCCTTCCAGCTCATTCTGGCCGGCAACCTGGCGCTCTACATCCAGCTGCGCAACTTCGACTTTTTCCGGCTCTCGCAGCTGGCGCTGTTCCTGTTCGCACCCTTCGTGATGCAGTGGAGCATCGGTAACTTCATCACCGGTAGCGGCATCATCCTCTGGGGCCTGCTGGCCCCCTTCGGCGCGATCCTGTTTTTCGGCGTGCGCGAATCCGTGGCCTGGTTCTTCGCCTGGGTGTTCTTCACGGCACTGACGGGAGTCTTCGACTTCCTGCTCGCCGATGCCTACGCTGCCCAGAAACTGGCGATTTCCCTGCGCACCAGCATGGTGTTCTTCGCGCTCAACTTCATCGCCGTGGCCACGATCATCTATGTGCTGCTGCGCTACTCGATCCAGGAAAAGCGCAAGATCCAGGAGCGTCTCGAGGACGCGCATCAGATGTTGCAAGTGGAAAAATACCGCTCCGAGCAACTGTTGCTCAACGTGCTGCCCGCGCCGGTGGCCCAGCGCCTCAAGACGTCCACCGCCACGATCGCCGATGGCTTCCCTGCCGCGACGGTGATGTTCGCCGACTTGGTCAATTTCACCCGCGTCGCCTCGCACATGACGCCAGAGCAGGTATTCGGCATGCTCAACAGCATTTTCTCGGCCTTCGACGATTTGTGCGAGCGCTTCGGCCTGGAAAAGATCAAGACCATCGGCGACGCCTACATGGCTGCCGGCGGCATCAACAGCAGCAATGAAGATCATGCGGCGGCCAGCGCCGATTTCGCGCTGGCGATGCAGGCAGTGCTGCACCGGGACTACCAGATCAACGCCGCCCACATGGAGATCCGTGTCGGCATCGCGACCGGGCCCGTCGTCGCGGGGGTGGTCGGCAAGCACAAGTTCATCTACGACGTCTGGGGCGACACGGTCAACCTGGCCAGCCGCATCACGAGCGAAGGCTCCCCGGGTTCGATCCATTGCGATGCGGCGACGCACGCGCGGCTCGCCCCGCAATTCACCTTCGAAGGCCCCTTCAGCATCAACCTCAAGGGCAAGGGCGCAATGACCGTCTATCGCTTGCTAGGGCGTCACACCGGCTGAATCGACGCGCTGCGCGTCCGGACGCGCCAGCAGGAAGCTTACGCAGCCGTCGATGTTGCTGGCCAGTTCCAGCCGATAGCCGGCTTCCTCGGCTTGGCGGGCGCACTGGTACAGCCCGATGCCAAGACCGTCCTCCGAGGTCACGCGTTCTTTCAGCAGCCGGTCGGCGAGCGCTGCAGGGATCGCACGGCCATCGTCGCTCACCTCCAGTACCGTGCCACCCTGCGCGCAGACAAGACGCAGCGTCGCCTGCACACCGGGCTGTGTCAGACGTTTTGCGTTGATGTTCTGCAGCAGGTTTTCCGCGACGCTCGAAAACAAGGCCGGATCCTCGACATGGCAGGTCAACAGGTCGCCCACGGCGATCACGCGCGTATCCGCGTCGGCGTACCGCTTTTCCAGCGACGCCAACCAGTCGTCTGCCGGCATGGGCGCGGCGGGCAACCGCCTGCCCGGCTCGACGAGTTTGTCGAGCGTCTGCCGCAGTCGGGACGATATCTCCGGCAACTGTCGCCGCAACAACTCGCCAAACCGGGGGGACGGCGAAACACCAGCCTCATTCGCCACCGCGCACAGCGTATCCAGCGATTGCAGCAGATTCTTCACGTCGTGGGTCAGACGCGCACCGGTTTCATAGACCGCCTGGATATAGGACAGCCGTTTCAGTTCCTGGGCGCGCCATTTGCCCAGATAAAACTCGGAAAGCAGGCGGACAACCAAATCGTAGTGCCAGCGCAGGGCCGGGCTCGGCTCGAAGCGGGTCACCAGTTCAACGCTCAGACGACCGTGGGTAAAGGCCGTTCGATAGCCCTTGGGATCGCCAAAGACATCCTGCGCCCCGATACCCTCCCAGCGCCCGCCCTTCACGCCCGGCAAGCGCTTCGGCAGCTCGGCGCAGGCCAGCGCCAGAAAGTGGTCGGGGTCCTCTTCATTCTTGCCCAATTCAGCAAGCGATTGCAGCCATTCCTCGACGGGCAGACCGAGCGTCATCACGTGCTGTGCCACTGCAGCGCCCAGGCCGGCGAAGCCTGCGCGCGGGTCCCAGATGAAGCCGAGCAGGAGCAGTACGCCGGCGACGACACCGAGCGTGATCAGTTGCGACTCGAGAAAACCGGCCTTGAAGAGGAGCGAATAACTCAGACTGCCCAGGACGATCACGGCGAGCAACAGAAAGACGAACATGCCATAGACGAAATCGACGATCTCGGCCCGCTCTTCCGCCATGCCCTGCTTGACTGGCAAGGCCGCCATGAAGAGCAGGATCAGCGGCGACAGATAGAGCACCAGACGGGCGAGCATGGGTTCGCCCAAGTTGAGCGACAGTAGCGACGCGGGCAGGATTAGCGCCAGTACCACAGTAACGAGATAGCCGAGCGCAGCCAGGTGGAACAACCGTTCCCAGCGATCGGGGAACATGAAAACCTTGCCGCCAACCACGCCCGCGAGCAGCATCGTCCACAACAGCAAGATGCCCCAGTTGAGGAAAAAGGCGAGGAACGCCGCGCTCAGCACGACGATCAGGGTGGCCCCCGGGCCGAATCGCCGTCGTGGCTGAACGAAAGGCTGCCAGAGCAGGCCCAAGCCGATGTGGGAAAGAAACAGCCAGCGCCCGATGACGCTCTCCGGCCCCAGCGCAAAGACCAGGTGTAAGGCCCCAAGCAGCATCAGGAAGATCCAGCGACGGCGGGCAGAGGATTGAACTGAAGACATCCGTTCAGGAATGTTGGATAACGATTTGATTCTAGCTTGGCACTTGGGATGCACTGCCGAAATGACGCGCTTTCGACAGGCTGTCTATTTTTCGACACAATTTGGCTGTGATAAGGGTCTATCCGGTAACTAACTTCAATTAAATTAGGCCGGAATCGCCGGCTTTTTCAGTTCATCACCGGTAATTCGAAGGGTTAGCATCGTATTGCCAACAATGGCACAGAACATGCTTTAATTCTCTCAGCTATAACTTTGGTGGAGTAGAAGAATGAACAAGCAATCGGGTTTCACCCTCGTCGAGATCGCCATCGTCCTGGTGATCATCGGTTTGTTGCTGGGCGGCGTCCTCAAGGGCCAAGAACTGATCAACAGCGCGAAGGTCAAGAACATCGCCAACGACCTGCGTTCGATATCAACCTTCATCTATGCCTATCAGGACAAGTTCAAGGCCCTGCCGGGTGACGACCCTCTCGTCGTCAATCACGTCGGCGCCGGTGCCACCGCGAACGCTACCTTGTGCAGCGCTGGTAACCCGAGCCCCTGCGCAGGCGATGCACGCATCAACGGCGCGTGGAACTCGGCTGCGGGCACGGAAAGCTTCCTGTTCTGGCAGCACGTGCGCATGGCCAACCTGGCGAGCGGTACGCCCGACACGACCAGCGGCGAGTACCTGCCCCGCAACGCCGATGGTGGCCCGCTCGGCATCACGGGCGATCCTGTCTCGACCGTCGTACCGAATCCCTGGCCGGCGAACTTCTATGTCTGCACGGCCGGCGTGCAGGGTCGCTTCGCGCGCCAGATCGACACCACAATCGATGACGGCAACACCTCGACGGGCACCGTGCGCGTCCTCGGCGCTGCGGCGGGCGGCACGCTGGCAACGGCGGCCACCTTCTATACCGTCACACCGGCGGACGATGCCACCCTCTACACGGTGTGCGTCGCCAACTGACCAAAGATTGCCTCGAACGCAAAGCCCGCTTCGGCGGGCTTTTTTGTTGCTAGCCGCGCAGCAGCCGCTCTTCGCCTGCGGCGACAGCAGCCGCGCTGCCACGAATGACCACCACATCGCCGGCCCGGAGAAGCGTCGCGCCATCAAAGCTGAGTTGCGACTGGTTCCGACGACGGATTGCCGTCACGCCAGCGCTGACTTTCGCGATATTGACCTCGTCGAGGCTGCGACCAACAGCCCAGGCCCCGGCATCGAGCATGACCGCGTGCAGGCGGGGCTGGTCCGAATCCGCCAGGCCTTCGCCCGCATCCGAGGCGCCATGGAAGAAGCCGCGCAACAGCGCGTAATGCTGCTCGCGGAGTTCGCGCAAGCGCCGGATGACGCGGTGCATCGGCACGCCGACCAGCGCGAGCGCATGGGTTGCCAGCATGACCGACGACTCGAGCGCCTCGGGCACGACCTCCGCGACGCCCGCCTGGAACAGCCGTTCGGCATCGTCTTCCTCGCGCGAACGCGCCACGATCGGCAGGTCGGGCCGCATTTCGTGGACACGCTCGACGAGATGCAGCGTCGTGGCGAGGTCCGCGAAGGTCACCACCAGCACGCTGGCGCGGGCGATACCCGCCGCCTGCAAGTTCTCGCGCCGGGTACAGTCCCCCCAGGCCACGGGTTCGCCCGCCGCGGCCGCCTCGCGCACACGCTCCGGATCGAGATCGATTGCCATGAAGCCAATCTTCTCCGTCTCGAGAAAGCGTGCCAGATGCTGGCCGGTCTTGCCATAGCCGCAGAGGATCGCATGCTTGTCGGTGGCCACTGTCTGGGCCGCGATCTGGGTCAGTTGCATCGAGCGCATCAGCCATTCCGAAGCGACGAAGCGCAGCGCCACGCGATCGGAATAATGCACGATCAGCGGCGCGATCATCATCGACATCACCATCGCCGCCAGCACCGGCTGGATCAGCACAGGATCGACCAGCCCGGTGTCCGTCGCGCGCGCGACGAGGACGAAGCCGAACTCCCCCGCAGTACATAGCCACAAGCCCGTGCGCAGCGACGTTCCCGGGCTGCTGCCCAGCAGGCGCGAGAGCGTGCCGGCGACGATCAGTTTGGCCGCCAGGAGCAGCGCCAGCATGGCGAGCAGCCGCAAGGCATCGTTCCAGATCGCCACGGGATTGAGCATCATGCCGGTGGACACGAAGAACAGGCCCAGCAGCACGTCGCGGAACGGCTTGATGTCCTCTTCGACCTGGTAGCGATACTCGGTTTCCGAAATCAGCATGCCGGCGACAAAGGCGCCCAGCGCCGGCGAGAGGCCGGCCAGCTCGGTCAGCGTAGCGAAAGCGAGCGTCACCAGCAGCACGTTGAGCATGAAGAGTTCGCTGGACTTGCGCCGCGCCACCATGCCGAACCAGGCGTGCATCAGCCGCTGGCCGATGAACAGGACCAGCGCCAGCAGCACGGCCGCTTTCGCAAGCGCCCACCCCACTTCGCCGGCCAGCGCCTCGACCGGCTGCGACAGCGCGGGAATCAGGACGAGCAACGGCACCACGGCCAGATCCTGGAACAGCAGCACGCCCATCACCTCGCGCCCGTGCGCGGCATCGAGTTCGCGCCGATCGGTCAGCAACTTCGACAGGATTGCCGTCGAGGACATTGCCAGCGCGCCCCCAAGCGCCACGCTGGCCTGCCACGACACGCCCCATAGCAGGGCCCCGACCACGACAGCCAGCAGGGTCACCAGCACCTGCGCCAGCCCCAGGCCGAACACGATGTGCTTCATGGCAAAGAGGCGCGGCAGCGAAAACTCGAGGCCAATGGTGAACATCAGGAAGACGACGCCAAACTCCGCCAGCCGATGGGCGCTATCGGTATCGGGCAGGACGCCGAGCGCATGCGGGCCGGCGACCGCCCCCACCAACAGGTAGCCGAGGATCGGCGGCAGGCCCAAACTGCGGCAGATCACCACGCCAAGCACCGCGGCCGCCAGCAGCAGCAGGATCAGGTGCAGGGTCAAGTGCGCACTCCTCGGTCTCTCGCCATGTCGGTATTTCGCAGGGTCGTTATAATTTGCCTCAATCATAACCGCCTTCGCGGGCCGCCCACCCCGCGTCATCCCGATGCCAACGATTCCCGCAGCGGAACACCTTATCGCGCTCGCCCGGCGTGTCCTCGCCATCGAGGCCGAGGCGATCGAAAAAATCTCCGCGCGACTGGATGGCAGCTTTGCCGCAGCGGTCGGGCTCATTCTCGCCTGTCATGGCCGCGTCATCGTCAGCGGCATCGGCAAGTCCGGCCACATCGCCCGCAAGATCGCCGCCACCATGGCCAGTACCGGCACCCCCGCCTACTTCGTCCATGCCGCCGAGGCAGTGCATGGCGACCTCGGCATGATCGCGCGCGACGACGTGCTGATCGCCCTCTCCAACTCCGGCAAGAACGACGAGTTGCTGACCATCGTGCCGCTGGTGAAGCGCCAGGGCGGCAAGCTGATCACGATCACCGGCAACCCGGCGTCCGCGCTGGCGAAGGAAGCCGACGTCCATCTCGATGCCCGCGTCGACGAGGAAGCCTGCCCGCTCAACCTCGCGCCCACGGCCAGCACCACCGCGGCGCTGGCGCTCGGCGACGCGCTCGCCGTCGCGCTGCTCGACGCCCGCGGTTTCGGCGCCGAGGACTTCGCGCGCTCGCACCCGGGTGGCGCGCTGGGCCGCAAGCTGCTCACCCATGTGCGGGACGTCATGCAGCCCGCCGAACGCGTCGCCACCGTCGCGGATACCGCGGCGATCCCAGCCGTGCTCGCCGCAATCTCGCGCGGCGGCATGGGCATGGCGGCAGTGCTCGATGCTTCTGGCAAAGTGGCCGGCATCTTCACCGACGGCGACCTGCGCCGCGCACTGGAAAAGCTGGGTGACCTGCGGCCCGTTGCGGTCGGCGAACTCATGAGCCGGAATCCGCGGTCCATCGGCCCGGACCGCCTCGCCGTCGAAGCCGTCGAGATGATGGAGCGGCACAAGATCAACCAGTTGCTCGTCATCGATGCCGCCGGCCAACTCGCCGGCGCCCTCAACATGCACGACCTTTTCCGCGCCAAGGTGGTCTGATGGATTGCACAGCACACGCTGCCCAAGTTCGCCTGATGGGCTTCGACATCGACGGGGTGATGACCGACGGACGGCTCTACTTCGGCCCCGAGGGTGATTTCTGCAAGGCCTTTTTCAGCCGCGACGGCCTCGGCCTCAAGCTGCTGGCCAAGTCCGGCGTCAAACTCGCGATCATCACCGGCCGCGACGCGCCGATCGTCACCCAGCGTGCCGCCAATCTGGGGATCGGCCTTGTCATGCAAGGCATCGAGGACAAGCGCACCGCGATGGCCTCGCTGTTGGCCCGCGAAAAATTGAGCTTCGAGCAGTGCGGCTATATGGGCGACGACCTGATCGACCTGCCGCTGCTGCGCAAGGTCGGCTTCTCCGCCACCGTTCCGGATGGTCATGAACTGGTCCGCCGCCATGTCTGCTACGTGGCACGCGCGCCGGCGGGCGCCGGTGCCGTGCGCGAGGTCTGCGAATACATCCTGCGTGCCCAAGGCACGTGGGATCGCGTGATGGCGCCCTACCTCGTCTGAAGCGCCCGGGCATGACCACGCGCACCAGCCCGACGGCCACCCTGTTCCCGCTCCTGCTGGCCGGGCTGCTGGCCGGCATGAGCTTCTGGCTCGAAATGGCCAGCCGCGCGCCTGCCGGGGGCGTCGACGCAAAGTTGCGCCACGATCCGGATTACATCATCCAGAATTTCGAGGTCCGCCGGTTCGACCCGCAGGGCCTTTTGCAACACACGGTCGTCGCCGAGCAGATGCGCCACTATCCGGACGACGACAGCACGATCGTCACTGCACCGCGCATCACCTATCACCGCGAGCCGCCCACCTTCGTCAGCGCCCGCGAGGCACTGGTCGGCAGCAAGGGCGAGCATGTCACCCTGATCGACGAGGTGAGCGTCCGTCGCAGCGGAATCGGCAACAAGCCGGACACGGTCCTCACCACGACGCGGCTTGACGTCTGGCCCGACGACGAAGTCGCCAAATCCGACGTGCCGGTAACGATCACCCAAGGCAAGACGCACGTGCAGGGCAGCGGGCTCAGCGTAGATAACAAGACCTCGATCTATACGCTCGAAGGCCCGGTCCAGGGCGTATTCTTTCGCAAAGGCAACACCTTGGCGGATATACCGGCCGCGGCTGAAGTGCAAACGCCTGCCGCACCGGCCCTCGCCCCGGCGCCGGCACTCCCGAAACCCGCTGGAACCACGGTCAAGCCTCAGGCCAAACCGAAGACGGTGACGAAAACGAATTCCAAGACCAAGGCCGCCCCGAAACCCAAGTCCAAGACGAAAACCCCATCGAAACCCAAATCGAATCGCTGACATGAATGCCATCGCCCGCCCCCTGCTCCTCGTTCCCTTGCTGGCCCTCCTGACCTGCGGCAATGCGCTTGCCGAGCGCGCCGACCGGGACAAGCCGGTGCACCTCGAAGCCGCGCGCGTGACCGTGGATGACGTCAAGCGCACGCATATCTTCGAAGGCAATGTCGTGCTGTCGCAAGGCACGCTGGTCATCCGCACGGCCAAGCTGGTCGTGACACAGGATGCCGAGGGCTTCCAGAAAGGCGTGGCAACGAGCGGCGACGGCGGCCTGGCCCGTTTCCGGCAGAAACGCGAAGGCAAGGACGAATACATCGACGGCGAGGCCGAGCGCATCGAGTACGACGCGCGCGGCGAAAAGGCCGAGTTCTTCAACCGGGCCTTCGTGAAGAGCGGGGCCGACGAAGTGCGCGGCCACTACATTTCCTACGACGGCCGGACCGAGCAGTACCTGGTGACCGCAACGCCGGGCGCCAGCCCGGGCACCAAGGAAGGCCGCGTCACCGCCATCATCCAGCCGAAGAACGCCAAGCCGGCCCCCGCAGCTCCGGCGCGCTGACCCCCCCCAAGGATGCGGCAGGGCAACATGCCCTGCCGCAGTTGCCTTTTCAGGCCGAAGCTGCGCCTGATAACCCCAAAAATAACATCCTAAGTCATTGATATGTTATTAATGTTGTATTTGCACACACTTTTTTTGTTGCATTGCACAATAATTCGCTTGACTTCGGAAAGTCCATCCCTATAATGAAAACCATGATGCACTGCAACAAATCGCATCGATCTTGTTTCAGCCTGTTTGCACCACGATTTTTGAACCTTCAATCTTGAACTTTCATTTTTAGGAGATCGCCATGTACACGACCCCCGAACAACTCGCCGGCGCCAACAAAGCCAACGTCGAATCCCTGCTGACCGTCGCGAACACCGCGTTTGCCAGCGCCGAGCGCCTTGCCGCCCTGAACCTGAACACCGCGCGTACCCTGCTCGAAGACAGCGTCAATACCGCCAAGACCCTGCTGTCCGCCAAGGACGTCCAGGAACTGGTGAGCATGCAAGCCGCCCTGGCCCAGCCCGCTTTCGAAAAGGCCATCGCCTACTCGCGCAGCGTGTATGAAATCGCCAGCCAGACTCAGGAAGAGTTCTCCAAGATTTTCGACAGCCAGTACGTCGAAATGAACAAGAACGTCACCTCCGTCCTGGACAAGGCCGTCAAGAACGCCCCCGCCGGTTCCGACGTCGCCGTCGCTGCCGTCAAGTCCGCGATCGCCGCCGCCAACTCCGCCTACGAGACCATGAACAAGGCCGCCAAGCAGGTTGCCGAGATGGCCGAAGCGAACGTTGCCGCCGCGACCACCGCGACCGTCAAGGCTGTTGGCGCCACCGCCGCGAAGGCCAAGAAGGCCGCCTAATTCGGCTGCTTAATACGGCGCGCTGTATTGCCGTTAAGAGATTCAACCTCTCCTCCTCCGGTTCCGCAAAGGAACCGTTTCAGCCCAGACCTCAGGTCTGGGCTTTTTTTTTGCCTGCGCCGAGGGGAAGGGCCGTCTCGCGGAAGCTGACTTTCAGGATTTGATATCGAAGCTGTAGCCGACGGCAGCCACGCCGGCCTTGAGCACCTCGATCGCTTGAGCGACGGCTTCCGGCGCGCCACGCACGCCCAACTCGACATGCCGCCGTACCGTTTCGTTGCCGAAGGTCGGCAGGCTGAACACCGTGAGGCCCGGAAAATCGGCTTCCGTCTGGCGCATCAGGTCGAGCATATTGCCCTCGAGGCCATCCCAGACGAGGATCGCGGCCTCGGTTTCGGCGTTCTGCCGGAAGTCGTCGGCGTAATCGGTGTCGAGCACCCACTCGGCCATCGGCCAGGCCATCTGCGGGAAGCCCGGCAGGAAATGATGGTCGCCATAGGAAAACCCCGGTATCCGGTTGAACGGATTCGGAATGATGCGGCTGCCTTGAGGAACCGTCCCCAACTCCAGACGCGCCGCAGTCACCGGCTGGCCCATCTCGGCCATGCGTGCGCGGATCTCGCGCTCGGCGTCGGGATTCAATTCGAGCGGCACGCCGGCCGCGGCGGCCGCGGCCTGGCGCGTATGGTCGTCCGGTGTGACGCCGATGCCGCCACAGCTGAACACGACATCGCCGCTCGCCAGCGTGCGCCGCAGCGTCTCGATCAGGCGCGGCCGCTCATCGCCAAGGTACTGCACCCATGAGAAAACCAGCCCGCGCGTGCCAAGGATCTCGACGAATTTCGCCATGTGCTTGTCCTGGCGCTTGCCGCGCATGATTTCGTCGCCGATGACGATCAGGCCATAAGTTCTCATACCGGGATTCCTTGTCGATTACGCAGCTCGCGCAGGGCCGCGAGGCAGAGATGGACGAACAACAGCGCCGCGAAGCCCGGCGCCAGCAGGTGCGCGACCGGTACATAGGCCAGCAGCGCGCTGGACAGGCCGGCGCCGTACAGGCCGCCGCGTTCGCTGCGGAACAGGCGTTCCCGCTCCTCGGGCAGCGCATGCTCCGCCAGCGCATCGAAACGGAAGGCACGCTGGTTGAGCCAGGCCGACCACAACAGCGGCAGCACGAACAAGGCGCCGGGAACCAGTAGCAACGGCAAGGTGACCAGCCAGCCCGCGACGAAGATGGCGCTGGCGGCCAGCGTGTTCCAGACGCTGCCCCAGAGTGCCGCGCTGGCCGAGCCCTGCCGCGACACATCCGGGTAATCGCGTGCCGCGACCAGCGTCATCATGCGCGGCAGCGCGAAAGTCGCGACCAAGAGCAGGGCCGTCACATAGACGAGCGGCGCGAAAATGAAAAACACGGCCACATGCGCCAGCCACGGGCCGAGCCAAGCCAGCCACGGCCAGTCGGGCATCGCGCCGGCGATCCACGTTGCCGCGGGCAGCCAGGCGAACCAAGCGACCGCCGACCAGAGAACGAAGGCCACCACCGGCGGCCACAGCACATGGAACAGCAGTCCTGGCCGCAGCAGGTCGCGACCGGCGCGCAGCAGCGATTGTGTCAAGCGTTCCAAGGGTGTCATCGGGGGCGTCCTTCCCACATTTTCTGCAAGCGTTTCACCGAGACCGGGCTCGGCGTGCGGAGTTCCTGCGCGAACAGTGCGACGCGCAATTCCTCCAGCAGCCAGCGGAATTCTTCCAGAAAGCCGTCGTGGCTGCCCGACTTGCGCATCTGCACGACTTCGCGCGCCCAGGGTTTGGCCAGCCCCTGCCAGTCGGCCATGAGGCGCGCATCGCGCGCGGCATCGTTCTTCGCCTTGTCGAGGCGCAGGGCGATGGCCTTCAGGTAACGCGGAAAGTGCTGCAAGCGTTCGTAGGGCGTGGCGATGATGAAGCGTTTCGTGACCAGCTCGGCCAACTGCGCCGCAATGTCGTCACACGCCAGGGGAAACGCCTTCTGCGCGGCGGCCAGCTTTTTCTGCACAGCGGCCTGCTCGGCAAGGATAGTCGCGGCCAGGCGCACGATTTCCTGCGCGACGAGCAGGATGCGCCCTTTCGCCGCATCGCGCCGCGCGGCGAAGCCCTGTTCATCGACCGGCAGCGGGTCCATGAGGCAGGTGCGTTCAAGCGTCGCGGCGACGATCTGCTCACGCAACGCTTGCTCAGTGCCCAGGGCCATGTATTGCAGGGCCATCGCACGCAGGTCAGGCAGCTTCTCAATGCTCTGCACCTGCGCCTTGAGTTGCAGTGCGAAGAGGCGGGCCAGGCCCTTGCGATGCTCTTCCCGCGCCTTGTCTTCGGTGTCGAAGGCCGTCAGGCGAACGCCATCGCCCACATCGACCAGCGCGGGGAAGCCGATGACCTGCCGCCCGGCCACCTCGACCTCGAGCAGTTCCGGCAGCGCGCCAAACGTCCAGGCCGTCGATCTTTCACCGCCCTGTGCCGTCTCGCCAGCGCTGACTTTCACGTCCGCCGCCGAAAACGCCTCTGTCACACGATCGCCGTACTGCGCGCGCAGCTCGGCGAGGTTGCGCGAGAGCGTCAGCGTCGCGCCATGCGCGTCGAGCAGACGGATATTCATGAACAGGTGCGGCCGCAGCTCGCCCGGGCGCAGCGCATCGAGGGGCAGTTTCAGCGCGATCTTTTCTTCGATCGCGCGCGTCAGCGCCTTGGCGAGCGGCTCGTCGGTGTCGCGCGCTGCGTCGCAAAAGGCCTCGGCGAAGCCGTCGAGCGGCTGCACGCGATGCCGATATTTCTGCGGCAGCGTCTTGAGCAACGCGACGACCTTCTCCTTGAGCAGGCCCGGCACCAGCCATTCGATCCGCGTCGCGGGCACCTGGTTGAGGGCCGTCAGCGGCAGCGCCAGGGTCACGCCGTCGTCCGCCGCCCCGGGGTCGTGCTTATAGGCGAGCGAATATTTCTGGCCGCGGTGCGCGAGGAACGGCGGGAAGGCATCGGTGGTGATGCCCGCCGCCTCATGACGCATCAACTGGTCCTTGTCGAGGAACAGCAATTTCGGGTTGTCGCGCTCCGCATCGCGCCGCCACTTGTCGAAGGCGACCACGGTCGTGATGTCCTCGGGCACGAGCGCGTCGAAGAATGCATACACCAGCGCGTCATCCACCAGCACGTCGGGGCGGCGCGATTTGTGTTCGAGGCGCTCGATCTCCATCTTCAGCTTCTGATAGTGCTGCAGGAAGCGCCACCGCTTGAACCAGTCCTCCCCGACCTCGCCGGCGACGAGGGCGCCGCGGATGAAGAGCTCGCGCGCCTCCTGCGGATTCATGGGGCCGTAATGCACGCGCCGCTTGGCATGCAACGTCAGGCCGTGCAGCGTGACGCGTTCCCAGGCCACGACCTGCCCCGGCCCCTTCTCCCAATGCGGCTCGTAGACATGGCGGCGCAGCAGGTGCGCGCCAACCTGCTCCAGCCATTCCGGTTCGATCTTCGCGATACATCGGGCGAACAGGCGCGAGGTCTCGACCAGCTCCGCCGCGACGATCCACCGGCCCGCCTTCTTCACCAGCGCCGAGCCCGGATGGATGAAATACTTGATGCCGCGCGCGCCGAAATAATTCTTATCGTCTTCGTTGATCAGGCCGATATGGCCCAGAAGGCCGGTGAGCAACGCTTTGTGGATGCTCTCGTAGTTCGCGGCGAGTTGATTTTCCTTCCAGCCGTGTTCATGACAGAGCGTCATCAACTGGCCGTGCACGTCGCGCCACTCGCGCAGCCGCAGCCAGTTGATGAAATTTGACCGGCACCACTGCTTCTGCTTGCTGGAGGTTTCGTGCTTCCACACTTCGTCGGCCGCCGTCCAGAGCTTGAGGTAGGACAGGAACTCGGATTTTTCGTCCTTCCACTTTGCGTGCGCCTGGTCGGCGGCGGCGGCCTGCTCCTGCGGCCGGTCGCGCGGATCCTGCGTGGACAGCGCGGCGGCGATGACCAGCATTTCCTTGAGGCAGCCCAGTTCGCGCGCGGCGAGGATCATGCGGCCGATCTTGGGATCGAGCGGCAGCTTCGCCAGTTCGCGGCCGACCGGGGTAAGTTCCTTGCTGGTTTCGTCGATGGCCCCCAGCTCGGCGAGCAGGGTGTAGCCATCCGCAACCATGCGCGGTAGCGGCGCTTCGAGGAAGGGGAAGCGCTCCACGTCACCGAGGTGCAGCGACTTCATGCGCAGGATCACGCCGGCGAGCGAGGAACGCAGTATCTCGGGGTCGGTGTAGGGCGCGCGCTTGCCGAAGTCCTCTTCCGAATACAGCCGGAAGCAGACCCCGGACGAAACGCGGCCGCAACGGCCGGCGCGCTGGTTCGCCGCCGCGCGCGCGATG
>CAZTWA010000001.1:38260-44163 GCA_964617225.1 uncultured Methyloversatilis sp.
AGCTGATCGCCGGACGCGCGGCCCGTCTGGCTTCAACATCGAATTTCATTGCGCCAGCTTGTGAATTGTCGCGAAACCGAGAAGCGTCATGACGAGCGAACCGAACAGATGCAGGCTCGCCGCGCCCGCCGCCCAGCCGTAGCGCGCGCTCTGGATCAGGTGCACCACTTCGGCGGAGAAGGTGGAAAAGGTGGTCAGCGCACCGAGAAAGCCGGTGACGAAGAACAGTTTCAGTTCGGGCGGCAGTTCAGCGTTGATATGGAACACCGCCACCGCCGCACCGACCAGATAGCCGCCGACCAGGTTGGCCGCCAGCGTGCCCAGCGGCACGGTGGCGAACACGGGGTTAAGCCACAGGCCGAGGCCGTAGCGCAGCCACGCGCCGAGAACGGCACCGATGGCGATGGCAATGGAGGCGGCCCAGGTCATGCCGCGATTTTACGCCGACCGGCTGGCTACTGGCCTTGCACGGCTTGTACGAATCAGCCGAACAGCCCGCCGACGCGCGTGCCGGCAATGCGATTGACGATGTACAGGCAGAGGGCGCACGCGACGATGAGGATGACGCCGAGGGCCGCGGCCTGACTGTGCGAGCCCGCGATGTAGAAGGTAAAGATGCCGAAGGGAATCATTTCCCAGCCGCCCAGTGTCAGGAAGATGGTCGCCGAGGCTTCCTGGATCGACATGATGAACGAGAACAAGGCACCGACGAGGATGCCCTTCCAGACCAGCGGCACGGTGATGTCGCGGAAGGTGCGCAGCTTGGACGCCCCGACGTTGGCAGCCGCCTCCTCCATCGACGGATGCACCAGCAGCAGCGAGGAATAGCTGCCGCGCACGGTGTACGGCAGCCGGCGCACCGCCAGCACCAGCGGCAGGATGATCCACATGCCGGTCAGCGGCGCGTCGAACAAGGGCAGCGGGAAATTGAAGGCACGGATGTAGGCGATGCCGATGGCGGTGCCGGGAATCGCCAGGATCAGCGTGGTCAGCGCATCCATGGCACTGCGCCCCGGCGCCCGCGTGCGCGCCATGATCCAGGCCATCGGCACGCCGATGATCAGACATAGCACCAGCGCCAGTCCGGCATACATGAAGGAGTTGATGATGAACTTCGGCGTCTCGATGCTCACCGCCTCGAAGAATTCCAGCGTGTAATGCACCGGCCACGGCGTCAAAGCCCAGCCGCGTCCCACCGCCGCGAACAGCACGCCCACCTGTGGCACGGTGGAGATGACCATCAGCAGCGTCAGGAAGGCAACGGCGAGCCAGCGCTTGACCGGGCCCAGCTGCCGCCGCTCGACACGCGAATAGGCCAGCGAGCTGTAATCCTTGATTGCCACGTACTCGCGCGCGGCGATCACGAAGATGATCGCGAGGATCACCAGCAGCGCCGAGATGACGATGCCCATGCGGAAAATGCGCCGATCGACGAACTGCATGATGTTCAAATAGGCCTGCGGCGCCAGCAGGTCCTGCACCCCGACCACCAGCGGCGTGATGAAGTCGGCGAAGGTCCAGATGAACACCAGCAGCGCGCCGGAAATGTAGCCGGGCGTCGTCAGCGGCAGGGTGATGGTGCGGAAGCGGTGCCAGCCGGAGGCGCCGACGCCCTGCGCCGCCTCCTCCAGCGACGGATCCACCTTGGCCAGCGCATCGAGGATGCTCAACGTCATCAGCGGGAACAGGTGCACGGTCTCGACCAGCAACACGCCGTGCATGCCGTACATGAAATTCACCGGCGTTTCGAGGCCGAACCAGTCCATCAGCAGGATGTTCACCGTGCCGGCGCGGCCGAGGATGAAAACGAAACCGAGCACCCCGACCAGCGGCGGCAGGATCATCGGCAGCATGGTCAGGTAGGAAAACGTCTTGCGATACGGAAAGTCGTAGCGCACGATGAGGAAAGCCACGGCGATGCCGATCACCGACGTCGTGACGACCGCCGCCGCACCGAGGACCAGGGAGCGCCACAGCGAGCGCAGGTAGAAGGAATCGGTGAAGAAGTCGCGGAAATGCGTGAGCGTGAACTGGCCGGCCTCGTTGGTCACGGCATCGTAGAAAATGCGCGTCAACGGAAACAGGATGAAGATGATCAGGAAGGACCAGATCAGCCCAAAACCCAGAACGGCAACGGACAGGCGGGGCAGCTTCATGTTTCGCCCGGCATGGCCACGGTGCAGACGGTAGGAAAGCTGACCGCGACCGACGTCCCCATGGGCAATTGCGCGTGGTGCCACGGGTCGCGCACATCGACCTTGAAGATGATGCCCTGGCCGAGATCGACGTCGTAGCGCAAAGTGTTGCCGAGATAGGCAGCGAAGACGATCTGCCCGGACAGCCGGTTGTTGCCCGCGACTTCACCGTCCAGCGCGATGTTTTCCGGACGGATGGCGAGGATGCAGCGGTCGCCCGGCCGGAAGCGCGCGTCCGGCGCCGCTGCCAGCGACCCCAGTGGCGTTAGTACTTGCAGGCCCGTTGCCTCGGCCGACGCTGTCTCCACCGTGCCCTCGACCAGATTGTTGATGCCGATGAAATCGGCGACGAAGCGGTTTTCCGGCCGTTCGTAGAGCGCCCGCGGCGGCCCGACCTGCAACAGCTTGCCGCGATTGAACACGGCGATGCGGTCGGAGAGGGCCAGCGCTTCTTCCTGGTCGTGTGTCACATACACCGTGGTGATGCCGAGTTCCCGCTGCAGCTTGCGGATCTCGGCGCGCACCTGGATGCGGATCTTCGCATCCAGGTTGGACAGCGGCTCGTCGAGCAGCAGGATGCGCGGATTGAGCACCAGCGCCCGCGCCAGCGCCACCCGCTGCTGCTGGCCACCGGACATCTGGCCGGGATAACGATCCTCGAAACCGGTCAGCTTGACCTTTTCCAGCACCGCCCGGACGCGTTCGTCGATTTCATGGGCAGGGAGCTTGCGCAGCTTGAGACCGTAGGCGAGATTTTCGCGCACCGTCATGTGCGGCCACAGCGCGTAATTCTGGAACACCATGCCGATGCCGCGTTCGTGTGGCGGCAAATCGTTGATGACGCGATCGTCGAAGCGGATCTCGCCCTCATCCACGGCATAGAAGCCGGCAATCAGCCGCAGCAGCGTCGTCTTGCCACAGCCCGACGGGCCGAGGAGGGTGAACAACTCACCCTCCTCGATGGCGAAACTGATCTTGCTGACCACCTCCTGCGAGCCGAACCGCTTGGTCAGCCCGTTTATCGCGATACGCACGACCGAACCTCCGCAACTGGACCGTTTAGCGCTTGAGCGTATCCCATACGGACTCGATATCCCGCCGGAACTGTTCGTTCACCTGCTCGTAACGGCCCTGCGCCTTGTCATCCTCGTAGATGTTGACCACGTCGATGTCGAAGTAGGAGCGGATGCCGCCGGTGAACTCGACCGCCATCTCGGCGCGCGAACCGGGCGCGCCCTGCACGCGATACTTGGGCGTGATCGGGAACACCCCCCGTTCCATGGCGACTTTCTGGCCGCGCTCGGAGAGCAGATACTCGATGAAGGCCCGCGCCGCTTTCGGATGCTTGGCGCCAGCGAGTACGGCGATCGGCTCGGGCGTGATCCACGCGGTCTTCGGCGCGACGAAGCGAATGTCGAAACCGGCCAGCTTGTCCTCGAAGGCCATGTAGCTCGGCACGGCGAAGCCGGCGGCGAACTCGCCGCGGGCGACCACCGACGGCACGTCGCGGCTGCGCGCGGTGAACAGGCCGGTATTGGCAGCCAACTGCTTCAGCCACGCCCAGCCCTTCTCGTCGCCCTCGCGCTGCAGGATCACCTCATAGGTCGCGTGGCTGCTGCTCGACCGGCTCGGCGCGCACTGCGCGACGTGGCCCTTCAGTTTCGGATGCAGCAGGTCGTCCCAGTCCTTCGGTTCCGGCACGCCCAGCCGCTTGAGCAGCGTCGGCTGGAAGACGAGGCCATACGGCTCCAGCACCGTGCCGGTCCAGAAGCCCTTCGGATCCTTCAGATAGATCGGCCGCGGCTTGCCGATGGTCGCCGGAATCGCGTCAAGCACGGCCTTCGGCAACTCCAGTGGCACCAGCAGGTTCTGCGCCGCCAGTTTGTCGAACAGGGCGCTCTCGCCGCCCCAGAAGATATCGACCTCGGGCCGCCCCTTCCATTCGAGAATGCGGCCGTAGGCAACCGGCGTTCCCGCCGCCAGCGCGCTGGTCTTGAGCGTGATGTTCCAGGTTTCCTTGGCGTACTTGGCGAAATCCGCCAGCGTCGGATCAGTCAGGGTCTTGGCCACGGGCGTGATCAACACCAGTTCGTCCTCGATGACCTGTGCCGCTGCCGAACCCGCGCCAACGAACAGCGCCGACAGTGCCACGCCGAGATACTTTTTGAGTCGTGTCATTTCGTTCTCCTTTCGAGATTGAACATCCCAATTCCTGTATTCATGGCATCCCAACGCGGTTATATCGCTCAGTCCAGCACCGCGGAGACACGTTCCAATCCCACGGGGTGCTCGAGCAGCCAGGCAATGGTTTCATCGATCCCCGCCCCGTGATTGAGTACCTGATCCACGGCCATCGCGATCGGCATCGCCAGCGCATGGCTGCGGGCCAGCGCCGCGACCGACTCGGCGGAATGCACCCCCTCCTGCACGGTGACCCGCTCGGCAAGAACGTCCTGCAGCTTGCGGCCTTCACCAAGCGCCATGCCCAGCGACATGTTGCGCGAACTCGGGCTGTTGCAGCACAAGGTCAGGTCGCCGACGCCCGACAGGCCCATGAAGGTTTCCTCGCAGGCGCCCATGGCAAGGCCCAGTCGCGACATCTCGGCCAGGCAGCGGGCTACCAAGGTCGCGCGACCACTGTTGCCCAGCTTCCGACCCAGCGAAATGCCGCAGGCGATGCCGAACACGTTTTTGAGCGCACCGCCGAGTTGCACGCCGATGATGTCGTCCGACACATAGGTGCGGAAACGCGGCGAGCCGATGGCGCGCGCGATGTGGGTTCCCAGCGCCAGATCGACGCAGGCGATGGTCACGCCGGCCGGCAGGTCCGCCGCGATTTCGTGTGCGAAGGACGGTCCAGACATCACCACGATGCGCGCCGTCGGCAGGGTCTCGTCAAGCACCTCGGACATCAGCGCGCAACTGCCGCGCTCGATACCCTTGGAACAGGTCACCACCGGTATGCCGTCCGTCAGGAAGGGCTGTAATTGAAGGGTGACGGCACGCATGTGCTGCGCCGGCGGCGCGAGCAGCAGAAATTCGGCACCCTCCACCGCGCTGGAGAAATCAGTGGTGGCAACGATCCCCGGCTGGAGCGCGATACCCGGCAGAAAGACCGGATTCGATCCCTCCCGGTTGATCGCATCGGCCGTCTCAGGTTCGTGTGCCCAAATTCTCAACTCATGGCCAGCACGCCTCAACACGCATGCCATCGCCGTACCGAAAGCACCCGCCCCGATCACGCCGACTCGTGCCACTGTATCTTCTCCCGGAATAAGGGCCTAAGTGCTTCATTTATAGTACTGAAGCAGGGGTTGCGCAAACTGGTGGTTTTTGCTCCCGGATGGATAGGGCCTGCCGGCTGCCGGTAGAATCACCGGCAAGTAATTTTTTGCAGCGCAACGAGACCATGGCAGACCCCGAAGTCAAACCCTCCAACTTCATCCGCAACCTCATCGACGCCGACCTCGCGGCAGGAAAATATGCCGGACGCACCTGGTCCGGGACGCCCGGCCCGGCGGCCCAGCAGAAAGTCAGCGCTGGCGGGACGGCACAACCGCTGGACAGCGCGAAGATCCGCACCCGCTTTCCGCCGGAACCGAACGGCTACCTGCATTTCGGCCATGCCAAGTCGATCTGCCTCAACTTCGGTCTCGCGCAGGACTACGGCGGCGCCTGCCACCTGCGCTTCGACGACACCAACCCGGA
>CAZTWA010000002.1:0-33153 GCA_964617225.1 uncultured Methyloversatilis sp.
CTCGTTCTTCGCGAAGCAGAAGCGGACCAAGCCGTGGTCCGTGCCGTCGGGCATGAAGGCCGAGACGGGGATCACGGCGACGCCCTTCTCGATCGTCAGCCAGCGCGCGAACTCGGTGTCGGGCAAGTCGTTGATCTTGTCGTAGCGCGCCAACTGGAAATACGTGCCGTCGCTGGGCAGCAGTTCGAAGCGTGAGCCCTCAAGCTGCTTGCGGAAGAAATCGCGCTTGGCCTGATAGAACGCGGCGAGCCCTGCGGCAAAGCCCGGATCGGCGCGCATGAAGTCGGCCAGCCCGAGCTGCGAGGGGTGATGCACGGTGAAGACGTTGAACTGGTGCACCTTGCGGAATTCGGCGGTCAGCGCGGCCGGCGCAAGGCAGTAGGCGATCTTCCAGCCGGTGATGTGATAGGTCTTGCCGAAGCTCGAGACGACGAAGCTGCGCTCGCGCAACTCGGGCGTGCAGGCCAGGCTGTCGTGCCGGCCGCCGGTCGGGCTGTCGGCGAACACGATGTGCTCGTAAACCTCGTCGCCGAGCAGCACGATGTCGGTGTCGCGCACGATCTTCACCAATGACGCCATGTCCTCCGCCGTCCATACCGTGCCGGTGGGATTGTGCGGCGTGTTGAGGATGATCATGCGCGTCTTCGGCGTAATGGCAGCAGTGACCTCGGCCCAGTCCGGACGGAAAGCTGGCGGCGCGAGCTTGATCACACGCGGCGTGCCACCCTGCAGCGTGATCGCCGGAAGGTAGCTGTCGTATACCGGCGCAAAGACGATCACCTCGTCGCCCGGCCGCACGCAGGCGGCGATGGCGGTGAATAGCGCCTGCGTCGCGCCGGCCGTGACGGTGATCTCGCTCTCGACGTCGTACTTCGCGCCGTAGAGCCGTTCCACCTTTTCCGCAATCGCCTCGCGCAGCGGCGCGACGCCGGCCATCGGCGGATACTGGTTGGCGCCCGCCTGCATGTGATGCGTCACGCGCTCCAGCAGATAGGGCGGCGGCGAGAAGTCGGGAAAACCCTGCGAGAGGTTGATGGCGCCGTGCTCGTTGGCGAGCCGTGACATCACGGTAAAGATGGTGGTGCCGACATTCGGCAGGCGCGAGGGCAGATGCGGTGAACTCATGGGATTCAGCGTCCGAGGGATTCCTGCTCCATGCGCAGGTAGGTGTTGTAGGCGTTGCGCCGGTGGGCCTCGTGGTAAGCCGGCAGATCTTTCCAGCGTGTCCAGTCCGCCGCCGCATAGGCCTCCTCGAACGGCACGAAATCAGCGACGGCGCGGCCCATCTGCGTGCGCAGGTCGGTCAGATAATCGTGCGTCAGCGCCAGGTCGGCGCGCGGCGTCCGGCTGGCGGCCCCGTGGCCCGGCACCATCACGCGCGGATCGAAAGCCAGCAACCGGTCGAGCGCGGCCAACCAGGCTTTCGAGTCGGCTTCGCCAACGAAGGGCACGCGTCCCTTGAAGACGACATCACCCGAAAACAGGACCCGGTCTTCCTCGACGAACATCACGACATCGTCCGGCGCATGTGCGGGTCCGACGTGGCGCAGGCGGAACGTCAGGCCGCCCAGCTGGAAATCCGTGTCGCCGGCCAACCAGACATCCGCAGGGACCGCCTTGAAACCGGCATCGATCCATGGGCCGAGGATGTCACGGCGCTGCGCCAGCCGGTCGGCGGCGGCGTCTGAGCCGAGCACGACCTTCGCTGCCTCGTGCGCCCAGATTTCCGCGCCCAGTTTCTTGAAAGCCTGCAGGCCGTAGTAGTGGTCGGCGTGCCAGTGCGAGACGATCACGCGCCGGATCGGCTGTTGCGTGACCTTGCGAATTTCCGCAATCAGTTTGCTGGCGAGCGCCGGCGTGCCAAGGCTGTCGAAGACGATGACCCCGTCGGTGGTGACGACGAATCCGGCGTTCGACATGAAGCCCTGGTTCGCGCGCGATGCCGCGCCCGACTGGCCGAGCACATACCAGCTGTGTGCGCCGACCTGAGTGGCACGCAGCGGCACGGTGGCATCCTTCGCCATGGCCAGCGCGGCGCAGCCAAGCAGCAGCAGGGCGAGCCAATGACGCATGGCGCGCGGCATTCCGCGAAAGCGCTCAGCCGATGCCGAGCAGTTCCACCTCGAACACCAGCGTGGCGTTGGGCGGGATCACGCCGCCGGCACCGCGCGCGCCATAGCCGAGTTCGGGCGGGATCGTCAGCTTGCGCGTGCCGCCGATCTTCATGCCTTGCACGCCTTCGTCCCAGCCGCGGATGACGTGGCCGCGCCCGAGCGGAAACTGGAAGGGATCGTCGCGGTCCTTGCTCGAATCGAATTTCTTGCCGTCCGTCAGCCAGCCGGTGTAATGCACCGAGACGTACTGTCCGGAAGTCGCTTCGTCACCTTCACCGACGACGAGTTCCTCGATGATCAATCCGCTGGGGGTGGTGGTTGTGCTCATTGTGTTTTCCTTTCGTTGAGATCCGTTACGCCGGCGCGCTCCAGCACGCACAGCAGCCGCGAGGTGTCCTCCATGCCCCAGCCGGCCGCCATCAGGCTATCCAGTTGCTGCATGACGGTGCCGGCAACCGGCAGCGGCACGTTCTGCGCCGTCGCCTCGCCCAGCACCATCGCGAAGTCCTTGTGATGCAGGCGGGCCTGCACCCCGGCGGCGAAGTCGCGCGTCGCCATCTTGCCGCCGAACAGGTCCAGCACGCGCGAACCGGCCGAACCGCCGAGCATCGCCTGGCGAACCTTGCCGAAATCCACGCCGGCCGCCTGCGCGAGCCGTGCCGCCTCGGCGCTCGCCTCGATGGCGGCCACCATCACCAGCTGGTTGCAGGCCTTGGCCACCTGCCCCGCCCCGACGTCGCCGACATGCACGACGACCTTGCCGAGGCAGCGGAACAGCGGTTCGAGCCGCCCCGCCAGCGCTGACTTTCCGCCCCACATGATCGCCAGCGTCGCGGCCTGCGCCCCGGCGGTGCCACCGGACACCGGCGCATCGACGAAATGGATGCCGTGCGCCGCGTAGCGTGCCGCGATGCGGCGCGCGGTGGAGGGCGCGATGGTCGAGAAATCGAGGTGGATGCTGTCCGGCGCGAGGCCCTCGGCGAGTTGCGCGGCGAGGCCCGCCACGTCGGCGTCATGGGTGACGTTGGTGCAGACGATCGCGCACTGCCGCGCCAGTGTGGCCGGGCTGTCCGCCCAGCTTGCCCCCTGCGCCAGCAGCACGTCGGCGCTGGCGGGACGGCGCGCCCAGACGGTCAGCGCATGGCCGGCGGCCAGCAGGTGGCCCGCCATCGGGCGACCCATGCCGCCCAGACCAATGAACCCGATGTTCATTGCTGATTGAACCTGATGTTCACCGTTCAGCCGCCACTGACGGCCTTGGTGATCAGCGGCACGAGCGCTTCCGGCAGCTTGAGCTGGCCCGACAGGGCGAAGGCATGCGCCCGCTCCGACATTTTCTTCCACGTCTTGCGGATGATGTCGAGCCACTTCTCCTCGGTGTATTCGGCATGCTGGCCGGCGAACTCGAGCATGTAGTGCTCGATGAAAACGAGGTCGGTCACGTCCTCGAGCATCTGGGTGTCGGGATTGACCTTGAGGCTGCGCTTGCCGACGGCCTGCCTGGCGCGCTCGATGCTTGCGGCGTCGTAGCCGGCTTCCTGCATGAGGCGGCCGACGGTCTCGGCGTGGAACTTGTACAGGCCGGTGCGCCACTGCAGGTAGCCTTCGCGCGTCATCGGGTAGCTGTCGCGCGGCGTTTTCCAGCGCTGGATGTGCTGCCCGCGCACGGCGAGCTTCATCACCTCGTCGGCCTCAGGCGCATAGCGGCCGATCATCTCGGCCATGCGCTGGCCGTAGAGCAGCTCGCGCGGCACCGGCTTGCCCGCCGCGTTGTCGCTGCGGGGATCTTCGGCGTTGGCGGCGTCGATCAGGGCGACGGCGCGTTCATAGAGTGAGTTTGTCATTGTGTTCTCCTGAGCGTGAGTGGCTATTGTTGTTTATCTGCCTGCGCAGGGCGGCAGGTCGATCAGCAACAACGAGATGTCATCGTGGGCCAGATGCGCACTGAGGTGCTGGTTGACCACATCTTTCACCGCATCGAGTCGACGCGCTGCCGGCGCGCTGGCGAGTGCCGCACAGAGGCGCTCGAGGCCGAACGGCTCGCCGGCCGGATCCTGCGCCTCGATCAAGCCGTCCGAGAAGAGCACCAGTTGTGAACCGTCCGGATAGTCGCAGGCGAACGGCAGCGTCGCCACGTTCTCCGGCGGGAAGGCATCCACCCCGAGCGGCAGGTTGTTGGCATCGAAGGTATGCAGCACGCCGCCGTCCGGGCCGATCAGCAGCGGGGCCGGCATGCCGCCGAGCCAGAGCATGCTGTCCTTGCCTGCGGGGTCGATGCAGACGAAGCTCGCCGCGATGAAGCGGCCGACCGGCAAGGTGGCGCACAATTGGCTATTGATCCGATAAGCGATGCGGTCGAGCGGCACGCCCGCGCCAGCGCTATCGTAGAACTGCGTCAGCAGCGGCAGCACGCTGATGGCCGCCGCGAGGCCATGCCCGGTCGCGTCCGCCAGCAGGACGTAGAACCGGCCATTGATGGCCTGCGTCGCGGCCAGGATGTCGCCGCTGAAGCTGCTGGCCGAGCTGATCCAGTAGTGCAGACTGGGATCGGCCAGTCCCGGTCGTTGCATGATTTGCTCGAGGATCTCGACCGCCAGCGAGTTTTCCGCTTCACGTTCCTCGTAATAGCGCTGGAGCTTGGCCCGGGTGGCATCGAGCTCGCGGCGCAGTCCCAGTGCGCGGATCAGCGAGCGCAGCTTGGCTTCGAGCACGACGAAATTGACCGGCTTGGGCAGGTAATCGTCGCCGCCCGCCTCGAGGCCGGCCACGAGGTTCTCGTCCTTGTCGAGCGCCGAGAGGAACACGATCGGCACCCAGCGCTCGCCGCACATGGCCTTGATCCGCCGCGTCGCCTCGTAACCGTCCATCACCGGCATCATCACGTCCATGATCACCAGATCGTAAGGCTGGGCGGCGAACTTGGCGACCGCATCGGCACCATCCACGGCCACATCGACCGAGTGCCCCATCTTCTTGAGGAAGACCGAGAGGATCTGCCGGTTGGTCGGGGTGTCATCCACGACCAGCACATGGCAACACAGTTCGGCCTGCACGTCAGCGGCTTCCATGTCAGTGACGCACCGTGGCAACAACCGTATTCCCGTTGCCGCGGTACTCGAGCGTGGCGAAGCTCATCAGGCGCGCCATGGCGATGCCGCGCCCGTTCGGGTCGGTGGCCCGTTCCGGCTCGAAGTCCAGATAGCGCCGCCAGTCGAACCCGCCGCCTTCATCGATGATGGTGAATTCGAGGTGGTCGGGCCGGCGCGCGACGCGCACCCGCGCACTGCGCTGGGCGTATTCGGGCAGCACCATGCGGCGCGCCACCTCCGCATCCCAAGTGTTCTCCAGGCGCAGGCGTTTCTTGTCGGCATAGGAGATGCCGAGATTGCCGTGCTCGATGGCGTTGAGCAGCAATTCGCTGAGGCCGGACGCCACGGTTTCAGGCTCGGCGCAGAGACTGGTCAGCACCTGGATCAGCGGCCCTACCTGCTCGAGGGTGCGGAAGCGGAACTCGGCCTGATCGAGCAATTCCATCGCCTTGACGTGGGCCAGCGTTTGTTGCCGGGAACTTTCGCGCACGCCGACATCCGCCAGCGCGGCGCGCACGATGGCGAGCAGGGTTTCCGGTTCGTAGGGCTTGGCGAGGTAATAGTAGGCACCCGCCTCGATGCCCTCGCGCACCTGGTCCGGCGCGGTCGCGGCCGTCTGCATGATGACCGGGATCGACGCGAAGCGCGCATCGCCTTTCATCTGCCTGAGGAGTTCGATGCCGTTCATCCCCGGCATCATGCGGTCGAGGATCACCAGATCGAAGGTACGTCCGTCCGTCGTCAGGCATTCCCAGGCCCGCTCGGCCGAGGTGACGAGTTCAAGCTGATGGCCGCTGTCCTCCAGATACTCGCGAATGATCTGGAGATTGATGACCTCGTCGTCGACAACAAGTAGCTGGCGTTGCGTCATGGGCTGTCCTGAAGGGCTTGGGCTTGGGGGAGCAGGACTTCGAACACGGCACCGCCCTCGGGGCGATTGCGCGCATGAATGATACCGCGATGCGCGTGCACGATCTCGCGGCAGATGGCAAGTCCGAGCCCCGTTCCGCCGGCGCCACTGGCGGTCAGGCTGCTCTGGATGAATTTCTCGAAGATCATGTCCACCTCATCGGGCGGAATGCCGATGCCTTCGTCGGCGACGGTCAGGTGCAGCGCCGGGCGGTGACCGACATCGTTCTGCCGGCGACCGAGCGGCAAGCTTCCGGTGGCCAGTTCGATCAGGATCGTCCTGCCTGCGGGGGAGAACTTGATGGCGTTACCGATCAGGTTGCGCAACAACTGGTCGATACGCTTTGAATCGCCGAGCACCCTTGCGTCATCCACATTCTCCACGACGCGGCAGGCGAGGTGCTTGCTTTCCAGTAGCGCAGACAGTTCGGTTGTCACGGCGGCGATGCGCTGTCGCAAATCGACCGAGGCAATCGCCAAGCGGGCATTCCCGGTTTCGAGCTTGGAAAGATCCAGCAGGTCATCGACCAACTCCAGCAGATGGTTCCCGCTGTTGCGAATCAGGTCGAAGTATTCCTGCAACTTCTCGACATCGACCTTGCCCGTCCGCATATGACCCAGCCGCGCGAACGCCAGCACGGCATGCAGCGGCGTGCGCAGCTCGTGGCTCATGTTGGTCAGGAACTCCGACTTCGCCTGATTGGCGCGCTCGGCAACTTCCTTGGCGCGCAGCAGGTCGGCTGTTTGCGCCTCCACCATCTCGGCCAGATGGTCGCGGTGGTGCAGCAGTTCCTCCTCCAGTTCCTTGCGCCGCGTGATGTTCCGGCCGATGCCGCGATAGCCGACAAACTCCCCATTCTCAAAAAGGGGCAGGCCACTGTTTTCGAACCAGTTGTAGCCGCCATCCGGTCGACGGATGCGATATTCAATATTGCGGAAAGGCTGTTGCGCTTGCAGCAGCGCCTTGTGTTCTTCCCACTGTGCCGGCGTCAGTTCGATGGGCAGGTCCCAGCGCTGCAGACCGAGATACTTCTGCGTGTTGACGCCACTGCGCTCGAGACCACTGGAAAAGTAGGTGAAGCGGAAATCGGCATCCTGCTCCCAGAACCAGTCAGCCGACAGCTCGACTAGGTCGCCGAAGCGCGCCAATTGGCGCTGCAGCGCTTCTTCCAAGCCTTTGCGTTGCGTGATGTCGGTACCGGTACCGCGATAGCCGGAGAAGCGGCCCGCTGCGTCGTACAACGGCTTGCCGCTGATGGAGAACCAGCGCACACCATCGGCAAAGCGAACGGGATACTCGAAATTGCGGAAGGTATGGCGTGCCGCAAGCGCAGCCTTGTGTTCCTCCCACTGCGCCGGCGTCAGATCGATTGGCATTTCCCAGCGATACTTGCCGAGGAAAATATCCTTGCTGCTTCCTTCCCCCCCCCAGAAGCGACTGAATCGCAAGTCGGCATCCTGCTCCCAGAACCAGTCAGCCGACAAGTTCACCAGGTCACCGAAGCGTATCACTTGGCTCTGCAACTCCCGCTCGCTGTCGCGCAACTCCCGCGTCATCTCCTCTGCTCGTACTTCAGCCTTCTCGCGCAACCGCCTTTGCTGATAGACCATTCCGGTCACCAGCAAGGTTGCCAACAGGCCGATGACGGCCATCAGCCGCGAACGTTCGCGGCCGATATTCGCATCGTAATGCGGCGTGGAAGCGAACTGCAGCAGCCAGTCGCGCCCACCGACTTGTAGCATGGCGTTGTGGCTGCGGGGGAGAGGGGATTCGGTGTGCGATGTGGTCCACTCGGAAAGCGTCATGCCCGAATCAAGATCGGTAATGCGCAGGACCATGCCCCGATGCGACGCGACCGAAAAAACCTGATCGACGATCGTGCGAATACCCAGACCGGTCACCACGATGCCGGCAAATGCCTCGCGCCGCTCCGCAATTGTGGATACCGATGCTTGCCGATAAATCGGCGCCATCAGCACCAGCGAGATTTCTTTCTGGCCTGCGTCGTTCAGCAAAACCAAGGGCGCGGTGAACGCCGGCTCCCCGCGGTCGCGGGCAGCAATAACCGCCTGGGCCCGCAACGGCTCGGTCATGAAGTCGAAACCAATAAGCCTATCGTTGCGTGGGTTACTGGGTGCCATGAAACGGATCGGGATGCGTATCTGCCCCGTATCTGCCTCGATAACCGGGGCAAGTGCCATGCCACGAAACCCCAGCCACCGGCCTTGGGGATCGATGTTCCTGACGTAGGTCAGCCACTCCTCACGCGTCACCTCGTTGCTGGATTCGATCATGCCGGTCGTCGCACGGGCGAGAATCTGGAAGGTGCTGATGCGCACCTCGAGATCCTTGGCGACCGCTTCACTCAAGCCGACAAATTCAAGCTGCGCCTCGCGATCTTCGGCAGCACGCATCGCCAGAACACCGACCACCGTCAATACCAGCCCGGCACACAAGGCGAGCATGGGCAGGGCCAACTGGACCTTGCCGCGTGCCCGTTTGATCAGGTGGGGATTGCTCGTTTCAGCTGACACGGCGGCAATTATGCGCTTGGCGGCCGTTCAGCGGGAACGACTGAAACGTCAAGCGCAGCCGTCGGTCTTGCAGTTGGCGGCCGACTCGGACACGCCGAGTTTCTTGAGGATGGTATCGAGCGGGCAGAAGGTCGTGAAGCCGCTCTGGAACAGGTTGGCGCCGACGAAGAGGGTGAACCACAGCCAGCTCATCTGGCTCAGGTCGACCTGGCCCATGGCGTGGGCGAGGCCGAGCGAGAGCAGGATGAAGAAACCCGCGATGATGCGGACGATGCGATTGACGGTCATGGTGAAACTCCTTGGGGATGGATGCGGCTCTTGAAGGCCGCGAAATAAAGAACGGGGATCACCACCAGCGTCAGCACGGTGGAGACAAAGATGCCGAAGATCAGCGACAGCGCGAGGCCCGAGAAGATCGGGTCGTCGAGGATGAACAGCGCGCCGAGTATCGCGGCCAGTCCGGTCAGCGCGATCGGCTTGGCGCGGATCGCCGCGGACTGGATCACGGCTTCCGCGAAGTCCATGCCCTCGGCGACCTGCTGATTGATGAAGTCGACGAGCAGGATCGAGTTGCGCACGATGATGCCGGCGAGCGCGATCATGCCGATCATCGAGGTGGCCGTAAATTGCGCGCCGAACAGCGCGTGGCCCGGCATCACGCCGATGATGGTGAGCGGGATCGGCGCCATGATGATCAGCGGCACGAGGTAGCTCTTGAACTGCGCGACCACCAGCAGGTAGATCAGCACGAGGCCGACGGCATAGGCAGCGCCCATGTCGCGGAAAGTTTCGTAGGTGACCTGCCACTCGCCGTCCCACTTGACTGCATAACCGGTGTAGGGGTCCTTCGGCTGCTTGATGAAGTATTCCCCGAGCGTGCCGCCCTGCTCCAGCTTGAGATCCTTGAGCTTCGAACGGATGTCGAACATGCCATACAGCGGCGAATCGAGCTGGCCGCCCATGTCGCCGGTGACATATACGACCGGCAGCAGGTCCTTGTGATAGACGACCTTCTCGCGCAGCGCCGGCTTCGCCTCGACCAGTTCGGAGATCGGCACCAGTTGGCCGCCATAGGCGGGCAGTGCGCGCACCTTGAGCTTGAGCAGGGAATCGAGGGTCGACTGCCGCTCCGCCGGCAGGGTGATGCGCACCGGGATCTCGTACTTGGCCTCGCCGTCATGCAGCGGCGTGACGTCCTCGCCCGACAGGCCCATGCGCACCGTCTCGACAATGTCCTTCTGCGCGACGCCAAGCAGCGCGGCCTTGGCCTGGTTGACGCGCAGCACGACCTTGCCGGCATCCTCGTCGATGCTGTCATCCACGCCGAGGATGTCCGCCGTGCCCTCGAAATGTTTGCGCACCTGCTGCGCCACCGCGATCTGGCCGGCGTAGTCCGGGCCATACACCTCGGCGACGATGGGCGAGAGCACCGGCGGGCCGGGTGGCACCTCGACGACCTTGGCATTGCCGCCGCTCTTTAGCGCCACGGCCATGACCTTGTCGCGAATGCTCACGGCGATTTCGTGGCTCTGGCGGTCGCGGTGGTGTTTGTCGACCAGATTGACCTGGATGTCGCCCATCTCGGGATTGGTGCGCAGGTAGTACTGGCGCACCAGGCCGTTGAAGTTGATCGGGCTGGCCGTGCCAGCATAGGCCTGGTAGTCCTTGATCTCGGGCACCTTGCCCAGTTCGGCCGACATTTCGCGCAGCACGCGCGCGGTTTCCTCGATCGGCGTGCCGACCGGCATGTCGAGCACCACCTGGAACTCGCTCTTGTTGTCGAAGGGCAGCATCTTCAGTACCACCAGCTTGAAGACGCCGAGCGACACCGAGGCGAGAATCGCGGCGAGCACGGCGATCCAGAGCGTGGCCCGGGCCTTGCGGCCGGACCGGGGATCGAGGAAGGGCGCCAGCACACGCCGGAACAGGCGATCGAGGCGCGATCCGGCCGGGCTGGCAGCATGACCCGCAGCGTCGTGATGGGCGGGCTTCATCAGCTTGAGCGCCAGCCAGGGCGTGACGACGAAAGCGATCGCCAGCGAAATGAACATGCCCATCGAGGCGTTGATCGGGATCGGGCTCATGTACGGCCCCATCAGCCCGGAGACGAAGGCCATCGGCAGCAGCGCGGCGATGACGGTGAAGGTGGCGAGGATGGTGGGCCCGCCGACCTCGTCAACCGCGCCCGGAATGATCTCCCAGAGCTTCTTTTCGGGATAGAGGCCATGCCAGCGATGGATGTTCTCGACGACCACGATCGCGTCGTCGACAAGGATGCCGATGCTGAAAATGAGGGCAAATAAGGAAACCCGGTTGAGGGTAAAACCCCACGCCCAGGAGGCAAACAGCGTTGCCGCCAGCGTCAGCGCCACTGCCGCACCGACGATCACCGCTTCGCGGCGGCCAAGCGCGACCAGCACCAGCAGCACGACGAAGGCCGTGGCGAAGGCCAGCTTGCCGATCAGCTTCTGCGCCTTGTCGGTCGCCGTCTCGCCGTAGTTGCGCGTCACGGTGAATTCGACGCCTTCCGGTATGACCGTGCCCCTGAGCGATTCCATGCGCTGGATGACGCCGGCGGCAACGTCGGCGGCATTCACGCCCGGTTTCTTCGACACCGCCAGCGTCACGGCGGGATACTCCTGCCCCTGTGCACCGTGCCAGACGTAGCGGCTCGGCTGGTCGGGCCCGTCGATCACGCGCGCGACATCGGACATGAACACCGGCTTCTTGTTGAACACGCCGACCACCAGTTTTTTCACGTCGCCGGCCGACTCGATGTAGGTGCCGGTCTGGACGAGGATTTCCTGGTTGCCGGCGACGAGGCTGCCCGCCGGCTGCGACGCGTTGGAGACCTGCAGCGCCGCCTTGAGGTCCTGCGCGGTGATGCCATAGGCGGCCAGGCGTTCGGCGTCCATCAGCACGCGCACGACATGGCCGGGGCCACCCAGAGTGGCGACGTCGCGCGTGCCGGGGATGCGCTTGAGTTCGATCTCGACGGCGCGCGAGACCTGTTGCATCTCGAAGCCGGACTTGTCCGGGTCGGCGCTCCAGAACGTCAGCGCGACGATCGGCACATCGTCGATGCCCTTCGGCTTGACGATCGGTTGCCCCACGCCAAGATTTGGCGACACCCAGTCGCTGTGCGCGTTGATCGTGTCGTAGAGGCGCACCAGCGCTTGGATCGGCTCTTCGCCGACCTGGTATTGCACGGTGATCACCGCCATGCCGGGTCGCGACACCGAATAGATGTGCTCGATGCCAGCGATGCGCGCCAGCACCTGTTCGGCCGGCCGCGCGACGAGGTTCTCGACATCCTTGACCGTCGCGCCGGGGAACGGAATGAAGACGTTCGCCATCGTCACGTTGATCTGCGGCTCTTCCTCGCGCGGCGTGATCAGGGTGGCGAAGATGCCGAGCAGCAGCGCGACCAGCGCGATGAGCGGCGTCAGGGCGTTGCGGAGGAAGGTCTCCGCGATGCGTCCGGAAATGCCCATGATTTATTTCGCCGGAGGGGCTTGCTTTAACTCGATGCCGGTCTTGACCGGATCGAGGCTCACGGTCTCGCCGGCGGCGAGGCCGGAAAGAATTTCGATTTCGCCGTCGGCCACCGCTTCGCCGAGGCGCACCTGGCGCAGCACCGCCTTGTCGTTGCCCGGTTTGCCCATTACATAGACCGCGCTGATCTCGCCCCGGCGCAGCACGGCCTGTGTCGGCACGGTAAGTTTCTGCGCCTGGCCGGCGATGAAATGCACGCGCGCCGCCATGCCCGGCACGAGGCCCTTGAGCTGCTCGGGGTCGTCCGGCAGATAGATGCGGGCCGTCGCGGTGTGGCTCTGCGCATCGATGGTCGGCAGGATCTCAAGGCGCGTGCCATCCAGCCAGCGCTGACTTTCGGGAAACTCGATGCGCGCCCGCGTCGCCTTCTGCGCGTCCTTCAGCCGGTATTGGGGAATGCTGGCAATCGCGCGCAGGCCCTTCGGGTCATAGATGGTGACGAGCGCCTTGCCAAGCGAAGCGAGTTCGCCGAGTTCGGCGTGCCGCACGGCGACGATGCCGGAGATCGGCGCCGTCACGGTCGCATGCGAGGCACCGGCACCAGCAGCGGCGGCCTGCGCACGTGCCGACTTGAGCGTGGCTTCGGCCTGGTCGAGCGCCGCCTGGCTGACGAATCGCTGCTTGAAGAGATTCTGCGTGCGCGCAAAGTTGGCTTCGGCCTGCGCGAGTTGGGCCTTGGCCGCCACGACGTTCTCGGCCGCCTCGCGCGCATCAATGCGCATCAGCAGTTGGCCGGCCTTGACGCGCTGCCCCGCTTCCACCTTGACGTCGATGATGCGGCCGGCAACCTGCGTCGCGACGGTCGCCTGCCGGGTCGCCTCGATCACCGCCTCGGCAGGCAGCGTCAGACCCACGTCGCGCAGTTCGATGGTGCGGGTTTGCGCAAAAGTCAGCCCCGGCGCGACGGCACCGAGCGCCAAACACAACGCTGAAAACGCCGCAACCGGCGACCACCTTGGCAACAACGATCGCCATGCTCTCTGTTGGATTGCTTTCATAATGTATATAAGTATATCCTGATAGAGATTTTTCAAGTGCATTCAAACACCTGCGACCGCATGGGCGGCCATGGCCCCGATCACGCCTTCGACCTCGCCGACACACTCCGCCACTTCGAACTCGATGCCCGGATGCCGGTCCATTGCGTTGCCCAGCAACTGGGGCAAGTCCTTGAGCACATGGCGCCCGGGCGCGAAGAAGATCGGCACCACGCGCACCTCGGTCACGCCCCGCGCGGCCAATTCAGTAATGCTCTCCTCCAGCGGCGGCTGGGTCAGTTCGAGAAAACCGATCGTCACCTTCAGGTCCGGCCGCAGAGCTTCCACCACCGCCCGGATGCGCTTGAAGGGCTCGATGTATTCCGGGTTGCGGGCGCCGTGGCCAAACAGAATCAGGCCCTTGGTCGTGTGTGTCATGCGTTCTCCTTCCCGATTTCATTCCAAATATTGCGGCAGTGCGTTTCGCGGATGAACCAAGCGGCGGCGGCACCAAGCCAAGCCGCGCTGGCGATCAGCAACAATCCCCAACGGTAGTCCTCGGGGGCATACAGCCGAACGCCGTTGGCCATCGCGCCCGTCCAGCGCTGGTCCATCACCCAGCCGACCGCCGGCTGCAATAGCGCGCCCATCAGGAAACCGCCCATGTTCGCTACCGAGGTCGACATCCCCGACAGGGCCGGCGGATTCACTTCCTTGGCGCAGGCCCAACTCAGGGTAAAGCTCGCCGTCATCAGTCCCATCAAACCAAACAGAAGATAGGTCGCCACCAGCGGCAATGCAAGCCCCGAGAGCCACACCGGCCAGATTAGCGCCAGGACGAGCGCGCTGCCGACCACCACTGGCTTGCGGCGCCGCATGCGGTCCGACAGCGTACCGATCAGCAGGCAGCCGACGGCAAAGCCGGCGAAATAGAGCGAGAGATGTGCGCTCGCGGTGTCGCGCGTCATGCCCATGCCCTGCGTCAGGAAGGGCATCGCCCAGAGTCCGCCGAAGGCGAAGAAGCTGCCGGAGATGCCGGCATTGACGAAGGCGGCCGGCCAGGTCGCGCGATTCTTCACTACCCGCAGCAGGCCGGTGAGGATCACGGTGCGGTCGAAAGTAGGTGCCGCAGGGGCATCGGCTTCGGACGCCTGCGGCCGGTCGCGCACGACAATCCAGGCCAGCACGCCGAGCACCAGCGAAACGATGCCGACGCCGACGAACACCACGCGCCAGCCGGCGCTCTGAGCCAGCAAGGAGAGCGGCGAGCCCGCGAGCACCGAACCGAAATTGCCGATCAGCATCGACAGGCCGACCACGCTGGCGAAGCGGTGCTCTTCGAACCAGACCGCGATGATCTTGAGCATCGAGATGAACACCACCGACACGCCCAGACCGATCAGCGTGCGGCCGACCAACGCGCCGTCGAGGGTCTGTGCCATGCCGAACATCAGGCTGCCGCCGCCCGCGATCATGCCGCCGATGAACAGGATGCGCCGCGGCCCGAGCGTGTCGACGAGGATCCCCGTCGGCACCTGCATGATCGTGTAGACGTAGAAGTAGGTCGCGGCCAGCACGCCGAGCGACGCGGCAGAGGTCTGGAAGCTCGCGGCGAGGTCCTGCGCGATGCCCGCCGGGGCGAAGCGCTGGAAGAAGGACAGCACGTAGGCCGCCACGACCACGGCCAAGGCAATCTGGCGGCGACGCTTCTGCTCGGCGGTGAAGGGGGCGGTCATGGCGGGATTGTAACCATGACCGCTGCCGCGCACCGCGGAACGGTACCTGCCGTGCCGTCCCGCCAGCGCTGACTTTCGCGGCGGCTTACTTGCCCGCCGTGGCCATTTGCGCCATTGCGCCGGCGTGGTCGAGTTTCTGCTTGACGCGCAATTCGATGTAGCGCTGCGTTATCTCGTTCAGGGGCCGGCCGGCCGAGGCATGCTTCGCGGCGGCTTCGAGCACCTCGTGCGGCCGGACGTCGATCCGTGCCGCGTCGAAGGCATAGCGCGCATTGCGCATGCAGGCCTGCGCCACCGTCTGCTCGTTTTCGCCGCTCGCCTTGGCGACGCGCTGAATCTGTTCGCGCGTGCTCGCGAGGCGCGGATGGTTCGGCGGAATGTCCTGCCGCAGGCTGACCTCGAGGAAGCGCGCGGCCACATCGCCTTCGGGCTCGCCGAGCCCGGCGGCGTGGAGGTTCAAACTCAGCAGGCAGGCGCACAGCAGCGCGGGGATGCGGATGTTCATGGACATTTGCTCCGAATAATTCGCCGCAGTCTAGCCGGCGATGCCAATACTACCTTGCCCAGGGTCAAGAATCGTGTTTTCGCTGCCCGGCCTGCGGCATGGGTGAAATGGAAGGCAGCTGGCGGTGCAGCCCCGCCTTCGCCAGCAGGTGCGCCGACACCGGTGCCGTGATGAAGAGAAACAGCGTGACGAGGATTTCATGCAGGCTCAGCCCGTCGCCCGTGACACTGAAATAGATCGACGAGGCCACCAGCAGGCAGCCGACGCCCAGCGTCGTCGCCTTGGTCGGGCCGTGCAGGCGCGTGTAGAAATCCTCAAAACGTGCCAGCCCGAGGGAGCCGATGAAAGTGAAGGCCGCGCCGGCGAGGACGAGGAAGGAGAGCAGGATTTCCGTGGCCGGGTTCATTCGACGCATCTCATTCGATAATGTCCCCCCTGAGCAGGAACTTGCACAGCGCCACGGTGCCGACGAAGCCCATCAGCGCGATCAGCAGTGCCGCCTCGAAATAGAGCGGGCTGGCAAGATGGATGCCGAGCAGTACCAGCAGCGCGATGGCATTGATGTACAGCGTGTCGAGCGCGAGGATGCGGTCGGGCGCGTGCGGCCCCTTGAGCAGTCGCAGGAAGGATAGCGCGAAGGCGGCCGCCACGAGGGCGAAAGCGATGGTGAGCGAGAAACTCAGCATTCGAATATTTCCTTGAGCGGCGCTTCGAAGCGCGTCTTGATGGTGGTCACGAGTTCGTCCGGGTCGCCGCAGTCGAGCGCATGCACGAGCAGTTCGCGGCGATCCGCCGACAGGTGCGCCGAGACGGTGCCGGGCGTCAGGCAGATGGTGTTGGCGAGCAGGCT
Organism: uncultured Methyloversatilis sp.; assembly: GCA_964617225.1. GTDB lineage: Bacteria > Pseudomonadota > Gammaproteobacteria > Burkholderiales > Rhodocyclaceae > Sulfuricystis. Next base: position 16,271 of record CAZTWA010000002.1, read on the forward strand.
GATGGCCAGCTCGTTGGCGAGGTCGAGCGGCACGACGACGAAGGCAGGCCGCAGCGCGCGCGGCCCGGCGAGAATCAGCCGGGCGACCGACAGGTTGGCGACGATCACGTCGAACAGGAACACCCCGGCGAAGCGCAGCAGCGCGAGCGGCGCGTGGATGCGCACACGCTCGGGCCAGAAGGCGAGCGTGAAGCGCGGAATCGCCCAGCCGAGCAGCAGGCCGAGCACGATCTGCCCGGGCGCGACGCTGTTGTTGAGCAGCAGCCAGATGACCGCCAGCATGGGCGTCAGCAGCGGATGCGGCAGCCAGTTCCTCATGGCGCGACCCCGGAAAACCCGCCCAGCACGGCACCAATGTAGGCGGCGGGATTCGTGAGTTGCGCGGCGGCGTCCCGCGTGAAGTCGACGACCGGGCCGGCCGCGATGGTCAGCGCGAGGATCAGGCCGAGCAGGCCGAGGATGGCGACGAGTTCGCGTGCCGCCGAATGCGGTTCGAACACCGGCAACGGCGGCGCATCGGGATCGGCGCTCTTGAGGCTGAAGAACAGGCGGCTGCCGGCACGTGCGAGCGCGATCACGCCCACCAGCGCGGTGACGAGGATCACTACCCAGACGATGGTCTGTTCCGGCGCGGCGCGCAGGATGAGGAACTTGCCGACGAAGCCCGATAGCGGCGGCAGGCCGGCGGCCGCGATCGCGGCGGCGAAGAACAGCCCGCCCCACAGGGCATGGCGCGGCATGTCGGCATCCGGCGTGAAAAAGTCGGCGCTGGCAGGACGGCGCCGGCGCGCCGCCTCGGCGAGCAGGAACAGTGCCGCGGCGGCGAAGGTGCTGTGCGGCAGGTAGTAGAGGCCGGCGGCGATGCCCGCCGCGCCGAGTGAAAACGCCGTCAGCAGCGTGCCTACCGAGGCGACCACCAGCCAGGCCGCCAGCCGGCCCAGGCTTTCCGCCGCCAGCGCACCGGCCATGCCGACGACCAGCGTGGCGAGCGCCAGCGGCCGCAGCCAGGGATCGAACAGCCCTGCCAGTGCGCCGGACAGGTCGCCGAACAGCAGCGTGTCGGCACGCAGGATCGCGTAGGCGCCCACCTTGGTCATGATCGCGAACAGCGCCGCGACCGGCGCGGACGTATTCGCGTAGGCCGCCGGCAGCCAGAGGAAGAGCGGCAGCAGCGCCGCCTTGAGGCCAAAGACGACGAACAGCAGCAGGCCGCCGGCCCGCGCCAGGCCGAGGTTGTCGGCCGGCAGATGCGCCGCACGCTGCGCCAGGTCGGCCATGTTGAGGCTGCCCAGCGACGCGTAGATGAGGCCCGCGGCGAACAGGAATAGCGTCGAGCCGATGAGGTTGAGCACGACATAGTGCAGGCCGGCGCGCGTGCGCGCGGCGCCGCCACCATGCAGCAGCAGGCCGTAGGATGCGATCAGCAGGATCTCGAAGAAGACGAACAGATTGAACAGGTCACCGGTCAGGAAGGCGCCGGCGATGCCCATCAGCTGCATCTGGAACAGCACGTGGAAATGCCGCCCCTGTCGGTCGGTACCGTCGCCCGCATGGATCGCGGCGAAGAGTGCAAGCAGGGTCGTGACCAGCACCAGCCATGCGGCGAGCCGGTCGGCCACCAGCACAATGCCCCAGGGGGCGGGCCAGTCGCCGAGACGATAGACGAGGATGTCGCCACCGCTCACCGCCGCCAGCAGGGCCAGCGCGATGCCGACCTGCAGCAGCACCGCGACGAGATCCAGCCGGCGGCGCAGCGGCATCGGCAGGTTGCGCAAGGCCAGCAGCAGCGCGCCGGCGAGAAAGGGCACGAGAATGGGCAGGATGACGAGATGCGCGGGATTCATCGCTCGCCCTCGTTCTTCCTGTCGTTCATGTTCTTTTTGTCCTGCCGGCCATCGACATGGTCGTTGCCCAGCTCTGCTTGCGCGCGCAGCGCCAGCATGATGACGAAGGCGGTCATCGCGAAGCCGATGACGATGGCGGTGAGCACCAGCGCCTGCGGCAACGGGTCCGTGTAGGTGGCTCCCGCGGAGATCACCGGCGGGTGGCCGATCGCCAGCCGGCCGGTGGCAAACAGGAAGAGGTTGACCGCGTAGGACAGCAAGGTCAGCCCCAGCACGACCGGGAAGGTATGCGCGCGCAGCACCAGCCAGACGCCGCAGCCGGCCAGCGTGCCGATGGCGAGGGTGAGCAGCGCTTCCATCAGTCGTTGCCCCCGTCGATATTCTCGTGACTGACATGGTGTGCCAGACCGAGGTTGATGAGGATCAGCAGCGTCGCACCGACGACGACGAGATAAACGCCGAGGTCGAAGGCCATCGCCGAGGCGATCTCGAAATCACCGATCAGCGGCAGCGAAACATGGCCGAAGGCCGACGTCAGGAAGGGACGGCCGAACAGCCAGCTCGCCAGGCCGGTGGCGAGTGCGACGACCAGCCCGGCGGCGATCCACGGATGGGTGTGGGCCGGCAGGCGCGCGTGCATCCAGGTCACGCCGTTGGCGAGGTATTGCATGATCAGCGCGATGGCGGTGATCAGGCCGGCGATGAAGCCGCCGCCGGGGAGATTGTGGCCGCGCAGGAAGATGAAGGCCGACACCAGCAACGCGAGCGGCAGCAGCAGGCGGGCGAAGGTGGCCATGATGAGCGGGTGGATGTCGGCGTCCCACATCCGGCCATGGGCATCGTGGCGCGGCGCTGGCAGGCGCAGGTTTTCGAGCAGCGCGAAGATGCCGAGCGCGGCGATCGCCAGCACGGTAATTTCGCCGAAGGTGTCGAAGCCACGGAAGTCGACGAGGATCACGTTGACGACATTGGTGCCGCCACCGCCCGTCACGCTATTGGCGAGGAACCAGCCCGCGATGGAATCGGCCGACCGGGTGAGCACTGCCCAGGCGAGTAGTGCCGCGCCAGCGCCAGCCATGACGGCCAGGGTGCCGTCCCGCCAGCGCTGACTTTTGCCGGACTCGACGGGCGTGGTCTGCGGCAGGAAATACAGCGCGAGCAGCAACAGTACAACGGTGACGACCTCGACCGACAATTGCGTCAGCGCGAGGTCGGGCGCGGAGAACTTGACGAAGACGAGCGCGACGAGCAAACCGACCGCCCCGACGAGAATCAGCGCAACGAAGCGGCGCCGGTGCAGGAACGTCGCGGCGAGCGTGGCCGCGACCAACGCCAGTCCGGCCATCAGGCTGACGCCATCGACCGGCAGCAGCGGCCGCGTGCCGGTCAGCGGGGCAGCGGTATCCAACAGGCCCACGCCTGCCAGCACCAGCGCGCTGATGATGATCAGCGTCGCCTGGCGCTGCAGCGAGCCGGTGTCGAAGGCAGCCGTCGCCCGGTGGGCGAAAGCCAGCGTGCCTTCGAGCAGGTGCTCGTAGATGGCGCGCGCATCGAGCCGGTCCTCGACATGGTCGTGCAGCGCGAAGAGCGGCGTGCGGCCGAGATAGAGCAGCACGCCGCCGACCAGCGCAATCACGCTCATCCAGAGCGCCGGGCTGACGCCGTGCCAGAGCGCCAGATTGTGTTCGGGCAGCGGGCCTTGCAATACGGCACCCGCAGCCACGGCCAGCAGGGGTTCGACGGTCTGTGCCGGGAAGATGCCGACCAGCAGGCAGATGACGACGAGGATTTCGACCGGCACCTTCATCCAGCGCGGCGGCTCGTGCGGCGTGCGCGGCAGGTCGACCGGATCGCCGTTGAAGAAGACGTCGTGGATGAAACGCAGCGAATAGGCCACGGCGAAAATGCCGGCGAGCGTCACGGCCGCTGGCAGCGCCCAGCCGAAACGCAGCTGGCCGCCGGCATCGACCGCCTCGGCGAAGAACATCTCCTTGGACAGGAAGCCGTTGAACAGCGGCACGCCGGCCATCGCCGCCGAGGCCACCATCGCCAGTACCGCCGTATAGGGCATGTATTTCCACAGGCCATTGACGCGTCGCATGTCGCGTGTGCCGCACTCGTGGTCGATGATGCCGGCGGCCATGAACAGGCCAGCCTTGAAGGTCGCGTGGTTGATGATGTGGAACACGCCGGCCACGGCGGCGAGCGGCGTGCCAATGCCGAACAGTGCCGTGATCAGGCCGAGGTGGCTGATCGTCGAATAGGCCAGCAGACCCTTGAGGTCGTGCTTGAACAGCGCGACCACCGCGCCGAGCAGCAGGGTGGCGAGGCCGGTGCCGCCGACCAGCCAGGTCCATTCCGGCGTGCCGGAGAGCGCCGGAAACAACCGCGCCAGCAGGAACACGCCCGCCTTGACCATCGTCGCCGAGTGCAGGTAGGCCGACACCGGCGTCGGCGCGGCCATCGCGTGCGGCAACCAGAAATGGAAGGGGAACTGCGCTGACTTCGTGAAAGCGCCGAGCAGGATCAGCACCAGTGCCGGCAGGTAGAGCGGATGGGCACGGATGGCGTCGCCGCTGGCGAGCACCACGGACAACTCGTAGCTGCCGACGATTTCGCCAAGCAGCAGGAAACCGGCCAGGAGCGCCAGCCCACCGGCGCCGGTGATCGTCAGCGCGAGCTTGGCCCCGCGCCGCGCCGCCTCTCTTTTTCTCCAGTAGGCGATCAGCAGGAAGGACGCGAGGCTGGTCAGCTCCCAGAAGATCAGCAGCTGGATGAGGTTTTCGGACAGCACCACGCCCAACATCGCGCCCATGAACAGCAACAGGTAGGCATAGAGTCGGCCAAGGCTGTCCTGACTCGACAGGTAGTAATAGGCGTAGAGGATCACCAGCCCGCCGATGCCGAGGATCATCGTGGCGAACAGCAGGCCCAGTCCGTCGAGACGAAACGCGAGATCGAGACCAACTGCGGGAATCCAGGTCAGTCGCTCGATCGTCATCTGCCCGGCAAAACTCGCCGTCAGCGCTGGCCACAGCAGCAACAGGGTCAGCATGGCGACGCCGCCTGTGCTCCAGGCCGCCGCCGCCCGTCCGTACCGGGATGCCCAGGCGACAAGCGCCGCGCCGCAGAACGGCGTGAGAACCACCAACAGCAAATTCATGGCGCCATTGTGCCGAAAACTGCGTTGCCGACCAAATTGAGGGACTCGGCGCAGGTAGGCATGCTCAGATTCCGTCGAGTCGCTTGCGTTTCATCGGGCTTGCGCATCATTCGCAAGCAGCGATGCGATCATCGCTGCGCGCAATATAACCTTCTAGGCATACAAACCCGGCGCACACTCCCGCCACTTGCGCAGCGCGAGCCAGAGCAGACTCTCGCCGACCGCGCTGCCGACTGCCGTGAGGGCCGGCAGTAGCTGGCGCAGCAGGAGCAGTCCCCAGCCTTACTTTTCACCTGATCCCGCTGGCGCAGCCATGACGGGTTGCACGATGGCCGGCGGCGCAGCGGCGGCCTTGCCTTCCTTGTTCTTGTCGTGCGGATGCCAGCCGAGGACCAGCAGCATCACGAAGAAGCCGGCGACGTAGCCCACCGGAATCATCCAGCCGTGGCGCAGCCATTGACCAACCGACTTCGCCTCGGGGAAGAGGTTCGACACCGCGACGCCGGCCGACGAACCGAACCAGAGCATCGAGCCGCCGAAGCCCACGGCGTAGGCGAGGAAGCCCCAATCGTAGCCGCCCTGCTTGAGGGCCAGCGCGGTGAGGGGGATGTTGTCGAACACGGCGGAGATGAAGCCAAGCGCGAGGGTCGACAGCCACGACGCGGGCGGCAGCTTCTCCACCGGCATCATTGACGCGCAGGTCACCAGCGCGAGCAGGAAGACAGAGCCCTTGATCGCATCGGGCATCAGGCTCCATTCGGGTTTGCGCACCGGCACGGCGAGCAGCAGCGCCACCCAGACCGCGACGCCGAGGAACGGGAAATGGTCGGCCACCGCGGCGAACTTGAGGTTGACCGTGACGTTGGTCGCCACCGCAGCCACCAGGATGAAGCCGACGATGCCGACGCGCGCCCAGTCGATGTGGTGCTGGGCATGGAAGTCGCGGCTGATCGCCATGTGCTTGTGCTGCATCAGCGCCGCGGGAATGCCGAACACCACCGTGGCGACGAAGGCGGGCAGGTAAGCCTCGACCACGTCGAGCGGCGAGACGCCGTCGATCCACATCATGGTCGTCGTGGTGTCGCCGACGACCGAGCCGGCGCCGCCGGCATTCGAGGCGGCGACGATGGCCGCAAGGTAGCCGATATGCACTTTGCGCTTGAACACACTGGCGGCGACCGTCGCGCCGATCAGCGCCGCGGCGATGTTGTCGAGGAAGCCGGACATGAACCAGACGAGGCCCAGCAACGCGAAGGGGCCAAGCCAGCCCTCCGGCAGCAGCTTCGGCAGGACTTCGGGCACGCCCGAATCCTCGAAGTGCCGCGCCAGCAGCGCGAAGCCGACCAGCAGGCAGAACAGATTGACGATCAGCACCCACTCGTGGGCCATGTGCGCACCGAAGCCGGCGACGCCCTCGCCCGTCTTGAAGCCGGTGAACAGGATCTTGTAGGTGGCGATCGACGCGAGGCCGGTCAGCGCAACCTGCAGGACATAATGGTGGAACAGCGCGACGCCGAGCAGCGTCAGGCCGAACAGGATGAAGTCGACCGGTATGCCGGCCACGGTCGGGCCTTCGCCACCGGCGGCCAGGGCCAGCGGCGCGAACAACAGGGCGGCAAGGGCAATCAGCAAGCGTTGCCCGCGTGCATCGAACAAGGAAGGCATCGGTTTCTCCACGGCTTTTTTGCGGGCAATTCTAACATTCGACTTACAAAACCTGACTAAGGCACGGGAAGATTCGCTACACTTTACCCAGTACGAACAGAGAAAACCAAGGAAATCGTCTCATGAAAATCTTGCTCCCCGTCGATGGCTCCGAGCACGCCGTGCGTGCCGCCAAGCATCTGGTCGCCCTGCTCCAGGCATGTGACGGCCACGAAGTTTTTCTGCTCAATGTCCAGGAGCCGATCGACGCCCCGGAGATCCGTAGCCACATGCGCGCCAGCGAAATCGAGGCGATGCAGGAAACGCGGGGCGGCGACGCGCTCGCTCCCGTGCGCGCCGTGCTCGACCAGGCCGGCATGCCCTACACGCCGACCGTGCTGATCGGTCCGATCGCCGAAACCATTGCCCAGTTCGCCACCGACCAGGGCTGCGAAAAGATCATCATGGGCACGCGCGGCCTGGGTGCGATCAGCGGCGTGCTGATGGGCTCGGTCACCACCGAAGTCCTGCACGCAACCCAACTGCCCGTCACGCTGGTCAAGTAGTCCAGCCCTAGTCCGGCCATTTAAAGTCAGCGCTGGCGGGACGGCACGCCGGCCGGCGTAACCGCTGCGGGTTTACAGCAGGACCGGCTTGTTCGGCAATTCGTTCGGGTTGTCGTGCGCCGCGGGGAAATGCTCGGCCAGCAGCCGCGTGGCGCCCTCGATCGCGGCCAGCACGCCCGCGCGGCATTGCCCGGCCCGCATTGCAACTTCGAGATCGTGACAAAGCGCGTCCCAGGCCGCCTGCGGCACTTTTGCCGCGATGCCGCGATCGGCGAGGATTTCGACGCGGTGATCGACGAGCTGCAGGTAGATCAGGATGCCGCTGTTCTCCGCGGTATCCCAAACGCCCAGCTTGGCGAACAGGCGTACGGCTCGCGCGCGCGGCGACAGATCGCGCAACAGGTCGCCCAGCGGCAACGGCCCCTCGATGGCCACCCGCAGTTCGCCGCGATGCCGTGATTCGGAAGCCGCTACCGCGGCCGCGATTTCATCGCGCAAGTCCGGCGGAAACCGGCGCAAGGCCTGCCAGCCCGGTGTCAGCAAATGTGCGAAGAGTCGTCGCAGGTTCATGTCACCACCGTCCCGACGCGCCGCCACCGCCGAAGCCGCCGCCACCGCCCGAGAACCCGCCTCCGCCACCGCCGGAAAACCCGCCCCCGCCCGCATGCCACCCCGATCGCCCGCCGCCGGTGGCGAACGACATGAAGAACACGAACAACGCGGCGCCCGCAGCGGCGAACCAGGAACTGAAGATCCACCAGGCGAGGGCACCCGCCAGGCCGGCAGCGGCAAGTGATCCAAGCAAGCCGAACAGGGCGCGTGCCCAGCGGGAAAGCATCGTCAGCACGAACAGGACGATGATCGGCCAGTCGCCATCCGCCGGCGGATGGCTGGCAGACGGTGCCGGCAGGGCCTCGCCGCTGATGATCCGGCCCAGCGCGCCCGCGGCGGACTGCAGGCCGCCGAAGAAGTCGCCTTCGCGGAAACGCGGCGTAATGCGCTCCTCGATGATGCGTTTCGCCACCGCGTCGGGAATCGCGCCTTCGAGTCCGTAACCGACCTCGATGCGCACGGCCCGGTCATTCTTTGCAATGATGACGATGACCCCGTCGTCCGCGCCCTTGCGACCGATCTTCCACGCCTCGGCCAACCGGATGCCGAATTGCTCGATGGATTCGGGCTGCGTAGTCGGCAACAGCAGCACGGCGATCTGTGCGCCCTTGTCGCGCTCAAGGCTGGCCAACTGGGTCTCCAGTTGCGCCTGCTGGTGTTGCGTCAGCGTACCGGTGAGGTCGGTGACACGCGCTGCCAGGCGCGGGATCGGGACGACGCCGTCAGCCGCCAGCGCACCTAGGCTCAGGGCGGCCCAACACAGGGTTGCGATGGCCGCCAGCCAACGTCGCATTTACTTTTGCGCGGGCGCCGCGTCGAAGCGGATGGTCGGCGGCGTGGCGATGGCCTTCTCGTCCTCGACGGTGAAATTGGCCTTGGGCTTGTAGCTGAACAGCATTGCCGTCAGGTTGTTCGGGAAGGTACGCACGCCGACGTTGTAGTCCTGCACCGCCTTGATGTAGCGGTTGCGCGCGACCGTGATGCGGTTCTCGGTACCCTCCACCTGCGCCTGCAGGTCGCGGAAGTTGGCGTCGGCCTTGAGTTGCGGGTAGTTCTCGGCGACGACCAGCAGCCGCGCCAGTGCGGAGCCGAGTTCGCCCTGCGCCTGCTGGAACTTGGCGAAAGCGGCGGGGTCGTTGACCAGTTCCGGCGTGGCCTTCATACCCGCGACGCTCGCGCGTGCCTCGGTCACCTTCGTCAGGACTTCCTTCTCGTGCGCGGCATAGCCCTGCACGACGGCAACCAGGTTGGGAATCAGGTCGGCGCGGCGCTTGTACTGGTTGAGCACTTCGGACCAGGCGGCATTCACCGCCTCGTCGTTGATCTGGATCTGGTTGTAGCCGCAGCCCGAGAGCTGGCTGGCGAAAAACACGAGCAGCACGGCGAGACGCAGGCGCAATCCGAACATGTCGACCTCCACGGTTGAGCGAGATTCATGCGGTTGCAATTTGCGGCAACCGCACATTCAAATTGCTGCTGATTCTATTCGAATGCCCCACAAGCAATACGGTTGTCGCGGGTATGATGGATTCCGTGTACGGCAATCTTTTCATCCTTCTTCTCCTGCTGACTGCTGCCGTCGCCGCTTTGGCCCTGACGCGCCGCTTCAAGGGGCCGGCGATGCTGGCTTACCTGGCTGTCGGCCTGCTGCTTGGGCCTCATGGCTTTGCCATTCTCAAGGAAAACCACGAGGTCGAAGCGATCGCCGAATTCGGTGTGGTGTTCCTGATGTTTTCCATCGGCCTCGAATTCAGCATGTCGCGCCTCAAGGCGATGCGCGAACTGGTGTTCGGCTTCGGTGCGGCGCAGATGGCGGTCACCGTCGCCGGTACCGCGTTGATCACCTGGTTCGGCTACGGCCAAGGCTGGCGCGCCGGCCTCGCCGTTGGTCTCGCGGTGTCGATGTCCTCGACCGCCATCGTCGCCAAGATGCTCTCGGAACGCTTCGAGCTGCACTCGCGGTCGGGCCGTCAGACGATGGGCGTGCTGCTGTTCCAGGACATCGCCGTCGTGCCCTGCCTGATCCTCTTTCCCGCGCTGGCCCACCCGACCGACGACCTGCCGCGATCCCTGGCGATCGCCTTGTCGGAAGCGATCATCGTGCTGGCGATCATGATCTGGGTCGGCCAGCGCTGGATCCGCCGTCTCTATGACGCGGTGGCGCGCCAGCGCTCGGAAGAGTTGTTCGTGCTCGCCACGCTGTGGGTGGTGATCGGTCTGGCCTATGCCACCGATCGTGCCGGCCTGTCGCTGGCCCTCGGTGCTTTCGTCGGCGGCATGCTGATTTCGGAGACGATATATCGCCACCAGGTCGAGGCCGATGTGCGGCCCTTCCGCGACATCCTGCTCGGCTTGTTCTTCGTCACGGTCGGCATGCTGCTCGACATCGGCTTTGTGCTCGAGAACATCCACCGCCTGCTGCTCGCGGTGCTGCTGCTGGTTGGCGGCAAGGGCCTCGTCGTGCTGCTGATCGCCCTGGCATCGAAAAGCCCGCTCAATGTCGCCGTGCGTACCGCGGCGCAGCTCGCGCAGGCCGGCGAGTTCGGCCTCGTGCTGATCGGTCTGGCCTACGAACTGGACCTCATCGCCAAGGATGTCTTCCAGGTCACGCTGGCAGCGATGCTGATCTCGATGTTCGTCGCACCGCTGCTGATCAACCGCGCCGTCAAGGTTACCGGGCAGATGGTCCATGGCGACTGGGCACACCAAGCGAAGGCGATCCACGACATCGCCGTTGCCGGATTCGCCATGGATCAACATGTCATCATCTGCGGCTACGGACGCACCGGCGGCCGCATCGCTGAATTCCTCGCCGCGGAGAGCATTCCATTCCTTGCGCTCGACGTCGATCCGCAGCAACTCAATCGTGCCATCCCTTCGGGCGGAAAACTCGTCTTCGGCAGCGCCGACCGCAGCGAAGTCCTGCAGGCCGCCGGGCTCGCTCGCGCACGCGCGCTGGTGGTTGCCTATCCCGACACGAATTCTGCCGAGCACGTGGTGCGCAAGGTACGCGAAAGCCGGCCCGACATTCCAGTGGTCGTGCGCGCACCAGACGAATCGTCAGTCGCGAAGCTGAAGGACGCTGGCGCCACCGAGGTGATCCCCGAAGTGCTCGAGGGCAGCCTGATGATCGCGGCGGAAACGCTCACCCAGATCGGTTTCCCCATGGAGCACGCTATCGCCCAGGTCCGCGCCGCGCGCGCGCGGCGCTATGCTTCGCTGCGCCAGTATTATGTCGCCGCAGGCCAAGTCAAGACACCCCATGAGGAAAGCAAACCATGAACCCACCTACCCTTCGCCGCGGCATCGGCAAGACAATTGCGCTGATCTGCGCCGGCGGTAGCCTGACCTGCGGCTTCCTGACCTTCGGTGCCACCCTCTGGTTCTGGCAAACTGGGGGCAAGCCCGTCATCACCGCCAGTTTGGGCGCAACCACCTTCTTTTTCGTTAGTGCCGCCATCGTGCTTTACGAAATGAGCCGGCCGCTACCGCCACTGCCGCCACAGAATTCCGATCCTGCCGATGGGCGCTCCTGACTGGGAGGGGGTCGCCAAACTATCTGAGGGCAGCCTTTTTCCTCCACGTGGGCCTTCATCTGCAGATGCGATGACGCGGTGTGGAATGGGGTTCGGCAATATCCACCAAAACATCGCTTGAGCACCCTGTTGTCCAAGATCAAATAGCCCCGCGCCCGACCTGTTAGTATTTTGCGTGTCCCCTTCATTCTGGAGGGGCCTGATAGGAGACCGAGTGATTCTCTCTACCCCACTCGCTGCCTGGCTGGCTTTTGCCCTGTGCGCCCTATTCATCACCATTGCCGGCACTTTCTTGTCACGTTACGGTGATGTGATTGCCGACAAGACCGGATTCGGTGGCACCTGGATCGGACTGGTACTGCTGGCCACGGTCACCTCGCTGCCGGAACTTGTCACCGGTGCCAGCGCGGTGGTCCTGGCCAGCGCACCGAACCTCGCGCTCGGCGACATCCTCGGCAGTTGCGTGTTCAACCTGTTGCTGCTGACCATTCTCGACATCATCATGCGCCAGGAATCGGTGTTCAGCCGCGCAAGCCGCGGCCACATTCTGTCAGCCGGGTTCGGTGTGCTGCTGCTTGGATTTATCGGCTTCAACCTGCTGCTCGGCAACCGCGCGCCGCAGGTCAATATTGGTCACCTGGGCGCATACAGCGTGGTGATCGTGCTGATCTATGCCGTGGCGATGCGCACGGTGTTCCGTTACGAGCGCGCCGAGCATGCGGCTTATACCGAGGAACGTGCCGAACGCTACCCCGATATCAGCCTGCGTCAAGCCATCTGGCGTTATGCCGGCGCGGCCACCACCGTCGTGGCCGCCGGCATCTGGTTGCCTTTTGTGGGCAAGGCCCTGGCCGAGTCCATGGGTTGGCATCAGACCTTCGTCGGCACGCTGTTCGTGGCGGTCGCCACTTCCTTGCCGGAAGCCGTGGTGACGATTTCGGCGTTGCGCATCGGCGCCCTCGACATGGCGGTCAGCAACCTGCTCGGCAGCAACCTGTTTAACGGACTGCTCGTGGCTGTGGATGACCTGTTGTATCTCAAGGGCCCGATCCTCGCGGACGTCTCGCCACTGCACGGCCTGTCGGCACTCTCCGCCATCATGATGAACGGGGTGGCGATCATCGGGCTCCTGTTCCGGCCACGCGAGCGGTTGCTACACATCATGGGCTGGACGAGCCTGATGATTTTCTCGCTGTATCTGCTGAACACTTTGCTGCTTTATCTGCACGGCGAATGAAGACACCGCATGATGCCCTGCCTGCCCATGCACATCCCGCCGCAGAAATCCTGCGCGCCCTGGGCGCCGATCCGGTTCATGGCCTGACCGCTTCTGAAGCGGCCGCGCGCCTTGCGACGCATGGACCGAACGCGCTCGTCGAAGGCCGACGACGCGGGCCGCTGCGCATGCTCGTCGACCAGTTCACCGATTTCATGATCGCGGTGCTGCTGATCGCCGCCGTGGTATCGGGAATGATCGGCGATGTCACCGATACGATCGTGATCCTGGTGATTGTCGTGCTAAATGCCGTGGTGGGTTTTATCCAGGAATACCGTGCCGAGGCTGCCATTGCCGCCTTGCGCCAGATGGCCGCGCCGTTGGCGCACGTGCTGCGCGACGGTCGCTCACACAGCCTCCCCACACAAGAACTGGTGCCGGGTGACATCGTACTGCTCGACGCCGGCGCCGTCGCGCCGGCCGATGTGCGCCTGCTCGAGGTGGCCGCGCTGCAGACCCAGGAAGCCGCACTCACGGGCGAATCGGCGGCGGTGCGCAAGTTGGCCGACGCATCCGTCGCACAGGACGCTCCCCTCGGTGACCGCTTCACCATGGTCTACAAGGGCACGCTGGTGGTACATGGGCGGGGGCGCGGCGTCGTCACGGCGACCGGCATGGCTACCGAACTCGGCCGTATCGCACAGATGTTGCAGACCGGCGAGGAGAACAAGACCCCCTTGCAGAAAAGGCTGGCGCGTTTCGGAAAAGCGTTGGCGATCGTCGTGCTGGCACTGTGTGCCGTGATTTTTGTCGCCGGGGTGTTGCGCGGCGAACCGGTGCTGCTGATGCTCCTCACCGCCATCAGCCTGGCAGTGGCGGCAATCCCCGAAGCGCTGCCAGCGGTGGTCACCGTGGCGCTGGCGCTCGGTGCACGCCAGATGGTGCGGAACCAGGCGCTCATCCGCAAATTGCCGGCAGTCGAAACACTCGGGTCGGTGACCTACATCTGCTCGGACAAGACCGGCACGCTCACGCTCAACCGCATGCGCGTCGAGGAGATATCCCTAGCCGGCGGCGAGCGCAGCCCGCCGCCGCTGACCACACCGGACGACCCGGTGCTGGCCGAATTACTCACGGCCATGGCACTCAACAACGACACGCATGTAGATCATGCCGGCGTATCGGTGGGCGACCCAACCGAAGTGGCATTATTCGAAACGGCTCACGACGCCGGTTTCGTGGCCAGCGAACTGCTTGAGCAACAACCGCGGGTTGCCGAGCTGCCATTTGATGCGGCGCGCCAGTGCATGACCACCCTGCACCGTCCGGATGCCACGCGAGAAACCCTGATTGCCTACGTCAAAGGCTCGCCCGAGAAGATTCTGTCGATCTGTCACGCCCAATACCGTCCTGAAGGGTCGCGCCCGATCGAGCGTGACACGATCTTGGCGGTTGCCGAGCAAATGGCCGCCGACGGCCTGCGCGTGCTGGCTTTTGCCCGTCGTCGCTTCGATGCGGCACCACCGATCGAGTCCGAGCATGTCGAGACTGAACTTGAATTCCTTGGGCTCGCCGGCCTTCTCGATCCACCACGTGACGAGGCCGCCACGGCCATTGCTGATTGCGTGAGCGCCGGCATCGTGCCGGTGATGATTACCGGCGATCATCCGGAAACGGCACGCTCCATCGCGCGACGCCTCGGCCTGCTCAGTGAACGAAGCGAGGTATTGACCGGCGCCGAGTTGGCAAAAATGTCGGATGAAGAGTTTGCCCGGCACGTGCGCACGGTGCGTGTCTATGCACGCGCCGCGCCGGAGCACAAAATCCGGATCGTGCAGGCGCTTCAGGCGCAGGGTGAGTTCGTGGCCATGACGGGCGACGGGGTAAATGACGCGCCGGCACTAAAGCGCGCCGATATCGGCATCGCCATGGGCATCACCGGCACCGATGTCGCCAAGGAAGCGGCGCACATGACCCTCTTGGACGACAATTTCGCAACCATTGTGCGGACGGTACGCGAAGGCCGGCGGATCTTCGACAACATCCGCAAGTTCATCAAGTACACCATGACCAGCAATTCGGGCGAGATCTGGACGATCTTTCTTGCCCCCTTCCTCGGGCTGCCGATCCCCTTGTTGCCGATCCATATCCTCTGGATCAACCTGGTCACGGATGGCCTGCCGGGGTTGGCCCTGTCGACCGAGCGCGCGGAGCACGGTGTCATGCAACGGCCGCCACGCCCCCCGTCCGAGAGCATTTTTGCGCACGGCATGTGGCAGCACATCCTGTGGGTCGGCCTGTTGATGGGCGCAGCAACGATCTTCACCCAGGCGTGGGCAATCCATACCGGCAACGGGCACTGGCAGACCATGGTGTTCACCGTGCTCGCGCTGTCACAACTTGGCCATGTCCTCGCGATTCGCTCCGAGCGCGACTCGCTGTTCACGCAAGGGCTTTGGTCAAACCGGTCCCTGGCCTGGGTTTTGTTGTTTACCTTCGCGCTGCAGTTGCTGATTATCTACGTACCTTGGTTCAACCTGATTTTCAAGACCGCGCCACTGAGCATCAGCGAACTGGCCTTCTGCCTCGCCATGTCGTCGGTCGTGTTTATGGGTGTCGAGATCGAGAAATGGATGATCCGGCGCGGCTGGATTTATCGCTCCGAGTCATTGCCGCAGACCACACCCTGAGTGGGTTATATCCACCCATCAGTTGAGTCGGTAAGCGTTTGGCATGTCGCCGCGCCATATGGCGCATGGCTTGAGATCGTGACGTTCAGCGCCATTGCTTTGCTGCTGATCTAGGCAGAACAAGGCTTACGCCAGCGATTGGCGCACAAGGGCGAGAACCTAAGGAAGTTCGGTAGGGGCGTCGCTGAGGGTGCGCAGGTAGGCAATCACGTTCGCGCGCAGTTGTTCGTCGCCGATGCCGACAAAATTCATCTCACGGCCGGGCACAGCCCGTTCGGTATCGGCGAGGTAATAATCCAGCGTCGCAAAGTTCCAGATGTGGCCAGCACGTTTCATCGGAGCGGAGAAGGGAAAGCCGGGAATCGTACCCGCCTTGCGCCCCATGATGTTCCATAACCACGGCCCCTTGGCATGACCACCCTTCTTCCCGCCATCATGACACTGTGAACATTTGCGCTCGAAATAGCGCTCGCCGGCGGTCAAGTCTGCCTGTGCGATTCGCGCCTGCAACTCGGGCGTCAAGGACGGCATGGTTTCCGCCATCGTCCCGCCGGCCACAACCGCCTGAGTCCATGTGACTCCCAGCGGCAACAAGAGCAAGCCAAGGAGCTGGCAGCGCGTCACGTCGGTCGACGGTATCCGTATTCGATCCTGGCGACGGGGTCACAGCCGAAGCGGAATTCCATGCAGCGGTTCCACAGTTCGCTGGCGCGTCCCTTGGCCAGGCGGCCGGCCAACTCGAGGATTTCCATCAACTCAGCCTGGCCGGTCGCACGCACTTCAGGGCAGGCCGACCGCTCGAAAAAGACATCGTGATACAAGCACTTCTGCCAATACAGCGCTTCCAGACCCTCATGGTCATCGAGGGGGGTAACGACCAACTCCTCGGCTTCGGGATGGGCGTGCTGCCAGTGATCGACGGTCTCGCGGTTCGTATCGATAACCCAGGAATACTTTTCGCGCGAGCCGGGACTGACGAAATGAATGCGGGCGTACATGATGCGCTGTTCTCCGTGTTGTGATGGTACTGGAGACAATAACGCCGCCTATTTGGGACAGGTTGACAACGCCTATTCGTTAATCAGCAGAATCAGGTGTACGCGGTAGGGGCCATGGGCGCCCAATACGATGGTCTGCTCGATGTCGCCGGTGCGCGATGGCCCGGAGATGAAGTTGACCGCCCGGGGCAACTGGCCCAGTTCGGCGCGGGCCAACGCGAAGCCCTCCTCCATGCCCGCGACGATGCGGCTGGCCGGCACGACAGCAATGTGGGTTTCGGGCAGCAGGCTGACGGTGGCGGGCGCATTCGGGCTGCCGCAGAGCATCAGCGTGCCGGTTTCAGCAATGGCGCAGAAGCAGCCGGTGATGCCGACGAGGTCGGCATCCTGTGCGCCGCGTGCCTCGATCGCCACGCCCGAACCCGACCAATCCAGTCGGGCAAGTTCAGGCCAGGCGGCGGCCTGGGGCGGCAGGTTCAGGCCCGCCAGATAGCGGGCGACGGCGGCAGGCACCTCGTCACGCGTCACGACCTGATCGACGGTGCTCGAGTAAGCAAGCGATTTCTCGATGAGCCGTCCCGCCAGCGCTGACTTTTGCGTATCGACTGCCGGGC
>CAZTWA010000003.1:0-33115 GCA_964617225.1 uncultured Methyloversatilis sp.
CGCACTTGCATGGGGTGCAAGGGGTCGCGAGTTCGAATCCCGCCGCCCCGACCAAAGAAAATAAAAGGGTTTCCGGTTTCCCGGAAACCCTTTTTCAATTCGGGTGCCGTCTTGCCAGCGCCGAGTTTTCAATCGCAAGCGAGCTTGCCACCTGCCTTCTTGATGGCCTTGCGCAAGGTCATGTCATTTGTCGCCAAGGGCAGGCCTTCGCGCAGGGCAATCTCCAGATAGGAGGCGTCGTAAGTCGACAAGCCATGGCGTCGGGCCAGTTGCAGCGTATCAGTCAATGCAAAGGCAGTCGAGCGGGCATCAACCTCGATCGCCATGTCGCGGAGCAGCGCGAGAAATGCGGCGCTGCGTGCTTCCTGCAACAGTCCCTTGGCTTCCGCGCGGGCAATGACATTGCCAACTTCAAGTGGCCACACAGCGGGTACGTGAGCCACTGTGCCAGGCGTCTCGAACAGGCCGAGGACTTCTTCTGCGTACTGGATGTCCGCCGAACTACCATCGCCGAACAGCCAGCGCATGGTCACCGAATTGTCGATCACGAAGCGCATCAGTCACGGCCTTCTTCAATGAGCGAGCGAGTATCGACATCGCTCATGGGGGAGTGCCCCTTCATGAAGGCTTTCATATTTGTCGCGGCGTTTGCGGCAGACTGTTTTCCTTGCGTTGCCACGGGGACAAGGTCAGCCACCGGCTCTCCGCGCTGGGTGATCCGATAGGTTTCGCCCCCTTTTACCTTACGCAGAAAGTCGGCAAGATGGGTCTTGGCCTCATAGGCCCCAACCTCGATAAGCATGGTCATATTAATCTCCTCGTGGATTGCGACTAGTATATAGACCAGTCTGTTAGTAAGCAAGTTAGTTAGGGCGTTGTGGTTTGGTAGCGCACTTGCATGGGGTGCAAGGGGTCGGGTGCAAGCGGTCGCGAGTTCAAATTTCTCCGCCCTGACCAAAGAAATAAAAAAAGGGCTTCCGGAAACCCGGAAGCCCTTTTTCTTTTCTGACATCATCAGTTGCCGTCCTGCCAGCGCTGACTTTCGCTGCACCCAATAAAAACGGCCGCCCGAAGGCGGCCGTTTCAACTAACTCAGGTGAAGCTTGAATTAGAACTTGTGACGCACGCCGATGTTCAGGCCGCTGGTGTAGTCTTTGCCGGTATTGGTGAAGTCGCCCGTGGCGGTACTCCAGGCACCCGAAGCGCCGTTGGTCGAGAAGAAACCTTCAGCATCGTCGTTGGTGCTGATCTTGGTATAGACGGCATACAGGTTGGTACGCTTGGACAGGTCATGCGTGTAGCCCAGCGCCCACTTGTTGGCCTTGGCGGTTTCGATCTTGTTGCGGGCATAGGAAACCAGCACGTTGCCGGCAGCACCGACCGGAACGGTCGCACCCAACAGCCACTGCTTAGCCTTCGCCTCGTCGGTGACGGCAGTCGAAGTCGCCTTGTTCTGGCCAATGACAGCAGCCAGTTTCACAACGCCGAAGTTGTAGGTGCCACCGATATCCCACACACCGTTATCCAGGCCGGTGGAATCCTGCTTGACCTTGTGGTAGTTCAGGGCAGCGTAGATCGGGCCATTGGCATAGACCGGGTTGATCGCCCAGATCTTGTAGTTGGCGCTTTGGGCGCCAGTAGCGGTGTGATTTTCATCGCCCACGCCATTGGCGGTGTAGCCGGCGGTGACGGTCAGGCCGCCGAAGTTCGGGGAAACGTAGGCGAACAGGTTGTCCAGACGGATGGTCGTCGGGGCAACAGCCGTGCCCATGACATACACGCCACGGCCATACAGTGCGTCACCAGAGGTGCCAACGCCGAACGGGTCGATGGCGGCCAGCATGTTGAACTGCGGGGTGTACTGACGGCCAGCAGCCACGGTACCCCAGCTGCCAGCGGCATACAGGAAGGACTGACGGTTGGTGCTGCTGAAGATGCCGGTGCTTTGGGTATCAACGGCCAGACCGGTCTCGAGCAGGAAGCCAATCTTGTTGCCGCCGCCAAGGGCTTCTTCGCCCTTGAAGCCGAGGCGGGAACCTGACTGGGAGCCGGTGTCCAGCGCGTTGCGGGTCTGGAAGGCGCCGGTGTCCGAGCTGCTGGTGCGCAGGTAGCTCATATCAACGAGGCCGTAGATGGTGACATTGGACTGCGCGAAGGCGGCGCCGGACATCAGACCAGCAACTGCCAGGGCGATGATTTTCTTTTGCATGAGTAAATCTCCTTTACGTTTGAAGATTGCGGTTTCAATGATTCCACGTGGTTCGTCACTGATTCCGCTGGTACTCCCTTGATTGGAAGCTGGCGACATTTTCCCAGATGCAATCGTTTCGGCCAGCCTGAAACACCCTTTGCCCCGGTGGCGGGCGCACCGTTGTGGGGTTTATGCAACGAAAGGCTGAGATGCGAAAGGTAAGCCTTTGAAAAGTCAGGGCTGGCGGGACGGCATGGATCGGTGTGCAGCGCTCGCGTATGATTTTTGCCATGACCGACCGTTACGCCGTCATCGGCAACCCCATCGCCCATTCCAAATCCCCTGCAATCCATGCGGCTTTTGCCCGCCAGTGCGGGAATGAGCTTGTTGATTTTTCGTCAATTGTTCGACATCATCAGGCCGCATGAGACCTTCTACCGCACTTGATGAGAAACGTGAAATTGTCCGTGCGACGGTGTGTCGCTATCGCACGGCAAATCCGCGCGTGTTCGGTTCGGTGTTGAAAGGTTCGGATGTTGAGGGTAGCGATCTTGACCTGCTGGTCGATGCCTTGCCCGGCGCAACGTTATTCGATCTTGGTGGCTTGCAAGTTGAACTCGAAGACCTGCTTGGCGTTACCGTCGATGTGTTGACACCTGAGGACTTGCCGCGAAAGTTTCGGGCCAGGGTGCTGGCCGAAGCACGGCCGATATGAACGAGAGCCGCTTGCTGGATTACCTTGAGCACATACGCCAAGCCGCTACAACTGCCTGTGCCTATGTGGAGGGAATGAGCAAGGCTGATTTTCTTGCCGATACGCGAACGCAGCAAGCTGTGGTCATGAACCTGATCATCATTGGCGAAGCCGCAACCAAATTGTTGCAGGATCACTCCGACTTCACCGGGCGCCATGAGGATATTCCTTGGCGGAGCATGAAAGGCATGCGTAACCGTATCGCACACGGTTATTTCGAGATCAATGTTGAAGTGGTGTGGGATACGGTGCAAACCGCCCTGCCGGCATTGCTCAAGGATTTGCCGATGTCGGGTAGTTGAGCCTGTTAACACAATCCGATTTCCAGCCATGACCGACCGCTATGCCGTCATCGGCAACCCCATTGCCCATTCGAAATCCCCTGTGATCCATGCGGCCTTTGCCCGCCAGTGCGGGCAGGACATCGCCTATGAGGCGATCCTCGGCCCGCTGGATGGATTCCGCGCCGCGGTGGGGGCTTTCCGGCAGGCCGGTGGCAAGGGCATGAATGTCACGGTGCCGTTCAAATTGGAGGCCCTCGCACTGGCGGACAAGCCGACCGAGCGGGCGCGGCTCGCCGGGGCGGTGAATACGCTGCGTTTTGATTCCGATGGCGTCTTCGGCGACAACACGGACGGCATCGGGCTGGTGCGCGACATCCGTGACCGGCTGGGGTTTGCGCTCCGGAACAAGCGCATCCTGATCCTCGGCGCCGGCGGCGCGGCGCGCGGCGTGGTATTGCCCCTGCTTGAAGAGGGGCCGGCCCAACTGGCGATCGCCAACCGCAGCGTAGAGAAGGCCGTGGTCCTCAAAACACAGTTTGCGCCGTTCGGTGAGTTAGCCACAGGTGGATTTGCCGATTTCGCTGACGGTCGGTTCGACCTGGTCATCAACGCGACCTCGGCCAGCCTGGGCGGGGAGGGCTTGTCCCTGCCGGACGGATTGTTTGGCCCCGGAGCGCTGGCCTACGACATGGTCTATGGCAAGGGCACGACGCCGTTCCTGGCCGACGCCCGGCGACTGGGTGCGGTACGCGTGGCGGACGGGCTGGGCATGCTGGTGGCGCAGGCGGCCGAGTCGTTCTTCCTCTGGCGGGGCGTACGGCCCGATACCGCGCCGGTGATGGCGATGCTGCAGGGCGGTTGAGTCTCAACCTGTAGAATTCCGCCCCTGACCAACGGTAGGGGAGTGGCCATGCAGATCAAGGACAATGTGTTCATCGTCACGGGCGGGGCTTCCGGCCTCGGCGCCGGCGCGGCGCGCCTGCTGGCGGCGCAGGGCGGCAAGGTGGTGATTGCCGATCTCAACAAGGCGGCCGGCGAGGCGCTGGCCAAGGAACTCGGCGCGTCGGTGCGCTTCGTCGAAACCAATGTCGCGGACGAGCCCAGCGCGCAGGCCTGCGTGGCGGCGACGCTGGCGGCTTTCGGTGCCGTGCATGGGCTGGTCGGCTGCGCGGGCATCGTCATGGGCGAGAAGACCGTCGGCAAGGAAGGCCCGCATGCGCTCGCGAGCTTTAAACGCGTGATCGACGTCAACCTGGTGGGCACGTTCAACATGATTCGCCTCGCGGCCGAAGCGATGGGGCGCAATGCGCCGAATGCCGAGGGCGAGCGCGGCGTGATCGTGAGCACGGCATCCGTGTCGGCCTACGACGGGCAAATCGGCCAGGCGGCCTATGCGGCTTCGAAGGCGGGTGTCGCCGGCATGACGCTGCCGATCGCGCGCGACCTCGCGCGCATGGGCATTCGCGTGATGACGATCGCGCCGGGCATCTGCGAGACACCGATGATGGCGGGCATGACGCCCGAGGTGCGCGATGCGCTGGGCAAGATGGTGCCGTTCCCGCCGCGCATGGGGCGGCCGTCCGAGTTCGCTGCGCTGGTCGGGCAGATCGTCGAGAATCCCTATCTGAATGGCGAAGTGATCCGCCTCGACGGCGCGATCCGCATGCAGCCGAAGTAATTGGCGTAATTGGCGAACGATCACGACTGCTATCACTGCGGCCTGCCGGTGCCGCAGGGGATTGATCTCTGCGTCGAGATCGGGGGCGCGCCGCGCGCGATGTGCTGTGCCGGCTGCCAGGCCGTGGCGCAGGCCATCGTCGCCAACGGACTGGCCGACTATTACCAGCATCGCGATGCCTTGCCGGAGTCGCCGCGCGAGGCGATGCCGGCAGCGCTGCAGGAGCTCGGGCTGTTCGATCACCCCGATGTGCAGAAGAATTTCGTCCGGCCGGTCGGCGAACATGAGCGCGAGGCGGCGCTGATCCTCGAGGGCATCACCTGCGCGGCCTGCGTCTGGCTCAACGAGTCGCACATTGCGAAGCAGCCGGGTGTGACGGCGGTGGATATCAACTATGCGACCCGCCGTGCGCGGGTGCGCTGGGATGAAAACGTCACGAAGCTGTCAGCGATCCTCGAAGCGATCCAGGCCATCGGCTATCGCGCCCATCCCTACGATGTGACGCGTTCCGAGCAACTCGCGCAGAAAGAGCGCCGCACCGCGCAATGGCGCCTGTTCGTCGCCGGCTTCGGCATGATGCAGGTGATGATGTACGCCATCCCGGTGTATCTGGCCGATGGCGACATGACGCTGGACATCGAGCAGTTGATGCGCTGGGCGAGCCTGTTGTTGACGCTGCCGGTGATGGTGTATTCGGCGGCGCCGTTCTTCGCCAATGCCTGGCGCGACCTCAAGTTCCGCCGCGTCGGCATGGACGTGCCGGTGGCGTTGGGCGTGGGCAGCGCCTTCCTGGCCAGCGTCTGGGCGACGCTGACGGCGGCGGGCGAGGTGTATTTCGACTCGGTGACGATGTTCATCTTCTTCCTGCTGACCGGGCGTTATCTGGAAATGATGGCACGGCAGAAGGCCGCACGCGGCGTCGAGGCCATGGCCAAGGCGATTCCCGCTTTTGCCGAGCGGCTGCCGCATTGGCCGGCCGACGAAGCGGAGCGCGTGGCGGTGGCGAACCTTGTCGCGGGCGACTGCGTGCGCGTCAAGCCGGGCGAGACGATCCCGGGAGACGGGCAGATCATCGAGGGCGAGAGCAGCAGCGACGAATCGCTGCTGACCGGCGAGAGTCGGTCGATTCGCAAGGTGGTAGGCGATATGGTGACGGGGGGCAGCGTGAATATCACGAGCCCGCTGGTCGTGAAGCTCGAGCGAGTGGGTGAGGCGACACGTCTCGCCTCGATCCGTCGGCTGATGGAGCAGGCGTCGGCGGAAAAGCCCGCGCTCGTGCAGTTGGCGGATCGCATCGCCATGCGCTTCGTCTGGGTGCTGCTGGCGCTGGCATTCGCAACCGGACTCTACTGGCTGAATGCCGATCCCGACCGGGCGCTGTGGGTCTTCGTCGCGGTGCTGGTGGTGAGTTGTCCGTGCGCGCTGTCACTGGCGACACCGGCGGCCCTGACGGTGGCCACGGGTGCGCTGGCCCGCGAGGGGGTGCTGGTGACGCGCGGCCATGCCATCGAAACGCTGGCGCGGGCGGATCATTGGATCTTCGACAAGACCGGCACGCTCACGGTGGGGCGGCCCTCGGTCGTGGCGTGGCGTGTCGGGCCGGACCACGGTGAAGCCGATGTCTTTGCGCGCGTGCGGGCGCTCGAGCAGGCCTCGGAGCATCCGCTCGGCAAGGCCCTGCTGTTGAAAGTCAGCGCTGGCGAGACGGCACCGGTCAGGAACTTGCGGGCCGTGACGGGCAAGGGCATCGAGGCGCAACTCGATGGCCGGCCGCTGCGCATTGGCGTACCCGCGTTCGTTGCCGAACTGCACGGCCAACCCCTGCCGGAAGAGATGGCCGATTGGCTGGCGGCAGGCGACAGTGTGGTTGCGCTGGGCGACGCGATGGGTTGGCAAGCCTGGTTTCGCATCGCGGATGCCCTGCGGCCGGGCGCAATGCAGGCTCTCGACGGACTGCGCGCGCAGGGCGTCAAGCTGACCATCCTTTCCGGCGATGCACCGCAGACCGTTGCTGCGGTGGCGAAGGAGTTGAGTGTCGACGACCATCAGGGCGGCATGACACCCGAGGGCAAGCATGCCTATCTGGGTGAGGTCCAGGCCCGTGGCGAAACCGTGGCGATGGTCGGCGACGGCGTGAATGACGCGCCCGTGCTGGCGCAGGCGCATGTTTCGGTGGCAATGGGCGGGGGCACCGAACTGGCGCGGGGGCAGGCCGACGTGGTGCTGCTGTCGGATGATCCGGTGCACTTGGTCAATGGCGTCGTGTTGGCGCGCCGGGCGCTGGCCATCATCCGCCAGAACCTGCTCTGGGCCTTTACCTATAATGTCGTGGCGATTCCGCTGGCCATGGCGGGCTGGATCACGCCCTGGATGGCCGGCATCGGCATGTCCGCGAGTTCGTTGCTCGTGGTGTTGAACGCCCTGCGGCTGCAGAAGGTCGCGTAAAGAGAATATGGAAAGCCTCTACCTGTTGATTCCCGTGTCCGTGCTGCTGGTCTTCGTGATTGGCGGGGTATTCTGGTGGACACTGAAAAGCGGGCAGATGGAAGACCTCGAAGGTCCGGCCTACCGTATCCTGATGGATGACGATCGACATCTGTCGCCTCAGGATGATGGGCAGCAAACGGGTAAGCGAGCATCTGTTGACGCAGATCAAAGCACCTGATTGGTGCCAGTCACATACTTCGCTCCGTTCCGTTCGGGCTTGACTGTTGTACATGCCGAACGCAGGATTTATCGGTTAGTCTCTCTGTTGGGGTTGGGGGTGCGCGTTTCGCGCACCCTTTTTTTTGCCTTAACCCATATCATTAGAGTGGTTAAATAACCACATAAATAAAATTGTCTTTGAAAAAAGTTGACCTAAGTCAAATTGCCGCAGACATAGTGAAGTATCCTTCGCCCCCATCCTCCAAGGGGACTAAATAAGTGGGGGGAACCGGTTTGTTTTTTTAATGAGAGAGGTGAAAACCATCATGCAATCGCAAGCGACTTACAACTACAAAGTCGTGCGCCAGTTCGCCGTGATGACCGTAATCTGGGGCATCGTCGGCATGCTGGTCGGCGTCATCATTGCTTCCCAGTTGGTCTGGCCCGAACTGAGCGTCGTCGAATGGCTGTCCTACGGAAGGCTGCGCCCGCTACACACCAATGCGGTTATCTTTGCCTTTGGTGGTTGCGCACTGTTTGCCACGTCCTACTATGTCGTTCAGCGTACTTGCCATACCACGCTGTTTGCCCCAGGTCTGGCTGCCTTTACGTTCTGGGGGTGGCAATTGGTTATCGTGCTCGCCGCAGTTTCTCTGCCGCTGGGTTTCACTCAGGGTAAGGAGTATGCGGAACTCGAGTGGCCGATTGACCTGCTCATTACGGTGATCTGGGTGGCCTACGCTGTCGTCTTCTTCGGCACGATTGGCACACGCAAGACCAAGCACATCTACGTCGCGAATTGGTTTTATGGTGCCTACATCATCGCCGTCGCGCTCCTGCACATCTTCAATAGCATGGCTATTCCGGTGTTCGAGAATGGTGTACTGATGCCGAAGTCTTACTCCGCCTACGCCGGTGCTATGGATGCGATGGTGCAGTGGTGGTACGGCCATAACGCCGTGGGCTTCTTCCTGACCGCCGCTTTCCTGGGCATGATGTATTACTTCGTGCCGAAGCAGGCCGGTCGTCCGGTGTATTCCTACCGCCTGTCGGTGGTGCACTTCTGGGCCTTGATCTTCACCTATATGTGGGCTGGCCCGCACCACCTGCACTACACGGCGCTGCCGGACTGGACCCAGTCGGTCGGCATGATCTTCTCGCTAATTCTGCTGGCCCCCAGTTGGGGTGGCATGATCAACGGCATCATGACCCTGTCCGGCGCCTGGCACAAGCTGCGTGACGACCCAATCCTCAAGTTCCTGATCACCTCGTTGTCGTTCTATGGCATGTCCACGTTTGAAGGACCGATGATGGCGATCAAGACCGTGAATGCGCTGTCACACTACACTGACTGGACCGTCGGTCACGTGCACTCCGGTGCCCTCGGCTGGGTTGGCATGGTATCGATCGGTTCCATGTACTACCTGATCCCTCGCCTGTTCGGCAAGGCAGAAATGTATTCGGTGCGCCTGATCAATGTCCAC
This sequence comes from uncultured Methyloversatilis sp., assembly GCA_964617225.1. GTDB lineage: Bacteria > Pseudomonadota > Gammaproteobacteria > Burkholderiales > Rhodocyclaceae > Sulfuricystis. The sequence continues at coordinate 9,038 of CAZTWA010000003.1, forward strand.
TTCTGGCTGGCTACACTCGGCACCGTGCTGTACATCGCTGCGCTGTGGATCTCCGGCGTCATGCAGGGCCTGATGTGGCGTGCTACCAACGCCGACGGCACGCTCACGTACTCGTTCGTCGAGTCGGTCAAGGCATCCTATCCGTTCTGGACCATCCGCGTAGTTGGCGGTTTGTTGTTCCTGACCGGCATGGTGCTCATGGCCTACAACATGTTCAAGACTATCGCCAGTGGCAAGGCGGTCGATGACGCCAAAGTCCTCGCCCCCGCCGGCGCACACTGATCGCAAGGGAGATAAATCATCATGTTGACGCATGAAAAAATCGAAACCAGCAATACGCTGATGATCGTGCTGACCTTGCTGGTTGTCAGTATCGGCGGCTTGCTGGAAATCGTTCCGCTATTCTTCCAGAAGTCGCTGACTACACCGGTCAACGAACTGGTCAAGCCCTACGACGCACTGCGTCTGGCCGGTCGGGACATCTATATCCGCGAAGGTTGCTACAACTGCCATTCGCAGATGATCCGTCCCTTCCGTGCGGAGACCGAGCGCTATGGCCACTACTCGGTGGCGGGTGAGAGTGTTTATGATCACCCGTTCCAGTGGGGTTCCAAGCGTACCGGTCCAGACTTGGCACGTGTCGGTGGTCGGTATTCCGATCAGTGGCAAAAGATTCACCTGCTGAATCCGCGTGATGTCGTGCCTGAATCGAACATGCCGGCCTATTATTGGCTGGACCGTCCGCTCAAGGATCCGCATATCAGTGGCAAGATGTCAGCGCTGCGCAAGGTGGGCGTGCCCTACACCGACCAGGAAATTGCCGACGCACCCAAGGCGCTCGAGGGCAAGACCGAAGTCGAGGCCGTTATCGCCTATCTGCAAGGCTTGGGCCTCGCACTCAAGCAGTCGCGCTAATCAAGTGGATCAAAACGACCTGCGTTCCCTCTTCACGGTGGTGGTGGTTGTAGTGTTTGTCGCCATCGTGATCTGGGCGTACTCCTCCAAGCGCAAGGAATCGTTCGATGAGGCGGCACGGTTGCCCCTCGAAGACGATGCCACGGCGCCTGAGGAGACAAATGCAGGCAAACAGCACAACTGAAAGGAATTCGTGATGGATTTCAATAATACGGGCGACCTGGTTGGTTTCTGGAACCTTTTTGTCGTCGTTATCGTTGCCGTCAGCGTTATCGGCTGCGCGGTTTTTCTCTGGACGCAGGGTTCGGCAACTTTCAAGCCGGGCGAAGTGACGGGCCACGTATGGGATGAAACCCTTGAGGAGTACAGCAATCCGTTGCCGAACTGGTGGCGCTGGATGTTTTACATCACCGTCGTGTTCGCGATTGTTTACCTGGCCCTGTATCCCGGGCTCGGCAACAATACCGGTAGTTTCGGCTGGACGATGCGCGGTCAGTACGACGCCGAGATGAAGGCGGCGGAGCAGATCTACGGCCCGAAGTTCAACCAGTTCCTGAAGCAGGATGTGATGGCCGTCGCGGCCAATCCGGAAGCCAAGGAAATGGGTGCGCGCCTGTTTCAGACCTATTGCGCGCAGTGCCATGGCGGTGACGCCGGCGGCCAGCCCAGCTTCCCGAACCTGAAGGATGGGGACTGGCTCTGGGGCGGTACGCCCGAGAAGATCAAGGAAACCATCGCGGTTGGTCGCATGGGCATCATGACGCCGAAGGGTACCAAGCCCGACATGGATGCCGAGCAGATTAAGGATGTCGTGCATTACGTCCGTTCGCTGTCCGGTCTGTCGGCTGATTCCATCCGCGTCCAGCGTGGCCAGGAACTCTTCCCGCAAGCCTGCGCGGCCTGCCATGGCCCGGACGGCAAAGGCATGCAAGCAGCCGGCTACCCGAACCTGACCGACAAGGTCTGGCTCTACGGCTCGCGTGAGGAAACCATGATCGAGACGGTGACCAAGGGCCGCAACAACCAGATGCCCGCGTTTGGAGAGTTCCTTGGCGAAGCCAAGGTTCATCTGCTGACTGCCTATGTTTGGGGACTTGGCGGAGGCGACAAGCCGGAGGCCACTGCGCCTGCAGCGGCCGAGGCGGTATCTGCCGAGCAAAAGTAAATAGCAGCAATGCATGCCCGACCTGACTCAGGCCGGGCATGCATGATCCGCCCGAACAGGGGTATTGCACACGCAATAACGGACGGAAATCAAGACGGGTTATTTCAGGGGATAGCCTGTACGTAGTACAGTGAATGCGAGCAACTGCAACTCCTTAACCCTTGAGCGCAAAGATAGAATGAGCCAGCAAAATTCCGGAAACACGACTGCCACCCCTGCAGTCCAACAGGAGTCTCTTTACAAATCCCGTAAGAAAATCCATCCACGGTCCGTTACGGGACTGTTCGCCAACTGGCGCTGGGCGCTGGTCTGGTTTACCCAGTTGCTCTACTACGGCCTGCCCTGGCTTCCGTGGGGCGATCGTCAGGCGGTCCTACTCGACATCGTCAATCGCAAGTTCTATATCTTCGGTCTGGTGCTTTGGCCGCAGGATGTCATCTTCCTTGCCATCATCCTGATTATTTCGGCCTACGCGCTGTTCCTGTTCACTGCCGTGGCCGGTCGCCTGTGGTGCGGCTATGCCTGCCCGCAGACCGTGTATACGGAAATCTTCCTCTGGATAGAGAAGGTCATCGAAGGAGAGAGAAGCGCGCGGATCAAGCTCGACAAGGCGCCGATGGATGCGCGCAAGATTCGCCTGCGTGCCATGAAGTTCGGCGCATGGGGTTTGTTTGCGCTTTGGACCGGCTTCACGCTGGTCGGTTACTTCACACCGATTCATGAATTATGGGGCGAGTTCTGGTCGTGGACGCTCGGCCCCTGGGAAACCTTCTGGATTTTCTTCTACGGCCTCATGACGTATTTGTTCGCTGGTGTCATGCGCGAGCAGGTTTGCCTCTACATGTGTCCTTACGCACGCTTCCAGAGCGTGATGTTTGATCCCGACACGCTGGTGATCACCTATGACCCCGAGCGTGGCGAGCCGCGTGGCCAGCGGAAGAAGGGGGTGGATCCCAAGAGTGTGGGCAAGGGGGATTGCATCGATTGCGAAATCTGCGTACAGGTCTGTCCAACCGGCATCGACATCCGCAAGGGACTCCAATACGAGTGCATCGGCTGTGCCGCCTGCATCGATGCCTGCGACGAGGTGATGGACAAGATGAACTACCCGCGCGGGTTGATTCGTTACACCACCGAAAATGCATTGGAGAAACATTGGGGCCGCAAGGAAATCATTGGCCATATCGTCCGACCCCGCATCATTATCTATACGATGATCCTGATCGGCATCACGCTGGGCCTGATCTGGGGCATCGCGAACAAGCCCGACCTGCGCGTGAACGTGATCCGTGACCGTGGCGTGCTGGCTCGCGAAGTTGAAGGTGGCGTGATCGAGAACGTCTATCGACTGCAGGTGATGAACGTGTCCGAGCAGGCGCATCGTTACGCAGTGAGCGTGACCGGCCTTGACGGAATCCAATTGGAAGGCGATGCGCAACTCGAGGTGGCGCCGGCAACGACCAAGAGCTTTGCTCTGTCGGTGCGTGTTCCGCCCGAAGCCGGTGGAAAGGGTTCGCATACGATCTTCTTCGATGTAAAAGCGGAAGGGAACGAGAAGATGTCGGTGCATGAAAAAGCCACGTTCCTGATGCCTTGATAAGGAAACCATGACGATGACCGTTGTCGCAAATCAGAACAGCAAACCCTGGTACCGGGAACCGTGGCCGTGGTTCCTGATGTCCGGCCCGTTCATCGTGATCATCGCCGCGCTGGTGTCGGCGTGGATCGCGATCCGGAGCAGCGATGGCCTGGTCACGGAAGACTATTACAAGCAGGGCCTGGTTGCGGGTGAAACGCTGACACGGAGCAAGCGTGCGGAAGAACTGGGGATTTCCGCGGGCATGCGGCTGACCGATGATCAGGTGAAAATCCGTCTGACCAGCCGGCAAGATGAAAAGCCGGCCGCCCTGAACATCACGCTGTCACACCCGACGCGCGCTGGCATCGACCAGAAATCGGTGCTCAAGCCGAGTGGAGAGTTCTACATCGGAAAATTGAATTTGCCTGCATCAGGACACTGGCTAGTGCTTGTCGAAGATGAGCAAAGGACTTGGCGAGTGATGGGCAGTGTCATGCTGCCGGCAACAGGGGAAGTGGTGATCGGCACGACCGACACGGGGACCAAGGGCTGATCAGGATTTTTCATCAACTAGGGGAGAGAACTGGCATGCAAGCACTGAAGGAATTGTTTAGCACGGATATTGGACTGCTGAGTGTTTTCACCATCGGCTTCGCGACCTTTTTTGTCATCTACATTTATAAGTTCGCAAAGAAGCACATGGAAGAAGACGCCAGGAACGCCGCCAAGAAGTAGACCTTCCTGCGCAATGCAAAGCGGGGCTGCCGATGGATTTCGGCAGCCCCGCTTTTTTTGTCTTGGGAAGGGCTAACTAGTGCTGCGATGGCCCGACGCCGATGGGCGGCGGTGCGAGGTTGACGATGCGCGTGAAGAGGTCGCGAAACTCGTGTTCCGGCTTGGCGCCGAAGCGCGGGTCACCGTGTTCGCCAAAGGCTTCGGCGATGTTGATCCAGTCTTCCGGGGTGAGATATTTCTTGGCGAGCGGAATCACGGTCTTTTCTTCGAGTTGCATGTGCTGCCGTGCCTCTTCGGTGTGCTGCTCGACTGCCTGGGCAAAAGCTTCCAGGCTGCCTGGCACCCCAGCCTCGAGTTGGCCGAGCATCAGCTCCAATTTGCGCAGATGTTCGACACTCTCCGCATGCTGCTGTTCCAGTTGGGTAATGATTGCGTCGGCTTCCCTTGTGCGTTCCTTGATGCGGGCAAAAAGGTAAGCCTCCTCTCGCGGGTCATGCAAACGCTGCGAAAAGGCGTCCATATAGTAAATCATCGACCACAACAACTTGAAATCCAGTGCAGTGCCCTTGCTGAGTGCTTCCCGGACGAGGAAGCGCAAACCGTGGAGCACCGCACTGAGGGAGCGATGTTCGTCATGAATGATGGTGAGTGCGCGGTTCAGCATCGAAACTAGCCTCTCGTCGGGGCGCCCCAAGAGAGGCGCTGCCCCCCCGTGGGGGGCAGCGAAATGATCTTATGAGCGTGGGGGGCCATCAACTTCTAGCGATAGACCAGTACGGGCACCTTGGAGTGCGTCAGGACTTTCTGGGTTTCCGAGCCGAGCAGCAGGCCGCCGATGCCACGGCGTCCGTGCGAAGCCATGAAGATCAGGTCGCAGCCGGAAGCTTCGGCAGCACCGATGATTGCCTCATAGGGGATGTCACTGGTTTTTGAGGCAACGGTGCTTTTGACGTTCTCCGCTGCCGCGAGCTTTTCGCAGGTACCGAGAATGTCTGAAGCCTGTTGTTCGGCCATCTTGGCGAATTTTTCCGGCGTGGTGGGGTCGATCAGCGCGCCTTCGCCGTAGAAGGCCACGGGATATTCGGGCTTCGCATAAAAGAAGGTGATGTGGGCGCTGTTCTCGCGAGCAAAGCTGATGGCACGCTTGACCGTCTCCAGCGAGAGTTGCGAGCCATCGGTCGGTACCAGAATATGCTTGAACATAATTTTCTCTTCCTTCCGGTTTCCTGTGTAATGGATTGACGCATGTCAACATTCAATCCGCGGACCTTGTCACAATCATAGCGCATTGGGAGGTCAAGTCATGGCTTCGAACAAATCGTTGGCGAACCCCGCCACGCCGCAACGCATGTTTCGCGCGATTCATGAAACCGTGCAATCGAATGTCGATCCGCTCGGGGTATTCATGCCCTTGGTTAACGCCCAGTGGGCCTGGCTGACCCATCCCCAGGAACTGGCCGAGGCGGCGACGGAATTCTCGACGCGCATGATGGGGCTGCAATGGTATTCCTGGCAGCGCATGCTGGGTTTGCCGAGCAGGGATGTCGAGGAACCCAATCCTGACGATACCCGGTTCGCCGATCCGATCTGGCAGGAGTCCGCTACCTGGGACCTGACCAAGGAGTGGTACCTGACCTTCACGCACCACATTCAGGACATGCTCTTCCAGACACCCGGACTGTCCAGCCGGGACCGGCGCCGCGCCGCGTTCTGGTGGCGGAAGTGGCTCAATGCCATGGCGCCGACCAATTTCCTGATGACCAATCCGGTAGCGATGCAGAAGGCGGCGGCCACCAATGGTGAAAGCCTGATCCGTGGCATGCGCAATTTCCTCGACGACCTGCAGGCCGGCAATATCCGCATGACGCGTCCGGACGACTTCAAGGTCGGCGTCAATCTGGCGGCGACGCCGGGCAAGGTCGTGCTGCAAAACCGCCTGCTCGAGGTGATTCACTACGCACCGACGGCCGCAAAAGTGCATCGCGTCCCGTTGCTGATCGTCACGCCGTGGATCAACAAGTTCTACATCCTCGATTTGGTTCCGCGGAAGAGCATGATCAGGTTTTTGCTCGACCAGGGCATCGATGTCTATATCACGAGTTGGAAGAATCCCGATGCCGCGATGGCGGACGTCGGTTTCGACGACTACGTCACCGAGGGCATCGATGCGGCGGTTGCGGCCGTGCGCAGCATCTCCAAGTCGGCGAAAGTGAATGCAGTGGGTTACTGTATCGGCGGGACCGCCTTGGCGACTTACCTGGCCTGGGCCAATTGCCGGTTTGCGCCGAAAGATATGCCGATCGCCAGCGCGAGCTTCTTCACCACGCTGGTGGACTTCCACAAGCCGGGGGACATCGAGGTATTCCTCGATGAAGGCAGTTATCAGTACCTGCTGCGCAAGATGGAGCAAAAAGGTTATCTCGACGGCCAGGAGATGGCTTCAGCCTTCCGCCTGCTGCGCTCGAACAGCCTGATCTGGCACTACGTCGTGCATGGCTACCTTTATGGAGAAGCCCCGCCGCCTTTCGACGTGCTGTTCTGGAACATGGACACGACGCGCATGCCGGCCCGCATGCACGGCTGGTATCTGCGCAATCTCTATCTCGACAACAAGCTGATCCGCAAGGATGCACTGGAGGTCGCCGGCCAGCTCATCGATCTGACACGCATCGTCCAGCCGGTCTATGCGGTGACCGCGGGGGACGACCATATCGCGCCGTGGCGCCAGTCGTTCCGCATCAACAACTATGTGTCGGGGCCGAAGCGCTTCGTGCTGTCGAGTTCCGGCCATATCCTCGGCATCGTCAATCCCGTGGTGAATCCACCCAAGCGGGAGTACTGGGTTGCGCCGGCCGAGCGCCACGATAATCCGGACGGGTGGCGCGAGCATGCGACACATCACCCCGGCAGCTGGTGGCCGGACTGGATGGCCTGGCTCCAGCCCCAGTCGGGCGAGTTGGCCAAGCCGGGCCCGCTGGCCAACAAGGCCTACCCGGCACTGGCCGATGCGCCGGGCACGTACGTGCTCGAATCCTAGAAAGTCAGCGCTGGCGGGACGGCATAAAAAAGGTCCGTGGCGGCACAATTGCGCCGACCGCATCGGCTATCATTGCAGCCTATAACTTAGGCCACAGACTGGGATGCGCGCAGCATGCGCCGGCCAGTGTGGTGTGGATAGCGATAATGAAAAGCGTGGATGATTTCCGCCTGCGCTTGGGCAAGCAGGAACTGGTGCCCATCGTCATCGGCGGCATGGGGGTGGATATCTCGACGGCCGACCTTGCGCTCGAGGCGGCGCGGCTTGGTGGTGTCGGTCATATTTCCGATGCGATGGTGCCTACGGTGGCAGACCGCCGCTACGACACCAAGTACGTCAAGGACAAGCTGCGGCAGTACAAGTACAACGTCGCGAACGATGACAAGTCGGACGTCCAGTTCGACCTCGCACGTCTCGCCGAGGCCACTGAAATGCACGTGGGCCGCACGATGGCACGCAAGCGCGGCGATGGGCTGATCCTCATCAACTGCATGGAAAAGCTGACCATGAACGCGCCAAGGGAAACGCTGCGCGTGCGGTTGCGCTCGGCGCTCGATGCGGGCATCGACGGCATTACGCTGGCGGCCGGCCTGCACCTCGGTTCCTTTGCGTTGATGGAAGATCACCCGCGCTTTCGCGATGCCCAACTGGGCATCATCGTTTCCTCGCTGCGTGCCCTGCAACTTTTCCTGAAAAAGAGCGCACGGACCAACCGGCTGCCGGACTACATCGTCATCGAAGGACCGCTCGCCGGCGGCCACCTCGGCTTCGGCATGGACTGGGCGAAGTTCGATCTGGCGACCATCGTTGCAGAAATCCAGGCCTGGCTGGCTGTCGAAAAGCTCGACATTCCCCTGATTCCTGCCGGCGGCATCTTCACGGGCGGCGACGCGGCCCTCTTCCTTGAACACGGTGCGGCGGCGGTGCAGGTCGCGACGCGGTTCACCGTGGCGAAGGAATGCGGCCTGCCCGATGACATCAAGCAGGAATACTTCAAGGCCGACGAAGACGACATCGAGGTCAATGGCATTTCGCCGACCGGCTACCCGATGCGCATGCTGAAGAACAGTCCGGCGATCGGCGACGGCATCCGGCCCAACTGTGAAGCCTACGGCTACCTGCTCGATGCCAACGGCCACTGCCAGTACATCGACGCCTACAACCGCGAAGTTGCGGCGCATCCCGGTGCCAAGAAGGTCAAGGTCTGGGACAAGACCTGCCTGTGCACCCAGATGCGCAATTTCGACCTGTGGACCTGTGGTCACTACACCTACCGGTTGAAGGACACCACGCGTGCGCTGCCCGATGGCAGTTTCCAGTTGCTGACGGCCGAGCACATCTTCAACGACTACCGATACAGCCAGGGCGATGCGATTGCATTGCCGCAAACCTGAACCTTCGAAGGGAGACGCATGGCGGCACTGATCCAGGACACCGGACGCGAGCTGCGGCGCATCGTTCGCACCAACGAGGAAATCAAGAGCGTGGTCGCCACCGCCTTCAAGATCAACCTGATGGCGATGAATGCGATCTTTCTGGCCAAGCGCGCCGGACAGACGGCGCTTGGCTTTGGCGTACTGTCGAACGAACTGCGGCGCTTCGCGATGGATCTGCAGAAGCAGATGACCCAGCTGCGCGAGATGACTTACGGCAGCGTCTCGACCGTGACGGCCCTGGTCAAGCAGGCGCGCGTGAACCGGGTGCTCGAACGCGCACGCAAGGAATCCTCGGGCGTGGGACGCACGCTGATCGACGAGTTCATGCGCACGCGGCACGGCCTCTCGATTGCCCGCCATCGCGAGCAGATCGCCGCCCTGAACCGGCGGCTGAACCAGATGATCGCGGATACCGCGCAACTGGTTGAACTGGGCAGCGTTCTGGCGCGCTCGGCGAAGATCGAGGCCGCCTATGGCGGTCCCTTTTCAACTGCACTCATGCAGGTGTCCAGCGATTTCGAGCGCACCATCGGCGAAATAATGCGTTCCCTAGAGAACCTCAGCAAGCAACAGGATGAGTAAGCGATGAAGACAGCCCGTGTCATTTTCGAGGAAGGTAGCCACAAGTGGATCGCGCTGGTGCGCGACCCCAACCGCCCGGATTATCTGATCGATACCAACGAGTACCTGGTGATCGACAACGATGATGCGATCCTGCTCGACCCGGGTGGCAACGAGATTTTCCCGGCGGTATTTTCAGCCCTCTCGACCGAGTTCGATCCACGCAAGATCCACAAGTTATTCGCTAGCCACCAGGATCCGGATATCATCTCCTCCCTGTCGCTCTGGCTGGAGTTCAACCCGGCGATTCAGTGCCATATCAGCTGGTTGTGGGCGAGTTTCGTGCCGCATTTTGGCGGCAACAAGGAAACCTTCGTCCCGATTCCCGACGCGGGCGCGGATATCCTGGTCGGCAGCCAGCGCCTGCAGGCCATTCCGGCCCACTACCTGCATTCATCGGGCAACTTCCATCTCTACGACCCGAAGGCGAAGATCCTGTTCTCCGGCGATGTCGGCGCGGCGCTGCTGCCTCCCGGCGAGGATGGGCTGTTTGTCGAGGACTTCGATCGCCACATTCGGCATGCCGACGGTTTCCACCGGCGCTGGATGGGTTCGGAAAAAGCCAAGCGGGACTGGTGCAGCCGGGTCAGCCAGATGGATATCCAGATGATGTGTCCGCAGCACGGCGCCATCTATCGTGGCGATCAGGTGCGCCGCTTCATCGACTGGTTCGCCCAGCTCGAAGTCGGCATCATCAAGGGTTGAGGCGACCGGGCGGTTGATACGCGTCAAGGCAGGGCAGATATCGCTCGGCGAGAATGAAGCACGCTGATCTTCAAGAAACCACCATGAGCCTGCTGACCGAACCCCTGCGCCACCACCACAAGCACTGTGACGAACTGTTCGCTGCCGCCGAGGCGGCCGCCGTCGACTGCGACTGGACCGTCGCTCAACGCCTGTTGCCCGATTTCATCGCTGAAATGGAAACCCATTTTCGAACCGAGGAAGAGGTTCTGTTCCCAGCTTTTGAGGCCGCGACCGGCATGACCATGGGGCCGACACGCATGATGCGCCTTGAGCATGCACAAATGCGTGACCTGTTCAGCCAGATGCGCAGCACGCTGGTCAGCCGGGATGGTCCCGGTTTTGCTGGCGTGGCTGAAACCCTGCTCGTGCTGATGCAGCAGCACAACATGAAGGAAGAAAACATCCTATACCCGATGTGTGACCAGGGGTTGGATGGACAGACCGACACACTGGCACCTGAATTGCGCGAAAGACTGGGGGCGACATGCCCGGAGACCTGCTGAAAGAGTCCATTGCCGGGCTCGTCATCGATGGCCGCGACATGCAGCCACCGGAGCCGCTTGAAAAGGCGCTCGAGGCACTAGACCGGTTGCAACCGGGCGGGGAGATGTTATTAATGCTGTACTGCCATCCGGTACCGTTGTTCAACATCCTGCGCAACAACGGCTACATTTGGCAGGAAGAGGTCCGCGAGGACGGTACGCACGAGATTCGCATCCGGCACGCCTGAACGGGCAGGCGGTTTCGGCATGCATCCGCAACTTTCCTTTGAGCAGGCACCGCCCATCGGCGTGCCATTCCGCTTTTTTCTGACCGCACCGTGGTTCGGCATGACTGCTGGCTTGCTGCTGATCATCTACGGCGAAGATATGCTGTCTTCGCGGTGGACGCCTGCTGCGCTTGCCGGAACCCACCTGCTGGTCGCCGGTTTTATGTTGCAGGCAATGTGTGGTGCATTACTGCAGTTCGTTCCAGTAGCGACCGGGGGGAACATTTGGCGTTCCCGTCTCGTGGCCGCTTTTGTACACCCCTTGTTGATCGCTTCGGCGGTGTTGCTGGTGACGGCATTCCTCAGCCAGCGGACCGCGCTCTTTCTTGCTGCGGCGCATGGGTTTGCGCTGGCGCTCGGCTTGTTCATCGTGGTGGTCGGTTTGGCCATCTGGCGTACCCCGGCGCGCGGCCCGACCATCGTGGCGCTGCGTATTGCCTTGTTCGGCCTTCTGGTAACGCTGTTCATTGGCGTTACGCTGGCGACGGGACTTGCCCGAGGTACGGACTGGCCCCTGCTGGCGCTTACCGATGTGCATGCGGCTTGGGGATTGGGGGGATGGGCGCTGACCCTGCTGGCGGGAGTTTCCTATTTCGTTGTGCCGATGTTCCAACTCACGCCGAGTTATCCCGCCTGGCTAGCGCGCGGATTCCCGCTGCTGGTTCTGGCCGTGCTAATGGCTTGGACGGCGCAGTTTTATTTCAAGAGTCATACTGAAAACATGGTGATCTTCATCGGCGGGCTTGGCGTGGGCAGCCTGTTCGCGCTGGAAACCCTGAGTCTGCAGCAACGCAGGCGCCGCAAGGTCACGGATGTAACGCTGTTGTTCTTCCGAACCGCCATGCTGTCACTGCTTGCCATCTTCGTTTCAGCCCTGATTTTCGCCGCACTGCCGGACCTACGCCTCGACCCACGTGCTGCGGTCTGGCTTGGTGTTCTCGCGATCGTCGGCGTATTCGTTTCGGCCATCAATGGCATGCTTTACAAGATTGTGCCGTTTCTCAACTGGCTGCATTTGCAAAACATCTGCGGCCTGCAAGCCGTGCCGCCGACCATGCACCAGATGATTCCGGGGAAAGCCATGCGAGGCCAGCTTTATGTGCAACTCGCGGCACTTGGATTGCTGCTTGCCGCGGTCTGGTTGCCCGCGCTGGCGCGTCCCGCCGGTCTGGCGTTCGTTTTGGCCAATGCCTGGCTGGGCTACAACCTGTTCAGTGCGGTGCGTGTCTTTGCCAGCTTCAAAAATCGTATTCGCGCAAGTGCTGCAGATCGTTGATCGTGATGCGTTTGCCTTGCATTTCGATCAGCTTGGCTTCGGCCAGGTCATGCAGGATGCGCGACAGGGTTTCCGGGGTGAGGTTGAGGCGTGAGGCGATGATCTGTTTTGAGGTCGGGAGCGTGATCTGGATGCTGCCCTCGCAGCTTTCGTTCGGACAGTGCTGCAACAGGTAGCCGATGACGCGCTGGGCACTCGAACGCAACGAATAGGACTCAACGTCATGAATCAGCGCATGCATGCGCATTGCCAGACCGGCCAGCATGTGACGGGCAAAGGACGTATCCGTCTCCAGCAATTCGAAGATGACGTCACGGGCTATATGCAACAGCAGCGTATCGGCGATGGCCTGGGCGAAGACCGGGTAGGGTCGCTGGGCAAAAACCGCGGCTTCGCCAAAGCTTTGCTTCGGACCAATGATCTCGACGACTTTTTCGTTTCCGTTGGAGGAAGGAAAAGCGAGTTTGACCTGGCCGAAGACGATCACGTAGAAGCCGTGGGCAAGGTCGCCCTTCTGGAAGAGCATTTCGCCTTTGGGCAGTCGCTTGCTGCGTGTATGTTGAGAAACTTGGGCAACCTGTTCGGGTGTGAGCGCCTGAAACAGCGGCAGGCGAACCAGCAGCGCTGGTATCTCGATGCGGCTGTCAGTCGGGTGTTGCGTCATGGATCCTCCTCAAGGAGGCGCAACCTTACCATGAAGCGGTAACTCGATGCTCCTTCGCGAGTTCGTTCGTGGCCGCATGCCCAGCTGTGCAGTGGCCGTCAGCCGGTTTTGCTGCTGCGGGACGGGTGGGGCGCTTGCTTGCGTGGGGCGGATGCTCGGGTGGCTGGCTGGAAGCGCTTCCACGGGGCTTGCGGTGATACTTTCGCGGAGGCGCCGGATGCTGTGGATCAGGATGCGCTTGCCTTTCATCTCGATCAGTCCGTCTTCCGTCAGGTCATGAAAGATGCGCGACAAGGTTTCCGGTGTCAGGTTGAGTCGGGATGCAGTGATCTGCTTTGAGGTTGGCAAGGCGATCGCGACGCAGTCGGCGTCTTTGTCGCGCGGGCAGTATTGCAGCAGGTAGCCGACGACGCGCTGGGCGCTCGTGCGCAGCGTGTAGGACTCGATGTCGTGCACGAGCGAGTGGTTGTGCATGGCCAGGCCGATCAGCATGCGGCGCGCGAACGCGGGCTCGCATTCAAGCAGTGTGAAAACGGCTTCACGGGTGACGAACAAGAGCAGGGAATCGGCCAGCGCCTGTGCGAACACGGGGTAGGCGCGTTGAGCCAGCATGACGGCTTCGCCGAAGCTCTGTTGCGCGCTGACGATATCGACAACCTTTTCGTTGCCATTGGGGGAGGGAAAGGCCAGCTTGACCTGACCATAGACGACCACGTAAAAACCATGTGCCGGGTCGCCTTTCTGGAACAGCATTTCCCCCTTTGACAGGCGCCTGCTCCGTGAGTGTTCAGCGAGTTCGCTGATGCGTTCATGGGGCAGGTCCCTGAATAGCGGCATTCGTACAAGCAGCGCCCCGGTATCGATACGGTTTTCGGTCGAGTGAGTCATAAGCAGATCCCCGGATTTTTTGTTTTGATTGAGTGCTGAAACAGTGTATTACCTGACCATTAAAACTTTGCACGTCACTTGCGTGGTACTCAGTATCAGCGGCTTCTGCCTGCGCGGTGTGCTGTTACTGCGCAGAAAATCGGCGCTATCACCATGGCACGGCGGGCGACGCTGGCTGCGTGCCTTGCCCCACCTCAACGACAGCATTCTGCTTGGTGCAGCGATTGCCCTTGCAGTGATGTTGGATCAATATCCAGTGGTCAATGGCTGGCTGACGGCAAAAATCGTCGGTCTGCTGGCTTACATACTGTTGGGCGCGTTGGCGCTTAGACCCGGCCGGGATCTTCGGTTGCGCATGGTGGCTGGCTTGGCCGCTGTGTTGGTTTTTGGCTGGATAGTCTCGGTGGCGCTGTCCAAACACCCATTGGGATACCTCGGCTAGCGAGCTTGGGTGCATCCTAGGGCGCAACAAACCGACTTGAAAGGGACTCGGAACGAGCCACGTGAAAATAGCTACCTATGAATAGGTAGGATCAGGTGGGAGGCCGAAAGCACATATCCCGTAGAATCAGTAGCCTGTAGAAAATGAATGACTTTTCTTGCACTCCGAGCCGTACCCCGAAATACCGATAAAAAACCATAAATAAAAAAAGCAATAACACGCATTCGTGAAGCGCTTTTCTCCTGTCATTTCTCAGGTTATCCACGACTCGGTCCTGTTCCGGGTAGGCTTGGCCTTGAGCGCATTGGCTGTCTTGTCGTTCGTGTCCATCGTGATTTCCACGGTGATTGCCGACGACATCAGCGGGCGAGCCAATGCAGTGAATGTGTCCGGATCGTTGCGTATGCTGACGTTTCGTACACTCAGCGAGATCCTGCAACCCGAAAAACGTACCCAGGCGCTGGAGACCATGAAAATCTTCGAGCGCCGGCTGCTGGGCCTGGAGCGCTTCGTCACCGCAAAATCTCCGGATGGCGCGCCCTCCGTCAAGGCGGTGCAGGGCGTATTGCAGCGCTGGAACACGCACATGCGCGCGCTTGAGATCAATGCAGCAGAAGACGAGCCCTCCGCGCTGAAGCAGGTGGCGAATGAAATTCCGGATTACGTCGATCAGATCGACCATGTCGTTTACCTGATAGAGATCGAGCTGGAGAACAAGGCGCGCCTCCTGCGGGTTATCCAGTTGGGCCTGCTGGCCCTGATCGTGCTGATCAGCCTGCTGACGCTCTGGATGCTCCGCCGTCAGGTCATTCAGCCCCTGGCGCAACTGCTGCAGGCCGCGAATACGGTGACGCAAGGCTCCTTCTCGGTGCGTGTGCAGCACGTCACCGACGACGAACTGGGGCAACTCGGTCGCGCTTTTAACACGATGGTGGCGGAGATCGCCACCATGTACGCCCACCTCGAAGACAAGGTCGAAGAAAAAACCCGGGAGCTGAAACGCACCAACGAATCGCTCGAACTGCTCTATCGGATCAGTCAGCAGCTTTCAGCGAGTGATCTGACGCTGGAAAACGTGCAGGCGGCCATGCGCGAAGTGGAGGAAGCACTGGAACTCGGCCACAGCATGATCTGCATTAGCGAGAAAGGCCGATTGCCGGCGCACACGATCATGGGCGACCTCTCGGCTAACGAACTTCAGGCCTTGTGCAACCGGGACGATTGCGCACAATGCTTTACCCGCGCCGGGACCAGCCTGGTCGAGCAGACGCAATCGCGCCCCATCGTCGCCGTACCGATCGGCGATGGTGACCGGCTGCGCGGCATTCTGCCGATCCTGCTGAAAGATGCCATGCCCCTGCCGCAAGAGAAGGCGCGCATCCTCCAGACCGTGGGCCTCCATGTTTCGAATGCCCTGATCAACATGCGGCGCGCCGAGGAAAAGCACCGGCTTGCGGTGCTCGAAGAGCGCTCGGTCATCGCCCGGGAACTGCATGATTCGATTGCGCAGTCGCTGAGCTACCTCCAGATCCAGGTGACGCGGCTGGAGAAAAGCCTCGAGCGCGGTGGCGATACGCGTGCCATTGCGGCAGAACTGAAAGCCGGACTGAGTGGTGCCTACCGCGAACTGCGTGAACTGATTGTCACCTTCCGCCTGCGCATCGATGCGCGCGGCTTCAACGTCGCGCTGCAGCAGACCGTCGCCGAGTTCACTGAAAAGCTTGGTTTCCCGGTCGAGCTGAAGAGCGGCCTGTCGGACATCGTGCTTTCCGGCAACGAGGAAATGCACGTCATCCGCATCATTCGCGAGGCGCTTTCCAATATCGAACACCATGCCCAGGCGAAACGGGCCGGGGTGGATATACACGTCGATGCCGAGCACGCCGTCACGGTGCGCATCAGCGACAACGGCAGGGGCTTCGACCCGACGCACACGCCGGCGAATCATTTCGGCGTCAGCATCATGCACGACCGGGCGCAGATTCTTGAAGGGTGTCTCGATGTCATCACCGCGCCCGGCGCGGGCGTTGTCGTTTCCCTGAAATTCCTGCCGCAGAAATACCGCCAAACCACTTCATGACAGCCACTACCATGTCCGAAAACACGCGCGTACTTGTCATCGACGATCATCCCCTGCTGCGCAAGGGGGTCTGCCAACTACTGGAGCTGACCGATGGATTCACCGTCGTCGGCGAGGCGGCGAGTGGCCGCGAGGGCATCGAAGTGGCGAAGCAGCTCGATCCCGACCTGATCCTGCTCGACCTCAACATGAAAGGCATCAACGGCCTGGAGACGTTGCGTACCTTGCGGGACATGGGTGTCGATGCGCGCATCATCCTGCTCACCGTGTCCAATGCGCCGGAGGACCTCATCGGCGCTATTCGTGCCGGTGCGGACGGCTACATCCTCAAGGACAACGATCCGGACGACATCCTCAGGCTGATCGGCAATGCCATGCTGGGGCAGACCGCGATCAGCCCGGAGCTGGCCAGCTTGCTCGCAGCGGCGTTGCGCGAGGAAAGCATGACCGAGCAACGCAGCCATGCAAGCCTGACCGAGCGCGAAACTACCATCCTTAAATGCCTGGCGGCCGGCATGTCGAACAAGCTGATCGCGCGCGAACTGGACATCATGGAAAGCACCGTCAAGGTTCACGTGCGCAACCTGCTCAAGAAGCTGAAGTTTCGCTCGCGGGTGGAAGCGGCCGTCTGGGCCGTGGCGAACCAACTGGACTAAACACCTCGGCGGGCGTTCAGACGCGGCGTTCGGAAAGCAGTTTCTTCAGGCCGGCCACATCCAGGATCTGGATGTGTTTTTGGTGCACCGTGATCAGTCCTTCTTCCTGGAAACGCGAAAAGGCGCGACTCACGGTCTCGAGCTTCAGCCCCAGGTAGGAGCCGATCTCGTTGCGCGTCATGCGCAGATTGAATTCGGTCGGTGAATAGCCGCGTGCGGTGAAGCGTTGCGACAGGTTGAGCAGGAAGGCGGCGAGGCGCTCCTCGGCGCGCATGATCCCCAGCAGCATCATTACGCCGTGGTCGCGCACGATTTCGCGCGACATCACCTTGTGAAAATGATGCTGGAGGGCGCCGATCTCGCGCGAGTAGTTCTCGAGGTCGGCAAACGGGATCACGCAGACCTCGCTGTCCTCGAGCGCGACGGCATTGCAGGTATGCTTTTCCGAGCCGATGCCGTCGAGGCCGAGGATTTCGCCGGCCATCTGGAAGCCGGTCACCTGCTCGCGACCATCCTCGAGCAGCACGTCGGTCTTGAAGAAGCCGGTCTTGATGGCGTAGATCGCCTCGAAGGAGTCGCTGCAACGATAGATATGCTGCCCGCGCAGGACGCGGCGGCGCAGGTTGACCAATTCGTCGAGCTGCCCGAGTTCATTGTCGGTCAAACCCATCGGCAGGCAAAGCTCGCGCAGGTTGCACTGCGAGCAGGCCTCCCGCAGCTGGGGCATGGAAAGATGAGCTAGCTTGCCGTGCATGGGGGAACATTCCGGGCCGTGCAACCGGCATTCAGGGCAGCTTTGATCTGTGTCAACGTGAACGGGCCGACCTTGCTGCATCCTGCGCATCTATACAGGGAAGGTTTGTTTCCGGCCGTTTTAATCGCCACCATTTATTCGTCGTGAGCCATTATCAAGAGCTGATTTTCGATCCGCAGGTCATTCGTCGTTTCGACGTCAGTGGCCCGCGCTATACGTCCTACCCGACGGCCGACCGTTTCGTCGAGGCCTTCGATGCGTCTGCCTACCGTTCCTGGCTGGGCAAGCGCACGATCGGGGGAATCGGTCGGGCGCTTTCATTATACTTTCACATCCCATTCTGTAACACGATCTGTTATTACTGCGCCTGCAACAAGATTATTACCAAAGATCACGGGCGCTCGGCCAAGTACCTGAAGTATCTCGGCAAGGAACTGGCGCTGCAGTCGGAAGCGCTCGATGGACCGCACGATGTCGTGCAGCTGCATTGGGGCGGCGGCACGCCGACCTTCCTCTCGCACGACGAAATGAAGCGGCTGATGGAGATGACGCGGCAGCATTTCCGCCTGTTACCGGATGGCGAGTATTCCATCGAAGTCGATCCGCGCAAGGTCGATCGCGAAACCGTCAAGCTGCTCGCCGAGCTCGGCTTCAACCGCATGAGCGTCGGGGTGCAGGATTTTGACCCGCGCGTGCAGCAGGCCGTCAATCGCATCCAGACCCTTGACGAAACGCGCGTCGTCATCGAAGCCGCGCGCGAATTCGGCTTCAAGGGCATCTCGGTTGACCTGATCTACGGCTTGCCGAAGCAGAACGTCATCAGTTTCAACCACACGCTCGACGAGATCCTCAAGCTCGCACCCGATCGCCTGTCGATTTACAACTACGCGCACCTGCCGAACCTCGCCAAGCCGCAGCGCCGTATCAGCGAGGCCGAGCTGCCGAGCGCCGACGCCAAGCTGCAGATCATCCAACTCGCGATCCGTCGTCTGACCGATGCCGAGTATGTCTTCATCGGCATGGACCACTTCGCCAAGCCGGACGACGAACTCGCCATCGCGCAGCGGCAGGGCCGGCTGCACCGCAACTTCCAGGGTTACTCGACGCATGCCGAGGCCGATCTGTTGGCCTTCGGTGTCTCGGCGATCGGCAAGGTTGGCCCGACCTACTGCCAGAACTACCGCACGCTCGACGAGTACTACGACGCGCTCGACCGCGGCGAACTGCCGGTGATGCGCGGCCTCGAACTGACCGCCGACGACCTGCTGCGCCGCTCGATCATCCAGGCGCTGATGTGCCACTTCGAGCTTTCGATCGAATCGATCGAGATCGCCCACCTGATCGACTTCAAGTCCTACTTCGCGCCCGAACTCGCCGATCTGCGCGAAATGGAGCAGGCCGGGCTGTTGTCCATCGACGACCAGTGGATCACCGTCGAGCCGAAGGGCCGCATCCTCGTACGCGTCATCGCGATGGTGTTCGACCGCTACCTGCGCTCGGATCGCGAACGCGTGCGTTACTCGAAGGTCATCTAAGCTGAACGCAAAAGTCAGTGCCTGCGAGACGGCACCAGCCGGCTCGTTCAGCCTGAGATTTAGATGGCACCTCGCGTTGCGGCATGCCTGAAAACAGCCTGCTTGCGCTCTTCATCGTCGGTCTGCTCGGCGCAGGCCATTGCGCCGGCATGTGCGGCGGCATCGTCGGGGCATTGAGCCTGCAAACCCCGCAAGGGGGGACAGCGGTGTTCGTCCATCTGGCCTACAACCTGGGTCGTATCGGCAGCTATGTGCTCGCCGGCCTGCTGGCGGGGTTGCTCGGCCAGGCGGCGGGCAACGTGATGGTGCTGCAGCACGGCTTGTATCTGTTCGCCAGCCTGATGCTGATCGCCATGGGGCTCTACCTGCTCGGGGTTACGCAATTCCTGACACCGCTCGAACGCGGCGGCCAGGCGCTCTGGCAGCGCATCCAGCCGCTGACGCGCCGCTTCCTGCCGGTGCGTGGGATTGCCCAGGCGCTGCCGTTGGGGTTGCTGTGGGGCTGGCTGCCCTGCGGCCTCGTCTATAGCGCGCTGACCACGGCACTGGCCAGCGGCTCGGCGGGAAAAGGGGCGTTGCTGATGCTCGCCTTCGGCATGGGCACACTGCCCAACCTGCTGCTTGCCGGGCTGCTGCTCGCACGTTTCCGCCGTTTTGCCCAAGCCCGCGTTACACGCATGGTTTCTGGCCTTCTGGTACTCGGCTACGGGATAATTGGCATCTTCAATTACTGGCGCGGCTAGCAATGTCAGCAGAAGCACGGAAAGATTCCTGTCAGACGGTCGAACTGTCCATTGGCGGCATGACCTGCGCCGCCTGCTCGGCCCGCATCGAGCGCCAGCTCAACAAGCTCCCCGGCGTCGAGGCGGCGGTGAATCTGCCTGCCGAGCGGGCGCACATCCGCTATGACCCGGCGAATGCCGATGTCGACAAGCTGATCGCCACGATCGTCAAGACCGGCTTCACGGCGACGCCTTCGACCGCCGACACGCGCGGGGAGGAACGGGCGCGCAAGGAAGCGTCCTACCGCGCCGAGGTGAAGCGCTTCTGGGTCGCGCTGGTGCTGACCCTGCCGCTGATCGCGCAGATGCCGTTCATGTTCGACGGCAGCTTCGCGCCCGGCGCCGAGTGCCATACGGAAGACATCATTCCGCGCTGGCTGCAATTCGCCTTGGCGACACCGGTGCAGTTCTGGATCGGCTGGCGCTTCTATGTCGGCGGCTGGAATGCGATCCGCGGCGGCAGTGGCAACATGGACGTGCTCGTCGCGCTCGGCACCAGCATGGCGTGGGCGTACAGTGCGGCCGTCTGGCTGCTCGACTGGACGCATCTGCATGTGTATTTCGAGGCATCGGCGACGGTGATTACACTGGTGCTGATGGGCAAGATCCTCGAAGCGCGCGCCAAGGCGAAGACCGGTGCGGCCATCGAAGCCCTGATGAAACTCGCGCCGCAGACCGCGCATGTCGAGCGAATTATTGATGGGGTGGGCCAACTCGTCGAAGTGCCGGTCAAGAGCCTGATTCCCGGCGACATTGTCGTCGTGCGGCCGGGCGAGGCGGTGCCGGTGGACGGCGAAGTGGTCGCCGGCAACTCCAGCGCCAACGAATCGATGCTGACCGGCGAGAGCCTGCCGGTGGCGAAAGCGGTCGGCGACAAGGTGTTCGCGGCGACCATCAACGGCGACGGTCTGCTGCGCTGCAAGGCCACGGGTGTCGGCGCGCACACTTTGCTGGCCGGCATCATCCAGTTGGTCGAACAGGCGCAGGGTTCAAAGGCGCCGGTACAGCGGCTGGCCGACAAAGTGGCGGCGATCTT
This sequence comes from uncultured Methyloversatilis sp., assembly GCA_964617225.1. Classification (GTDB taxonomy): domain Bacteria; phylum Pseudomonadota; class Gammaproteobacteria; order Burkholderiales; family Rhodocyclaceae; genus Sulfuricystis. Next base: position 30,155 of record CAZTWA010000003.1, read on the forward strand.
CGTGCCGGTGGTAACGACGATTGCGCTGCTCACCTTCGCTTATTGGATGTGGAGCTACGGCGACTTTACCTATGCGCTGATCACCGGCGTCGCCGTGCTGGTGATCGCCTGCCCGTGCGCTTTGGGCCTCGCCACGCCGACGGCGATCATGGTCGGCACCGGATTGGGGGCGAAGGCCGGCATTCTTATCAAGAACGCGCAGGCGCTGGAACTGGCCGAGAAGATCAATGTACTGGCAGTGGACAAGACCGGAACGTTGACCGAAGGCAAGCCGGTGGTGACAGCGATTGAAAAAGTCGGCGCTGGCGAGACGGCGGATGAGATATTGCAACTTGCTGCCAGCCTTGAACAAGGCTCGACCCATCCCCTCGCTGCTGCGCTGGTTGCTGAAGCGAAGGCACGCGGTTTGGCGCTCGATGCGCCGCAGGATGTGAGTGCCGAACCCGGCAAAGGCATGCGCGGCGCGGTCGCCGGCCGGGCGGTGCGCGTCGGTTCGCCCGACTGGCTCGGCATGGCGCCACAGTCGGTGGGGGGCAGCCAGATCGCGGTTGAAGTCGATGGCAATGTCGTCGGCGTGATCGCCGTCGCCGATCCGCTGCGCGAAAGCTCAAAAGCCGCCGTGGCGCGTTTGCAGAAACTCGGTGTCGAGGTGGTGATGCTCACCGGCGACAATGCGGCGACGGCGGCGGAGATTGCACGCCAGGCGGGTGTGGCGCGCTTTGAGGCCGGGGTCTTGCCCGGCGACAAGGCAGCCCACGTTGCCGCACTGAAAGCCGCCGGCAAAACTGTTGGTATGGCGGGCGATGGCATTAACGACGCGCCGGCGCTGGCCGCGGCCGACGTCTCCTTCGCGATGGGTGCGGGCGCCGACGTGGCGATGCAGGCGGCCGACGTGACGCTGATGCGCGACGACCTCAACGGCGTCGCCGACGCGATTTCACTGTCGCGGGCGACGCTGGCCAAGATCCGCCAGAACCTGTTCTGGGCCTTCATCTACAATGTGCTGGGCATTCCCGCCGCGGCGCTCGGCTTTCTCAATCCCGTCGTGGCCGGGGCGGCGATGGCGATGAGTTCGGTATCGGTGGTGAGTAATTCGCTGCTGCTGAAACGCTGGAAACCAAAGAGGTGACTATGGAAACGACGACAATCAAGATCACGGGCATGTCTTGCGGCGGTTGCACGGCCAGCGTGACCAAGGTGCTGAGCGAGACACCGGGTGTGGCCAAGGCCGACGTGACGCTGACGCCCGGCCAGGCCGTGGTGGCCTTCGATCCCGCGCAGGTGACGCGGGAAGCGCTGTGCGCTGCCATCGACGACGCCGGCTTCGAGGCCGCGTAAAACTTCCTATGTTGCGTTGCAACAAATTATAATCGTGCTTTTTTTCGGGAGCAGACCGTGGCCTTGAACAATGTCCCCTCCGGCAAGGATTTGCCGAACGATTTCAACGTCGTCATCGAGATCCCGATGCATTCCGACCCGATCAAGTACGAGGTCGACAAGGATTCCGGTGCGATCTTCGTCGATCGCTTCATGTCAACGTCGATGCACTATCCCTGCAACTATGGCTACATCCCGCACACCATCGCCGGTGACGGTGACCCGGTCGACGTGCTCGTGGTGTCGCAGTTCGCGCTGCCGCCCGGCGTGGTGGTGCGCTGCCGCCCGGTCGGCATGCTCAAGATGACCGACGAGGCCGGCGAGGACGCCAAGCTGCTGGCCGTGCCGGTCGACAAGCTGACGCCGATGTATCGCGAGATCGAGTCACCGCGCGACTTCCCGCAAATCGTCCTGGATTCGATCTCCCACTTCTTCGCCCACTACAAGGATCTCGAGCCGGGCAAGTTCGTCAAGGTCGAGGGCTGGGTCGACGCCGAGGAAGCGAAGAAGGAAATCATGACCGGCGTGAAGCGCTTCAAGGAAGCCAAGGAAAAGCCGGCGTTCTGAGGAAGAACGGCATGGCCGCGCTGAAAATCGCCGTCGCCCAGATCAATTGCACGGTTGGCGATCTGGCCGGCAATGCCGCGCGGATTCTCGCTGCTGCCGCTCAGGCGTGTGAGCAGGGCGCCGACCTGCTGCTGACGCCGGAATTGTCGCTGTGCGGCTATCCCCCGGAAGACCTGCTGCTGCGGCCCGACTTCTACCGCGCCAGTGCGCGCGAACTGGCTGCACTGGCGCAGCAGTTGCCGTTGCCGGCCGTGGTCGGCCACCCTGAGATGCGCGGGAACTTGCGCTACAACGCCGCTTCGCTGCTGCGGGACGGTCGAGTCGAAACCACCTACTTCAAGCAGCGTCTGCCGAATAGCGAAGTGTTCGACGAGGAGCGCTATTTCGCCACCGGTGACGCGCCCTGCGTGTTCGCGGTCGGGGGCGTGAAGGTCGGGCTGGCGATCTGCGAGGACATCTGGCTGCCGGGCACGGTCGAGGCGACGCGTGCCGCTGGCGCGGCGTTGTTGCTCGCCTTGAATGCCTCGCCCTTCCACATGAACAAGCAGGCCACGCGCCAGGCGGTGCTGCGCGAGCGCATCGCGGGCACCGGCATGCCGGCGATCTACTGCAACCTTGTCGGTGGCCAGGACGAACTGGTGTTCGACGGCGGCTCTTTCGCGCTGGATGCCGCCGGGCGGCTGACCCATCAGTTGCCCGAATTCGATGAGGCCGTGTCGATTGTTGAATTCAGCGACGGCCACCTGCTGCCCGGGGCGAAATCCGAGCCGCAGTCGATCGAGGCGACGGTCTATGCGGCACTCAAGCTTGGCGTGCGCGATTACCTCGGCAAGAACGGTTTCCCGGGTGCGATCATCGGCCTCTCGGGCGGTATCGATTCGGCCATTACGCTGGCGATCGCCGTCGATGCACTCGGCGCGGACAAGGTGCGCGCGGTGATGATGCCTTCGCCCTGGACGGCACAGATGAGCCTCGACGATTCGCGCGAGATGATCCGCCGGCTGGGCGTCCAGTACG
>CAZTWA010000004.1:0-4321 GCA_964617225.1 uncultured Methyloversatilis sp.
GTGGTGTTCGGGCGAATAGCACTTGGCTTGCACGGCCCATGTCTCGCCGTTCGCGTGCTGGAAAACTAGGTCAATGCCACAATCGACACCCCATCTGTGGGGATAGTCATCCCAAAGCCAGACCTCGTCAACCTGAGTTGACCATTCAGGATCGTTCTTCAGGAACCAGCGGACGAATATCTCAAACTGCTTGCCACGCCGTGCAGGATCGGGGTCAAAGCTTTCGTAAATGTCGTTGAACTGGCCCATTAGCTAAGGAGCATTAGGGTGATGTCTCTGTTGGATAACTTATGCCAGTCTAATACACGTTCGGCAGATAATTGGGCAAGATGATTTCGGAATACCTTTGATCAGACGTCAGCTACATAGCGTGTTGGCGTACTTCCGCTTCTGGCCGAAAGTCGGCGCTGACAGGATGGCACCAATATCAATAGCTCTTTAAAACCAGCCAGTTTTCCATTGACTCAGCGCAGTGATGAATGAGATGATAAGGCCTATCATTTTGATAGGAACCACCGCGTGACGGGCTGGTCGAAATCGCAGTGGCAACGGCACATCCGGGTACAAGCGGTAACGGCCAGTCATGTCGTTTTCACCGACCACGCCTTGCTAAGGATGCGGCAACGGCGCATTTCGCGCCTGGAAGCTTTCGAGATTCTGAGGAAGGGTGTCATCCGGCGCGAGCCGGAACCGAATCTGCGACGCGGCACGCTGGAATGCCGCATGGAGTATTACGTGGCCGGCCGCAATCTGGCGCTGGTCGCCGCCGTTGATGCCGCTGACCCGACCGTGATCGTGGTGACGGTGATCGATCTGGACAAGGAGTAAGACAATGTATCGCTGGGACGACATGGGGCTGAAAAACATCTGGCTGGCCAATGGCTACCAACTTCATGACACGCCCTACGGTAATGGGGTTTCCTTCGAGGATGTCGACGGACTGACGCGCGCAGTCTGCCTTGCGCTGGCGCGCAAACCGGGCAAGCTGACCGGCACGGAACTGCGTTATCTCCGGCAAGTGGGGCTGGGCATGTCACAACCCTCGCTCGGCAAGGTGCTCGGTGTCGACGCGCAATCCGTGGCGCGCTGGGAAAAGTCCGGCAAGCTGCCGAAATGGGCGAACCGCATGGTACGTCTGGTGTATGAAGCGCACGCGGACGGCAATACGGCTATCCGCCGTGTTGTGGAACGGATCAATGATGTCGACCGACTCGTAAATCAGCGCATCGTGCTGGAACAGACGCCCAGACGCGGTTGGCAGCCGCGTATTGAAGAGGCGCTTGCCGAGGCGGCGTAAAACTCGGCGCTGACAGGACGACACTCGCCGTCCCGTGCGCAGTCGTGATTACACCCCGTGCTGCTTGAACCAGGCCGTCAGCCGATTCCACCCATCCTCCGCCGCATCCTTGCGGTAGGTCGGCCGGTAGTCGGCGTGAAAGGCGTGTGGTGCATCGGGATAGACGTGGATCTGCGACTTGCCGCCGGCCTTGGCGATGGCCGACTTCATCGAATCGACGTCCTCGAGCGGGATGCCCTGGTCCTTGCCGCCGTAGAGGCCGAGCACGGCCCCCTTGATCTGGCCGGCGATGTCGAGCGGCCACTGGGTCGTGCGGTCGTTGACCTCGCCGTCGATGCGGCCGTACCAGGCCACGGCGGCCTTGATGTTGGGATTGTGCGCGGCGTAGAGCCAGGTCTGGCGGCCGCCCCAGCAGAAGCCGGTGATGCCGAGCCGCGCCGGGTCGCCGCCATTGCTTTTCGCCCAATTGGCGCAGGCGTCGAGGTCGGCCGCCACTTCCTTGTCCGGCACCTTGCCGACGACGGCGGCATAGAGATCGGCCACCACGGTGTACTTGCGCGGATCGCCATAGCGGAAGAACAGTTCGGGCGCGATGGCCAGGTAGCCCAGCTTGGCCAGCCGCCGGCAGACGTCGGCAATGTATTCATGGACGCCGAAGATCTCGGAAACGACGAGGATGGTCGGCAGGTTCTTCCCGCCGGCCGGCATGGCGCGATAGGCCGGCACGTCGCCGATCTTGATTTCGCCAGCGGTCAGGCCGGTCGCGTCGGTCTTGACGGCCGTTTGCGCCATGATCGGTTGTGCGGCCAGCGCGAAGCCGACGCCGAGGGCGGTGGCGACGAAGCCGCGACGGTCCATCTTCGCGGCGGGGAACAGGCTGTCAAATTCGGGATTGCTTCTCTCTGCGGTCATGGTTTTCTCCTCTTTTTGTATGGGTTGCTGCGCGGGGGTGTTACATCAGCACGATGTCGTACTGTTCCTGATTGTAGCTGGGCTCGGCATGCAGCGAGATCGGCCGCTCGATGAAGTCGGACAGCATCGCCAGCGCCTGCGATTCCTCCTCGAGGAAGAGGTCGATGACCACCGGCGCGGCGAGCACGCGCATCTCGCGCGCATCGAACTGGCGCGCTTCGCGCAGCAGTTCGCGCAGGATTTCGTAGGCGACGGTTTGTGCCGTCTTGACCACGCCACGGCCGCCGCAGGTCGGGCAGGGTTCGCAGAGAATCTGCGCCAGCGACTCGCGGGTCCGCTTGCGCGTCATTTCGACAAGGCCGAGCTGGGTGAAGCCATTCACGGTGATGCGCGTGTGGTCGCGCGCCAATGCCTTGTTGAGTTCCGTCAGCACCGCGTTGCGGTGCTCGAGCGATTCCATGTCGATGAAATCGACGATGATGATGCCGCCGAGGTTGCGCAGGCGCAGCTGGCGCGCGATGGTTTGCGCCGCCTCGAGGTTGGTCTTGAAGATGGTGTCGTCGAAATTGCCGGAGTTGCGCGTGCCGACAAAGGCGCCGGTGTTGACGTCGATGGTCGTCAGTGCCTCGGTCTGGTCGATGATCAGGTAGCCGCCGGATTTGAGATCGACGCGGCGCGCCAGCGCCTTCTGGATTTCGTCCTCGACCGCATAGAGATCGAGCAGCGGCCGCTCGCCCGTGTAGTGGGCCAGCAGCGGGGCGAGCTGGGGCATGTATTCGCTCGCAAAGGCATGCAGCTTCTGGAAATTCTCGCGCGAGTCGACGAGGATGCGGGTCGTCTCCGGACCGGTCAGGTCGCGCAGCACGCGCTGGGCGAGCGTCAGGTCGTGGTGCAGCATGAACGGGGCCGAGGCATTCTGCGCGCGGTGGCGGATCTCCTGCCAGAGGCGGCGTAGGTAGGCGATGTCCGCGGCAAGTTCATCGTCCGACGCATTCTCGGCCATGGTGCGCACGATGAAACCGCCCATCTCGTCCGGCGGCAACAGGCGCTGGATGCGTTCGCGCAGCAACTCGCGTCCGGCCTCGTCCTCGATTTTCTGCGAGATGCCGATGTGCTTTTCCTGCGGCAGGTAGACAAGCAGGCGGCCGGCGAGCGAGATCTGCGTGGACAGGCGCGCACCCTTGGTGCCGATCGGATCCTTGAGCGCCTGCACCATGAGCGTCTCGCCTTCGGCGATCAGGCGCTCGATGGGGCGCGCATTGCCGTTCTTCTCGCCGAAGATGTCGGCCACGTGCAGGAAGGCGGTGCGCTCGAGGCCGACTTCGATGAAAGCCGACTGCATGCCGGGCAGCACGCGCACGACGCGCCCGAGGTAGATGTTGCCGACGATGCCGCGCCCGCCGGTGCGCTCGATGTGCAGTTCCTGCACGGCGCCCTGCAGCATCAGCGCGACGCGGGTTTCCTGCGGCGTGAAATTGACTAAAAACTCCTCATTCATACCGGGTATCCAAACTCTCTTAGCAGCAAGGCGGTTTCGCACAACGGCAGGCCGACGATGCCCGAATGGCTGCCGCGGATTTCCGCGACGAAGATCGCCGCGCGGCCCTGGATGCCGTAGGCCCCCGCCTTGTCGCGCGGTTCGCCGCTCGCGACATAGGCACGGATTTCGGCTTCGCTCAGCGTACGGAAGCGCACCTCGCTGGCAGACAGGCGCGTCTCCACCCGGTTTGGGTAGGCCACGGCGATCGCCGTCAGGACGCGGTGGGTGCGGCCGGACAGGTGCGCGAGAATCGCCGCGGCTTCCGCATCGTCGCGCGGCTTGCCGACGACCACGCCATCGACGTCGAGTGTCGTATCGGCCGCCAGCACCGGCCGGGACGGCAGGCGGCGATAGGCGAGCAGGCGCAGGCCGTGCTCTGCCTTCGCCTGTGCGACCCGCGCGACATAGTCGTCGGGCAGTTCGCCCGGCAATTCGTCTTCACAGGTTTCGGCATCGCCGCGGCCACCGCTGCGGAACAGCAGCAGGTCGAAGCGCACGCCGATTTGCGTCAGCAGCTCACGCCGGCGCGGGCTTTGCGAAGCGAGGTAGATGCGCGGTTCGAGCGTGGTCAT
>CAZTWA010000004.1:4421-31958 GCA_964617225.1 uncultured Methyloversatilis sp.
CACGCCGGCGCGGGCTTTGCGAAGCGAGGTAGATGCGCGGTTCGAGCGTGGTCATGGCGGCCATGGCCCCGCTGGGCCGCCCCAAGGGGACATGTGCCCCCCAGTGGGGGGCAGCGAGCCGATTTTGCGAGCGTTGGGGGCCATATTCTTAATCGCGGTGATAGGGGTGGCCGCAGCGCAGGCTGTGGGCGCGATACAGCGCCTCGGCGAGCACCACGCGCGCCAGGCCATGCGGCAGGGTCAGCGACGACAGGCGCAGCTTCTCGTGCGCCGATTGCTTCAGTGCGGGGTCGAGGCCGTCCGGCCCGCCGATCAGGAAGGCGATGTCATCGCCACCGTCCTGCCACTGGCCGAGTCGTTTCGCCAGCGCCTGGGTGTCGAGTGCCTCGCCGCGCTCGTCGAGCGCGATGCGACGGCAGCGGGCAGGCAGCGCCGCCTCGATGCGCTTCGCCTCGGCGGCCATCATGGCATCGACGGTCTTGCCCGTGGTGCGCGGCTCGGGCTTGATCTCGACAAGTTCGAGCGGCAGCTCGCGCGGCATGCGCTTCGCGTACTCCGCAAAGCCGGCGTTCATCCAGTCCGGGAGGCGCGTGCCGACGGCCGCCACGACAAGCCTCACGCGCCTTGTTCCGCCTTGGCGGCGCCCGCAGCCCGCTTGGGTTTCACCTGCCAGAGCGATTCGAGGTCGTAATAGGCGCGCACTTTCGGCTGCATGACATGCACGACGATGTCGCCGGTGTCGACCAGCACCCACTCGCCGCCGTCCTCGCCCTCGATGCCGATGATCTCGCCGCCGGCCTCGCGCACCTTGTCCTCGACATTGCGGGCCAGCGCGCGTACCTGCCGGTTCGAATCGCCGGTGGCGATGACGACGCGCGCAAACATGTCGGAGAGCTTGCGCGTATTGATGACTTCGATGTCCTTGGCCTTGACGTCCTCGAGGGCGTCGACCACGATGCGTTGCAGTTTGCGGATGTCCATGTATTAGTTACGGTACAGATGATGTTGGCGAATATAGTCGAGAACCGGCGCGGGCAGCAATTCCAGGAGCTGCACGTCCGGCGCGCCGGCGGCAATGAGCGCGCGCGCCTCGGTGGCCGACACCGTGCCGGCGACCAGCTCGAAGGGAACAATGCCGCCGGCGGGTTCCATTGAAAAGTCAGGCCGGGCGAGACGGCACCGGCCGAGCAGGTCGGCCAGGGGCGCATCGAGCGCCGCGAGCGGGAAGCCCGGCCGTGTTGCGACCGCGATGTGCGTGAGCCCGAGGAGGTCTTCCCAGCGGTGCCAGCTGCGCAGCCCCCGGAATGCATCGGCGCCCATCAGCAACACGAGCGGCCTGGCAGGCCCCAGCTTGCGGCGCAGGCGCTCCAGCGTCTGCACGGTATAGCTGGGCGCGCTGCTCTTCGCTTCGCTGTCGTCGAGTTCGAACCGCGGTTCCTCGGCGATAGCCCGCCGGACCATTGCCAGCCGGTCTTCGGGGGTGGCCTGCGGCGATGCACGATGCGGCGGGCGACCGGCGGGAATCCAGCGGACTTGCGCGAGGCCGAGCCGGTCGAGCGCGGCGTGCGCGAGCGCGAGGTGGGCAAGATGGACCGGATCGAAGGTGCCGCCGAGGATACCCAGAGGGTTGCCAGGTTCAGGCGTTTTCATCCACACCGGTGTGGAAGATGTCGCGGTAGCTGACGTAGATGCTCGCGGTCAGGATCGGCGCGACGAGAAAGATGAGGATCATGCGCAGCGCCACCAGCGCCGCGCCGAGGGCCATGCCCGAGATCTGGCCGATCACGATCAGGATGAAGCCCGGCAGGATCCCGGCGACGGCGACGGCGGCCAGCGAGAACATCAGCATGGCGCGCCAGTTGCGGAAGCTGGCCACGGTGCTGAAGAACAGCGACTTGGCCGGGCTCACGCGGTCCCAGCCGACGAGGAAGGGCGCGAACCAGAAGGCGATGATCAGCGGCGTCGCGATCAGCAGCACCTTCATCAGGGCGTTCAGCATGGCGGCCTGCGCGGCGGCATCCGCGACCTGGGTCGCCGTATCGGTGGCGCCTTCGCCCATGTTCGGAGTTTCCGGCAGGGTCAGCGGCGTGGACAAGGGGTCGTTGCCGTCATTGAGCAGCATGCTCAGCAGGATCACCAGCACCGCGCCGAGCAGTTGCAGGCCGCCGAGCTGCAGCAGGGCGGTCCCGTTGCCGGTGACGCCGTGCAGCAGGCCCGCCTTGTCCGGCTTGCGATTCTGGTCGACCAGCCGGCAGCCATTGGCGACGATGAGGGTCATCACGGGCAACAGCAGCGGCAGCACGACCGGGCCGATGCCCGGCAGCAGCGCAGCCAGCAACTGCACGATCAGCAGGTAAACGAGCGTCAGCGCGGTAATCAGCGGCGGGTTGCGCCGGAACAGGCGAAAGCCCTCGAACAGCCAGAAGGCTCCGCGAGCAGCGGACAGGCGGCGCGCTTGCATGGCGGAACCCGGTACGTCAGAAGGTGTGGATGACCCACATCGGCACGGAAATGCCCTTGTCGCCGACGGCGGTCTCCTCCTGCACGAAGCTGCCGTTGCCCTTGCGATCGACGAGGTAGTAGGGCTTGCCGTGCGGTGGTGTCACCTTGATCATGTAGAGCCGGCCGTTCATGCGGTATTCCTCGACCTTGTCCTCGCCCTGCTTGCGGATCGTGACCTGGGGCGCGAGCGCGGGGTCATCGACCATGCCGGGCGGCGGCGGCGGGGGCTCGGGCAACGGCTGCAGGTCGGCGGGACGCTGCTGCGCCAGCGCGGTCAGGGCGAAGGCACCGAACAACAGGGCGGACAGAAGGCGGAGTGTCTTGGGGAACATGACGGTTTCTCGTGGGGGATGACGTGATTCTAACTACAAATTCAGCAGCAGATCGTGCTCGGCCGGGATGCGCTCGAAACCGCGCGTCTCGTAGTGCTTGAAGATCGCCGCGACGATGGCCTCCGGCTCGTCGAGGATCTGGAGGAGATCCATGTCCTCGGGATTGATCATGCCCTCGGTCACCAGCCGGTCGCGGAACCAGTCGAGCAGGCCGGTCCAGAAGCCGTCGCCGACGAGAATCAGGGGAATGCGCGGCGACTTGTTGGTCTGGATCAGCGTCAGCGCCTCGAGCAGCTCGTCGAGCGTGCCGAACCCGCCGGGCATCACCACATAGGCGGCCGCGAAGCGCACGAACATGTACTTGCGCGCAAAGAAGTGGCGGAAGCTCTGCGAGATGTCCTGGTAGGGATTGGACTGCTGCTCCATCGGCAACTGGATGTTGAGGCCGATGCTGGGGCTCTTGCCCAGGTACGCCCCCTTGTTGGCGGCCTCCATGACGCCGGGGCCGCCACCGGAAATCACCGAGAAGCCGGAATCCGACAGCCGGCGCGCGATGTGTTCGGTCATCTGGTAGTAGGGGGAGTTGGGCTGGACGCGCGCGCTGCCGAAGATCGACACCGCCGGCCGCACGCCGGCGAGCCGCTCGGTCGCCTCGACGAACTCTGACATAATGCCGAACACCCGCCACGCCTCGCGTGCCGAGGAGGCCGGCGCCGCCAGCCGGGGATCGGCGATTTTCGGCAACTTGTCTTTCGCGCTCACTTTTCTTCACTCCCCACAGGTCAAATGCTGCTTCTTGTCGACGGGTCATCCTATTTATACCGCGCTTTTCACGCCCTGCCTGATCTGCGCAACCACGCCAACGCGCCGACCGGCGCGATCAAGGGCGTGCTGGCCATGCTGCGCCGGCTGGTCGCCGACTATCCCGCCGCCGACAAGCGCGCCGTCGTCTTCGACGCCAAGGGCAAAACCTTCCGCGATGACTGGTATCCCGACTACAAGGCCCATCGTCCACCAATGCCCGACGACCTCGTCGCGCAGATCGCCCCCCTGCACGAAGCAATCCGCGCCCTCGGCTGGCCGCTGCTGTGCATCGACGGCGTCGAAGCCGACGACGTCATCGGCACGCTGGCCGCACAGGCCGCCGCGCGCGGCGAGGCGTGCGTGATCTCGACCGGCGACAAGGACCTCGCCCAGCTCGTCAATCCGCACGTCACGCTGGTCAATACGATGACCGAGGAACGGCTGGACGCGGCGGGCGTAACCACCAAGTTCGGCGTGCCGCCCGAGCGCATCGTCGACTACCTGACGCTGGTCGGCGACACCGTGGACAACGTGCCGGGCGTCGCCAAGGTCGGTCCCAAGACGGCCGTGAAATGGCTCGATCAGTATGGCTCCCTCGATGCCATCGTCGAACATGCCGGCGAAATCGGCGGCGTGGTCGGCGAGAACCTCAGGAAGCATCTGGATTTCCTGCCGCTCGGCAGGAAACTGGTCACCGTCGCTTGCGACCTCGACCTGCCGCCCGTCGAACTGCTGCCGGCCGCCCCTGACAAGGACCAGCTGGCCAAGCTCTACGCCGATCTCGAATTCAAGACCTGGCTGCGCGAACTGTCGGGCGAGGCACCGTCACCCAAAGTCAGCGCTGGCGGGACGGCACCTGCGCCCGCGCCCACCCCCACGTCAGCAGTCGAGCCCGATCGATCCCACTACCAGTGCATCCTGACCCACGCACAACTGGATGACTGGCTGAACCGCCTGAATGCTGCCGCTCTGGTCGCGCTGGACACCGAAACCACCGCGCTCGATCCAATGGCGGCGCAGCTCGTCGGGCTGTCCTTCTGCATCGAACCGGGCCAGGCCGCCTACCTGCCGCTCGGCCATCACTACGCCGGCGCACCGGACCAGCTGCCCTTCGATGCCACGCTGGCGAAACTCAAGCCCTGGCTCGAAGCGGCGGAACACGCGAAAGTCGGCCAGCATCTCAAGTACGACCGCCATATTTTCGCCAACCACGGCATCGCGCTTGCCGGCGTGCGCGACGACACGCTGCTCGAATCCTACGTGCTCGAGTCCGATCAGTCGCACGAACTCGGCTCACTTACCGAACGCCACTGCGGGCTGAAGACGATCAGCTACGACGACGTCACCGGCAAGGGCGTCAACCGCATCGGTTTCCCGCAAGTCGCCCTCGAGCGCGCTACCGAGTATGCCGCCGAGGATGCCGATGTCACGCTGCGCGTGCATCAGGCGCTCGCCCCGCGTCTCGCGGCCGAGGAAAAACTGGCGCACCTCTACCGCGACATCGAGCTGCCGGTCGCCGCGATCCTCTTCCGCATGGAGCGCACCGGCGTGCTGATCGACAGCATTGCGCTCGCGCAGCAGAGCGACGCGCTCGGTCGCCGGCTGATGGAAATCGAGGCCGAGGCCCACCAGCTCGCCGGCCAGCCCTTCAACCTCAATTCGCCCAAGCAGCTCGCCGAGATCCTGTTCGGCAAGCACGGGCTGCCGGTGGTGAAGAAGACGCCCTCGGGCACGCCCTCGACCGATGAGGAAGTGCTGGTCAAGCTGGCCGAGGATTACCCGCTGCCGAAGCGCCTGCTCGAGCACCGCACCCTCGCCAAGCTCAAGGGCACCTACACCGACAAGCTGCCGAAGATGGTCAACCCGGCCACCGGCCGCGTGCATACCAGCTACTCGCAAGCCGTCGCGGTCACCGGGCGGCTCGCGTCGTCCGATCCCAACCTGCAGAACATCCCGATCCGCACGCCGGAAGGCCGCCGCATCCGCGCCGCCTTCGTCGCCTCGCCCGGATGCCGTCTCGTCAGCGCCGACTATTCGCAGATCGAGTTGCGCATCATGGCGCACCTTTCCGGGGACAAGGGCCTGCTCGACGCCTTCGCGCGCGGCGAGGATGTGCATCGCGCCACCGCTGCCGAAGTCTTCGGCATTACCCCGCTCGAAGTCACGAACGAGCAGCGCCGCGCGGCCAAGGCCATCAACTTCGGCCTGATCTATGGCATGTCGGCGTTCGGCCTCGCCAAGCAGATCGACGTCGATCGCACAGCGGCGCAAACCTACATGGACCGCTACTTCGCGCGCTATCCCGGCGTGGCGCGCTACATGGAAGAAACGCGCAGTGCCGCGAAGGAACACGGCTACGTCGAGACCGTCTTCGGCCGCCGGCTCTGGCTGCCGGACATCCGCTCCAGTAACGTCGGCCGCCGGCAGGGTGCCGAGCGCGCCGCGATCAACGCGCCGATGCAGGGCACGGCCGCCGACCTGATCAAGCTGGCGATGATCGCCGTGCAGGGCTGGCTGGACCAGGAAGCGCTGCACACCCGCCTGATCCTGCAGGTGCATGACGAACTCGTCCTCGAAGTGCCCGATGGCGAACTCGACCGCGTCAAGCACGCCCTGCCGCCGCTGATGGCCGGCGTCGCCAAGCTCGCCGTGCCCCTGCTCGCCGAAGTCGGCGACGGCCCGAACTGGGACGAAGCGCACTGATCGGCTTTACACGCCGTGCGATTGATGTAGCATATCGGCATGGCATACACGCTGACCGTCGAACTCCACCCCTTGGGCCTCGTCGTCCAGAACGAGGATGCGGAGCGCGAGTTGCTGATCGAAGGGGAAAGCTGCTGTGGCGTCAGCTACGCCGAACTGCACCGGGCAGCCCTGACCAGCCATCGCGTCGACATCGATGACACCCAGGCTGCGCAATGCCGTCTCAACAAGGCACCGCTGCCACGCTGGTAATTGCGGCCGGGCCGGCAGTCCCCCGTTAGGCCCCGTCCAGCGCGTCGTTGAACATCTTGACCCGGTCGGCGCAACTCTCGAGAAACTCGGCCATCATCAGCTCGTCCTGCACGCCGTAAAAAGCTGCGATCTCGTCTTGCGGCGGGCGCGCCATCTCCGGGGCAAGATTGAAGCCCAACAGGCTCGAACAGGCATCGGCCAGCGCCACCGCCGCGACGATATTCTGCTTGTCCGGCACCAGGTCCGCGTCGTGATGCCGTTCGGCAACCGTCGCCAGAAAACCGGGCAGCCCCCAGGACGCCATCAACTGGGCACCCAGGGCGCGGTGGTCGAAGCCGAGGACGGTCGCCTCCCGGTCGTGCAAGGGCACTGAATCCCGCACGGCCGGCGCGAGAATATCGGTCTGGTAGCGCGTGCCCAGTTGCGCGACGAGCGCGACGCGACCGATGTCATGCAGCAGGCCGGCCATGAAGGCGTCCTCGGCCAGTGCCCGGTTGGACTTTTCGACGAGCATCTGCGCGGCCACCCCGGTCGCCAGGCCATGCTGGAGCAGCGGCATCATGAGCAGCATTTCGTCGGCATCGCGCATCTGGGCTTTCAGGGTATGCGTCCACACGGCCATGGCCAGGCTGCGTATGGTTTTTGCGCCCAGCACGATCACCGCCTTGGCCACCGAGGCAATCCGCCCGCGCTGCCCATAGAAGGGCGAATTGGCCAGCTTGAGGAGCCGCACGGCCAGCGCCGGTTCGGTCTCGATGACTTCCGCGATTTCCTGGGTGGTGCAATCCGGGAATTCCAGCAACTCGAGGAGGCGCACCGTCGCCTTGGGCATCACGGGGAGCCGCGCTGCGCCCTGGATGAAAGACTCGATGGCGGTCGGGGTAGTCATGGGCTATCGTCCGACAGCGAGGCGGTCCGCGAGGATGGCCGGCAAGCCATGGGCGCGGATCTTCCCGGCGGTGATCTCGAAAGGGTAGGCCACGCGATGATAGGTCAGCGTCGCTCCGTCGAAGGTCACGAAACAGGCACGGGGGTCGCGATCCCGCGGCTGCCCGACGGAACCGACGCTGACATACAGCGTCTCGTCCGCCGGCACTTGGAATTCATGGCAACCTTCGTGCGGATGGAGAAATCCCTCGCGCGTGGCCAGGAACGGCTTGTGGTTGTGCCCGACAAAGCAGACGTGGAAGTCGGTGAAATCTTCTTCCAGCGACGTCAGGATCCGGTCGAAATTCGAGTAGCCCTGGCTATCCGATTCGAGGATGTATTCATTCAGGCTGTTGCGGGCGGAGCCATGGACGAACAGCAACCGGCCCTCCCGATGGGAGGACTTCAACCCGGCAATGCTGTCCAGCAGGCCGGCTTGCCGGATACGCTCCCGCGTCCAGTCGACGGCGCGCAGTGCCAGCGGGTTGAAATCGTTTTCCGAATTCTCCGCATGCAGGACGCCATATTCGTGATTGCCCATCAGCCGCAGGCGACAACGACGGGCGGTGATGGCAACGCAGGCATCCGGATCCGGACCGTAGCCGACGACATCGCCCAGCGAATAAATGGCGTCCACCTTCAGCGCATCGATTCTGGCCAGCACGGCCTCGAGGGCTTCCAGGTTGCCATGCACGTCCGAGATGACAGCGATCGTTCCCATGGCGGCGAGTTTACTCTGCGCGCAAGGCCTCGACCGGGTCGAGGCGGGCGGCGCGCCGCGCCGGCAGCACCCCGGCAGCCAGGCCGATGGCGACGGCAACGGCTTCGGCGAGGAGGACAAAACTGAGGGGCGTCTCGACCGGCAGCGCGGGAAAGGCGAGATGGGCGAACTGCGCGATGCCAATACCAAGCACGAGGCCTGCCACGCCGCCGAGCGCCGAGAGTGCCACGGCTTCGGAAAGGAAGATGCCGAGGATGGTGTGCTCGCGCGCGCCGAGTGCCTTCAACAGGCCGATCTCGTTGGTACGCTCGGTGACCGCGATGGTCATGATCGTGACGATGCCGACGCCGCCGACGAGCAGCGAGATGCCGCCGAGTGCGCCGACCGCCATGGTCAGCACGTTGAGGATTTTCGACAGCGTGCGCAGCATGTCTTCCTGCGTCGTCAGCGTGAAATCCTCGCGGCCGTGCCGTCCCGCCAGGACTGACTTTACGGCCGCCGCAACCTCGCCCGCCTTCAGGCCTTCGCGGTACGTGAGATGGATGCGCATCAGGCCATCCCGGTTATAAAGTTCCAGCGCGCGGGCCGTCGGGATGAACACGGTGTCGTCGAGATCCATGCCGAGGAACTGGCCCTTGGGCGCCACCACGCCGACGATGCGGAACTGCATGCCGCCGACGCGCAGGCGCTGGCCGAGCGCGTTCTCCGTGCCGAACAGTTCCTTCTTGAGTGTCTGCCCCAGCACCGCGAACGGGCGCGCATGTTCGAGGCTCTCGTCGGGCAGGAAGCTGCCGCTTTGCATTGTCATCTTCAGGGTGTCCAGCGACCCCGGGCCGACGCCCTGGATCGTGGTACGCCGCAGGCGGCCATTCGCGGCAACCTCGGAATTGCCCCAGACGTTCGGCGTCACTGCGGTGATGCCGGGGAGGCGCGCCAGAGCTTGGGCGTCATCGAGGGTCAACAATCGCACGGTCGTCTGCAGGCCGCCCGGGCCACCGCTCGCCTTGGTCTTGCCCGGCGCGATTTCGATGACGTTGGTGCCGAACTGCGTGAACTCGTTGAGCACGAAACGATGCACGCCCTCGCCGATGCTGGTGAGCAGGATTACCGCGGCAATACCGACCGCGATGCCGAGCAGTGTGAGGAAGCTGCGCAGGCGGTGCGCGGTGAGGGACCGGGTGGAGAGCGTGATGAGATCGGCGGAACGCATGGGGCTTAGTATTTCATCAGTGCTTCATCAGGGCCTGCACCGGGTCGAGCCGCGCCGCGCGGCGGGCCGGCATCACGCCAAACAACAGCCCGGTGAATAGTGCCGTGCCGAGCGCGGCGATCACCGCCCAATCCGGCGGGTAGGCCGGCAGGACCGGCATCGCGGTCCGCAACGCGAAGGCACCACCCTGCCCAAGCAGGTAGCCCGTCACGGCACCGGCAGCCGAAAGCAATGCCGCCTCGGCGAGGAAGGCGTTGCGGATCGCCGCGCCCTCTGCGCCGAGCGCCTTGAGCAGGCCGATTTCACCGGTCCGCTGGGTCACGGCGACCAGCATCACGTTCATGACGAGGATGCCGGCCACGGCGAGGCTGATCGCGGCGATGCCGGCCACGCCGTAGGTCAGCGTGCCGAGGATGCGGTCGAAGGTGGACAGCACGGCGTCCTGGGTGATGACCGTGACGTCCTCCTCGCCATCGTGGCGTGCCTTGAGAATCTCGGTGGTCTGCGTCTTGGCCTGCTCGATCAGCGACCGGTCCTTGGCCTCGACGAGGATGCGGAACAGCGTGTTGGTGTTGAACATCGCCTGCGCCACCGTCACGGGCAGGATCACCACCTCGTCGGCATTCATGCCGAGCCCCTGCCCGGTGCTGCCGAGCACACCGATGATGCGCACACGCCGGTCGCCGATGCGCAGCACCTTGCCGATGGCCGCTTCGGTGCCGAACAGTTCGCGCTGGATCGTCGCCCCGATCACCGCCACCGCGGCGTTCGGTTCCTCGGCCGGCAGGAAGCGGCCTTGCGCGAGGTCCATGCGCCGCAGCTTGAGGTAGTCGGGCGTGGTGCCGACGATGGTGACGTCGCGCAGCTTGCCGTTGAAGACGGCCTCCGAGGTGCCAACGGTAAGCGGCGCGGTGCGCAATACGGCCGGCGCGCGCGTGATGGCCTGGCCATCCTCGACCGTGAGGTCGCGCGGCGTGCTGGTAATGGCATTCACGGGATTGAAGCCGCCCGTCTCGGACCGGCCGGGCAGGACGATGACGAGGCTGCTGCCGAGCGAGGCAAACTCGTTGACCACGTAGCGGCGCGCGCCATCACCCAATGCGGTGAGCACCACGACGGCGGCAACGCCGATGCTCATCGCCAGCACCATCAGGAAGGTGCGCAGCGGATAGCCCGTCGCGGCATGGAAAGCAAAGCGCAAGGTATCGACGGGTTTCACGCGCCGTCCTTCATGCGTCGGATAGCTTGCGGCCGTCCTGCATGACGACACGCCGGCCGGCCCGCGCGCCGAGCGCCGCATCATGCGTCACCATGATCAGCGTGACGCCCGTGGCGTTCAGCATTTCAAGCAGATGGACAACTTCCTCGCCGGTCGCGCGGTCGAGGTTGCCAGTCGGTTCGTCGGCGAGGATCACCGCCGGCTGCATGATCGTCGCGCGCGCGATGGCGACGCGCTGGCGCTGTCCACCCGACAACTGGTCGGGGCGATGATCGGCGCGATTGGCGAGGCCGAAGTCCTGCAAGGCCTTCGCGACGCGCCGGCTGCGCTCGGCCGGATCGACCGCGTCGAGCATCAGCGGGAGCGCGATATTTTCGGCGGCGGTCAGGCGCGGCACGAGGTGGAAACTCTGAAAGACGAAGCCGATGCGCTCGCGCCGCACACGCGCCTGCTCGTCGGCCGACAGCGTGGTGACATCGCGCCCTTCGAGCCGGTAGATGCCGGCATCCGGGCGGTCGAGCAGGCCGAGCAGGTTGAGCAGCGTCGACTTGCCGGAACCCGACTGGCCCATCACCGCGACATACTCGCCGGCTTCGATGGCGAGGTCGAGTTGCGCGAGCGCATGCACCTCGCTGTCGCCGAGCTTGAAGACGCGCTCGATACCTGTCAACGCAATGAGCGGCATTTACTTCTTTTCGCTTTTGTCTTCAATGACCCGTGCGCCGGCCTTCACACCCTCCTTCTCGAGCGACAGCACGATGCGATCTCCAGCAGCCAGACCCGCCAGCACCTCGGTGAATTCCCAGTTGGCCAGCCCCGGCTTGACCTGCCGCGCTTCGAGCTTGTCGTCGGCGCCGAGCAGGAGCACGCGGCTGCCTTCCTGCAGGGTCGCGGTCGGAATGCGCGTGACATTGTCGCGGCGTTCGAGCAGGATCTCGACGTCGGCACTGTAGCCGACGAGCAACCCCTTCGCCTCGTCCGGCGCAACGAAATCGACCTCGACATCGACGGTGCGCGCCTGCTTTTCAACTGCCGTGACGTAGGGCGCGACGCGCTTCACCTTGCCGTCGAACACGCGGTTCGCGTAGGCGTCGAGCCGGATGCGCACGCTCTGCCCCGGATGGATCTTCGGCGCATCCAGCTCGTCCATCGGCGCCTTGACGTAGAGGCAGCTGTCGTCGATCAGGTCAATCGCCGGTGGCGTCGGCACGCCGGGTGGCGAGGGCGTCGAATATTCGCCCACCTCGCCGACGATTTTTGCCACCGTGCCATCAAAAGGCGCGTAGAGCGCGATGCGGCCCTGCTCGACCTCGGTCACGCGCACACGTGCCTCCGCCTGCGTCACATCGGCCTTCGCGGTCGCGCAGGCAGCCTGCTTGGCATCCGCCTCGGCGCGCGCCTGCTCCTCGCGTGAGATCGAGACGAAGCCGTCCTTGCGCAACTTGGTGATGCGTTCGGCCTCGCGCGCAGCATTGGCGGCCAGGGTGCAGGCTTCGCCAATGCGCTGCCGCGCCAAATCGCGCTGCGCGAGCGCCAGCGTGCGCTGCGCCTGCTGGTCGTCATTCCAGAGCTTGAGCAGCAACTGGCCTTTCTTGACGCGGTCGCCTTCCTTGACGCCGAGGTACTCGATGCGCCCGCCCATGATGGTCGAGAGCTTGGTGCGCTGGCAGGCCTCGATCGTGCCGGCGCGCGTGTTGGCGAGGGTCGCCTCCACCGTGCCGGCGGCCACGTCATGGAATCGCACGGGGATGGGCTTGGGGCGGGTGAACCAGCCGATGGCGGCGGCAATGAGGGCGAAGGCGATGAGCGCGATGAGGATACGGCGGAGCAGTGGGGACATGGTCGGTCAGGCGATACGAAGCGTATTGTTTTTCAAAGTCAGCGCTGGGTGGACGGCATATATCCGGATTGGTTCAGGCGGATTGCGTTCGACTGCGCCAGTCGGTGGCAAAGGCGTCGGCAGGCTGTGGTTTGCTGAAATAATAACCCTGGATTTCG
Organism: uncultured Methyloversatilis sp.; assembly: GCA_964617225.1. Taxonomy (GTDB): domain Bacteria; phylum Pseudomonadota; class Gammaproteobacteria; order Burkholderiales; family Rhodocyclaceae; genus Sulfuricystis. The sequence continues at coordinate 17,090 of CAZTWA010000004.1, forward strand.
TCGCACCCCTGGGCGCCGAGGAAATCCACTTGGAGCGCGTGCTCCACGCCCTCGGCCACCGTCGTCAGGTCGAGGCTGCGCGCCAGCGAGATGATGGTGCGGATGATCGCTTCGTCGCCGGCGTTCTCGCCGATGCCGGTGACGAAGGCACGATCGATCTTCAACGTATTGACCGGCAGGCGCTTCAGGTACGCGAGCGAGGAGTAGCCCGTGCCGAAGTCGTCAATGGCGAGATGGATGCCAAGGCCGTGCAGCCGTTCAAGCATGGCCAGCGCATCCTCGATGTTCATGATCACCGACTCGGTAATCTCGAGTTCCAGCGCGGCGGGTTCAAGCCCGGTGTCCGCCAGCACGGCACGCACTGTCTCGACAATATCGCCATGCTCGATCTGCTTGACCGAGAGGTTGACCGAGACCCGCGGCACCCTGAGCCCCTCACGCCGCCAGGCCATCATCTGCGCGCAGGCCTGGCGCAACACCCATTCGCCGAGCGGGACGATGATGCCGGTTTCCTCGGCGAGCGGGATGAAGCGCACCGGGGCCACGCTGCCCAGTTCGGCGCTGTTCCAGCGCAGCAGCGCTTCGGCGCCGGTTGGCCGCCCCGCCACATCGACCTTGGTCTGGTAGTGCACGGTCAGTTCGTTGGCCTCGATCGCCCGTCGCAGCAAGCCCTCGATGCGGCTGCGCTCGCGCGCATAAGCGGTCATCTCGGGCGAGTAGAAATGGCTGCGGCTGCGGCCGTTCACCTTGGCCTGGTACATCGCCGTGTCGGCGTTGCGCACCAGCGTGTCGACATCCTCGCCATCAGCCGGATAAAGGCAGATGCCGATGCTCGCCGAAACGAAGAGTTCATATTCGCCAATCTGGAAGGGTTGCGACAGCAATTCGATGATCCGGTCGGCAACGATGCCCACATCACGCACGTCCGTGACGTCCTCGATGGTGGAGACGAACTCGTCGCCGCCGAGGCGGGCCAGCGAATCGCAGGTCCGCAGGTGGGCGACCAGGCGCTTCGTCACGGCGACCAGCAATTCGTCGCCGACGGCGTGGCCGAGCGTGTCGTTCACTTCCTTGAAACGGTCGAGGTCAATGAACAGGATCGCCAGCTGACGCTTGCCACGCGCGGCCAGGCTGAGGCTATGCCGCAGTTGGTCGGCAAACATCAGCCGGTTGGGCAGGCTGGTCAGCGGGTCGTGGTGCGCCAGATGGTCGAGCCGGGCCTCGGCATTGCGACGCTCGACGACTTCGGCCTGCAGTTCGCGGGTACGTTCCTGCACGCGCTGGTCGAGATCGCGGTTGTGGGCGGCCAACTCGTCCGCCTGCTGCTGCAGGACACGCTGGGCGCGCTTGACAATCAACAACTGCAGCAAATACAGGATTGCCAGCACGCCGAGCACCGTGTACCAGACTGAACTGCGTGTCTGCTCGACGCCCTTGATAAAGGGCGTGACGTCCTGATAGACCTCGAACACGCCGACAATCCGCTGGCCATCGTGCACCGGCACATAGCTGTAGATAATATCGAGGTCCGTCAGCATGCCCTCGAAGGCATCGAACTCGTTGCGGTGGGTCAGTTCCGTCGTGACCCGTCCGGCCGTGGCGGCCATGAACCCGGGATTGGTTCGCTTGTCTTCGCCGGTTTGCTTGGGGTCGCTCGAATACACCGTGAGGCCGTCCAGGTTGTATACCTTGACCTTGACGATCTCGGAATTGCGCATCAGGCCCGCCACCTTGTCGTGCAGTCCGTAATGTTCAGCCAGCTGGCGCAGCGCGGACGGCGTCGTTTCGATGCCGGGCAAGGTCAGCTGCGCAAAATCCCGCCACAGTGCATTGTGAAAAATATGGGTGGTGGCCACATTGCGGGCTTCGGCCATGCGCTGCAGCTGTGCCGATTCTTCACGATAGATGAAATGGCCGAGCACGCCGCCGGACAGCACGATCAGCACGAACGACAGGACCGTGAAGTAGCGGGTGAGGATAAAGGTACGCACGCTCGCCGCTTCTACGCCGTCTTGCTAGCGCTGGCAGTTCATGACACACCCATCTGCTGCCAACGGGCGGCGAATTCGTCTGCCGGCAACGGTGTGCTGAAGTAATAGCCCTGGATCTCGTCGCAGCCGAGCGTCTTGAGGAATTCGAGCTGCTGCAGGCTGTCGACGCCCTCGGCGACCGTGGTCAACTGCAGGCTGCGCGCCAAGGACATGATCGTGCGAATGATCGCCTCGTCGCCCGAATTGGTGTCGATGCCGATAACGAAGGCGCGGTCGATCTTCAGCGTGTTGATCGGCAGCTTCTTGAGATAGGACAACGAGGAATAGCCCGTGCCGAAATCATCGATGGCCAGATGCACGCCCAGGTCATGGAGGTTCTGCAGGATGCTCAGGGAATTTTCGATGTTCATGATCACCGACTCGGTGATCTCGAGTTCCAGCGCGGCGGGTTCAAGCCCGGTTTCGGCGAGGACGGACCGCACCAGCGCAACGATGTCGATGCGTTCGATCTGCTTGACCGAGAGGTTGACGGAGACTTTCGGCACCGCAAGGCCCGTGTTGCGCCATGCCACCATCTGGCGGCAGACGCTGCGCAGGATCCATTCGCCGAGCGGAACGATGATGCCAGTCTCCTCGGCCAGCGGAATGAACCGCACCGGCGCCACGCTGCCCAGCTCGGCGCTGTTCCAGCGCATGAGCGCCTCGGCGCCCGTCGGCTTGCCGTCCGGGGATACCTTGATCTGGTAGTGCACCTCCAGCTCGTCAGTTCCGGTCGCCCGGCGCAGCAGCCCCTCGATACGGTTGCGCTCGCGTGCGTAGGTGGTCATTTCCGGCGAATAGAAATAGCTGCAGCCGCGCCCGTTGGCCTTGGCCTGGTACATCGCCGTGTCGGCATTGCGCACCAGCGTGTCGACGTCGTCGCCATCGGCGTCGTAGAGGCAGATGCCGATGCTGGCGGACACGAACAACTCGTGTTCGAGAATGTTGAACGGCTGCGACAGCAGGTTGATCAGCTTGTCGGCGACGCGGCCGGCTTCGCTGGCATCCTTGATATCCTCAAGGACGCAGACGAACTCGTCGCCACCCAGGCGCGCCAGCGTATCCGACGTGCGCAGGTGGCCGGCGAGGCGATGCGTCACCGCGATCAGCAGCTCGTCGCCCACCGCGTGGCCAAGCGTGTCATTGACCTCCTTGAAACGGTCGAGGTCGATGAACAGTACCGCAAGCTGGCGGGTGCCGCGCGAGGCCAGCGCGATGCTGTGCTTGAGGCTTTCGATGAACATCAGCCGGTTCGGCAATCCGGTCAGCGGATCGTGGTGGGCCAGATGGTCGAGCCGGGCCTCGGCATTGCGGCGCTCGACGACCTCGGCCTGCAACTCGCGCGTGCGCAGTTGCACGCGATGATCCAGCTCGCGGTTGGCTTCCTCGAGCGCATCGCTTTGCTGCTGGAGGATGCCCTGCGCGCGACGCACCACGAACAGCTGGAACAGGAACAGCAAAGTCAGCGCTGCCAGGACGGCATTGCGGATGGTTTCGTTGTCGAAGTAGACACCGACGAGGCCGCTGGCCAGCGCGATGAAGATGAAGGACAGCGTCGAGAAGTAGCGCGTCAGGTTGAACATGGCCCTTGCGCCGTCCGGTCAGCGCTGACGTTCAGCGTGTCGCGAAAATCGCATCAGCGGCCGCCACCGTCGCCGCGATGTCGGCATCGCTGTGCGCCGCCGAGACGAAGCCGGCCTCGAAGGCCGAGGGCGCCAGATAGACGCCCTTCTCGAGCATGGCGTGGAAGAAGCGGTTGAACGCCTCCTTGTTGCAGGCCATCACCTCGGGGTAGGACGTCGGCGGCGTCGCCGCGAAGTAGAGGCCGAACATGCCGCCGACCGACTGCGCGCTGAAGGTGACGCCGTGCTTTTTCGCCGCGGCCGAAAGTCCGTCGACCAGCGCTGTTGTCTTCGCTGTCAGCGTTTGATAGAAACCGGGCGCTGCAATCTTCTTGAGCGTGACGAGGCCGGCGGCGACGGACAGGGGATTGCCCGAAAGCGTGCCGGCCTGGTAAACCGGGCCGAGCGGCGCGATCTTTTCCATGATGTCGCGGCGGCCACCGAAGGCGCCGAGCGGCATGCCGCCGCCGACCACCTTGCCGAAGGTCGACAGGTCGGGCGTAATGCCGTACAGGCCCTGCGCCGAACCGGGGCCGACGCGGAAGCCGGTCATCACTTCGTCGAAGATCAGCACGGCGCCGTACTGCGTACACAGCTCGCGCATGGCCGCGAGGAACTCGGGCTTCGGCGCAATCAGGTTCATGTTGCCGGCGACCGGTTCGACGATCACGCAGGCGATCGTGTTGCCGTGCTTGGCGAAGGCGTCGCGCAGTTGCTGCGCATCGTTGTAATCGAGCACCAGCGTGTGCTGCGCCAGGTCGGCCGGCACGCCGGACGACGACGGGTTGCCGAAGGTCAGCATGCCCGAACCGGCCTTGACCAGCAGGCTGTCGGCATGGCCGTGGTAGCAGCCCTCGAACTTCACGAGCGTGTCGCGGCCCGTGAAGCCGCGCGCGAGGCGGATCGCGCTCATTGTTGCCTCGGTGCCCGAGGAGACGAGCCGCACCATTTCCATGCTGGGGATGCGCTGCACGAGCAACTCGGCCAGTTCGATCTCGCCCTCGGTCGGCGCGCCGAACGACAGGCCCTTCGCGGCGGCGTCCTGCACCGCGCGCACCGTGTCCGGATCGGCATGGCCAAGGATCAGCGGCCCCCATGAACCGACATAGTCGATGTAGCGCTTGCCGTCGGCATCCCAGACACAGGACCCGTCGCCGCGCGCGAAGAAGCGCGGCGTGCCTCCCACGGAGCGGAAGGCGCGCACGGGCGAATTCACGCCGCCGGGGATGGTGCGCTGGGCGCGGGAGAAGAGTTCTTCGTTGCGGGTCATGAATGATGCCTCCATAGGGCGACCCCAACAAGGCGCAACTCCCCGGCGGAGGGCAGCGAGTCGATGTTACGCGCGTGGGGCGCCATGTTTCTCTTTACACAGCTTGTGGAATTTTTCGGCCTGCTTGCGGATGTCCATCGCATCGAAGAGGTCGGTCAGCACGGCGATCATGTCGGCCCCCGCGTCGAGCACCTGCGTGGCATTCTTCGTCGTGATGCCGCCGATGCCGACGATCGGCACCTTGAAGCGGCGCCTGGCTTCGCGGATGATGTCGAGCGACGCATGCGTCGCCTGCGGCTTGGTGACGGACGGAAACATGCTGCCGAAGGCGATGTAGTCGGCGCCGGCATCCACGGCCACCTCGGCACGCGCGAGGTCGTCGTAGCAGGAGATGCCGAGGATGCGCTTCGAGCCGAGCGCGTCGCGCGCCGTCTGCAGGCTGCCGCCGGGGATGTCCTCGCGGCCGAGGTGGGCGCCGTGCGCGCCGATTTCGACCGCCAGCCAGACGTCGTCGTTGATGATCAGCTTGGCGCCATGGGCATTGCAAACGCGCAGCAATTCGATCGCCTCGAGGCGGCGCAAGGCAGCCGGGGCGATCTTGTTGCGGTACTGCACCCACTTCACGCCGCCCTGCAATGCGCTTTCGACAAGCGCCGACAGGCGCGGCAACAGGTTGTCGTCGGGCGTCAGGGCATATACGCCGGCGAGCGCCGGCTTGGGCTCAGGCGATACAGGCATTCGCAACCTCCGGCGAAACGTCTTTTGTATGGAGTTCGGCACGCCACATGCGGTGGGGCACGTATTGGCCCATGCCGGGCCGGAATCCCTGCGCCAGGCTATGCCAGGTGTAGTCCTGCGCCGCGCGTACCGCCTCGGCCAGGGGCTGACCCCACGCCAGGTTGGCGGCGATTGCGGAAGCGAGTGTGCAGCCGGAGCCGTGATAGCTGCCCGGCAGGCGCGTCCATTCGTCCTGGCGCACCGGGCCGTGCGAGCCATAGAGCGTATTGGTCACGCGCGCACCCTGCTCGTGCGTGCCGGTGATCAGGACATAGGCACTGCCGGCGCCGATCAGCCGCCGCGCGCACTCCGCCAGCGTGGGCGTGGCCTCGCCGGCAGTCCCGAGTTCCTGCGCCAGTCGCCGCGCCTCGAGGCTGTTGGGTGTCAGGATATCGGTCAGCGGCAGCAGCAATTCGATCATCGCATCGACGGCATCCTCGTCGGCGAAGGCATCACCGCGGCCCGAGGCAAGCACGGGATCGAACACCACCGGCGTATCGGGATAGTCGGAAAGCACTTCGGCAACGGACGCGATCGCCTCGACACTGCCGAGCAGGCCGAGCTTGAACGCCGCCACCGGAATGTCCTCGAGCAGCGTACGCGCCTGATCGACGACCCAGCCACCCTCGAGCGTCAGCAGGTCCTCGACGCCCACGGTGTCCTGCACCGTCAGCGCCGTCACCACCGTCAGCGGGTGGCAGCCGTGCGCAGCCAGCGTCAGCAGATCGGCCTGCAGGCCAGCCCCGCAGGTGGGATCGGAAGCCGCGAAGCTCATGACGACAGGAGGGACGGCGTTGGACATGGCGAATGAATAACGGACGCGGGCGCGCTGAGTCTGGCGATTCTAACCGAAAGGACCGGGGCGCAAGCCCCCTCAGCCCCGGCCGCGCACCGCGGCAAAACGGGCCAGTGTCCGCTCCCGTGCCACGGCGTGATCGACGATCGGCGCCGGGTAGCCGGCCGGTGGCACGGGCATCTTCCAGGGCGCATGGATGAACCGGTCCGGCACCGCCTGCAGTTCCGGCACGTAGCGGCGGATGAACCGGCCCTGCGGATCGAATTTCTCCGACTGCGTCACCGGGTTGAAGATGCGGAAATAGGGCTGGGCATCGCAGCCCGTCGAGGCCGCCCATTGCCAGCCGCCGTTGTTGGCCGCCAGATCGTAGTCGAGCAGCCAATCGGCGAAATGGCGTTCGCCGCGCCGCCAATCGATGCCCAGATCCTTGGTCAGGAAGGACGCGCTCACCATGCGCAGGCGGTTGTGCATCCAGCCGCTTTGCAAGAGCTGGCGCTGCGCCGCATCAACGAGCGGGTAGCCGGTGCGTCCCGCCTGCCACGCCGCGAACTGGCCCGGCGGATCCTCCCAGGCCAGCCGGTCGCATTCCGGCTTGAAGGCGTGATCGACGACATCCGGCCGGTGCCAGAGGATCATCTGGTAGAACTCGCGCCAGATCAGCTCGTTGAGCCACGTCTCGGCGCCTTTCCCGCCCGGCTGCAGGCTTTCCGCGTGCGCCGCGGCGGCGAGCCGGCGGATCGAGATGGTGCCGAAGCGCAGGTGCGGCGACAGGTAGGACGGCCCTTTCACGGCAGGGAAATCGCGCGTCTCGTGATAGCGCCCGATGCGACCGAGGAAATCCTCGAAGAGTTGGGCGGCACCACGCATCCCGGTCGGCATCTTGAGGTCGGTCGGCGCAAAACCGAGCGCCGGCAAAGTCAGGCCTGGCGGGACGGCATCCGGAATGGCCAGCTGGCCGGGCCGCGGCGTGCAGTCATGGGCAGCCAGGTCGGCTGGCGTCAGGCGCGCCCGCCAGGCCCGCGCATAGGGGGTGAAGATGGCAAACGGCGTGCCGGTCTGCGTCAGCACCTCGTCGCGCTCGAAGATCACCTGGTCCTTGGCATCGACGAAGCCCCGCCCGTCCCCCGCCAGCCACGCCGCGACGGTGGCATCGCGTTTCCGGGCGAAGGGCTCGTAATCGCGGTTGGCATAGACAGTCGCCACGTCGAGTGCCTGTGCCAGCCGGGGAATGACTTCCGCCGCGCTGCCATGGCGCACGATCAGCCCGCCGCCTTTTTCCTGCAATGCGGCGTCGAGTTCCTGCACCGCGCGCAGGATGAATTCGACACGCCGGTCGGCCTTCAGTCCCCGCGCCAGCACGGGGGCGAGGATGTCGGTATCGAAGACGAACGCGCAGAACACCCGGTCATGGTGGCGCAGGGCGCACGCGAGGGCCGCATGGTCGGTATCGCGCAGGTCGCGGCGGAACCAGACGAGGGCGGAATCTGTCATGAGATGACCCAATTATTCGACGCCAAGAGATTACAATGGCCACGACACCATGAGCGCACCCCGTACTACCGGCACCCTCGAACCCGCCAGCCTCGCGAACCATTTCCTGATCGCCATGCCGGCCATGACCGATCCGAATTTCGCGCGCACGCTGACCTACCTCTGCGAACACAACGCCGAGGGCGCATTGGGCATCATCATCAACAAGCCGCTCGAGATCGACCTCGGTTCCCTGTTCGAGCGTGTCAGCGTGCCGCTGACACAGGGTGAGAGCCAGGCCAAGTACAGGAACCTGCCCGTGTATTTCGGCGGCCCGGTGCAAACCGACCGCGGCTTCGTGCTGCACCGTCCGGTCGGCGAGTGGCAATCGACCCTGCACGTCACGAGCGAGCTCGGCCTGACCAGCTCGCGCGACATCCTGCAATCGATGAGTGACGACGGAAAACCCGACGACGTGCTCGTCTCGCTCGGCTATGCCGGCTGGGCGGCCGGGCAGCTCGAGTGGGAATTGTCGCAGAACGCCTGGCTCACCGTCGCGGCCCGTCCCGACATCATTTTTGACCTGCCGCCCGAGGAAAGGCTGCCCGCCGCGATGCAGTTGCTCGGCGTCGACTTCGCGCGGCTCTCCGACGTCGCCGGCCATGCCTGAGAGTGAAACGGTAATGGCGTTCGACTTCGGGGAAAAGCGCATCGGGGTCGCCATCGGCGAAACCCTGCTTGCTGCGGCGCGCCCCCTCGAAACCATCGCGGCCGAAGCGAACGAGCGACGCTTCGCCGCCATCGACAGGCTCGTCGCGACCTGGCATCCGGCGCGGCTGGTCGTCGGCCGACCGGCACACGCCGACCGCGACACCCCGCATGAATTCGCCGCGCGTTGCGAGCGCTTCGCCCGCCAGCTGGCCGGTCGCTACCGGCTGCCCGTGGAGCTCGCCGACGAGCGCTACAGCTCCGCAACCGCCGAATCGCAGCAGGTCGGCGACAAGCGAAAGAACAAGCTGCGCCTCGATGCCGAGGCCGCCGCCGTCATTCTCCAAGCCTGGTTCGCCACTCACATCCACTCGCGCCATGCAAACCATCCCGCCAGCCACTGAACTGATCGAGCAACTCGTCGCCCAGCTGCGGCCCCACGTCACGCCAGCAACCGTCCTGGTCGGCATCCATACCGGCGGTGTCTGGGTCGCCGAGGCATTGCATGCCGCGCTCGGGCTGACGACACCGCTGGCGAGCATCGATGTCGCCTTCCATCGCGACGACCACCACCTCGGCAACGGCCTCAAGGCCGCCGGCCGCGTCTCGCACCTGCCGGACGACGTCGAAGGCGCGCACCTGATCCTCGTCGATGACGTGCTCTACACCGGCCGCACCATCCGGGCGGCCCTCAACGAGCTGTTCGATTACGGCCGCCCTGCGAATGTGGAACTCGCCGTACTCGTGGATCGCGGCGGTCGCGAGCTGCCGGTCGCCGCGACCTACTGCGCCTACGCACTCTCCAAGCCGCTGCCAGCCAGCCAGAGCTTCAACCTGCAGCGCGACACGAATGGTCAACTGAGTTTCAGCCTGAGCGAAAAATGAACAATCCGCAACTGAATGGTCATGGCGAGCTGATCCACCTGCTCTCCCTCGAGGGTCTGACGCGCGAGATTCTGCATGGCATTCTCGACCGCGCGGAACCCTTCACGGCAGTCGCCGAGCGCGAGGTCAAGAAGGTACCCCTGCTGCGGGGCAAGAGCGTCTTCAACCTGTTCTTCGAGAATTCGACGCGCACGCGCACCACCTTCGAGATCGCGGCCAAGCGCCTGTCGGCCGACGTCATCAACCTCAACATCAATACCTCGTCGGCGGCCAAGGGCGAGAGCCTGCTCGACACGGTGGACAACCTCTCGGCGATGCAGGCCGACATGTTCGTCGTCCGCCACGCGTCGAGCGGCGCGCCCTACCTGATCGCACAGCACCTCGCCGCCACGCAGCGCGACCATATCCACGTCGTAAATGCCGGCGATGGCCGCCATGCGCACCCGACGCAGGGCCTGCTCGACATGTACACGATCCGCCACTACAAGAAGGACTTCACGAAGCTTTCGGTAGCGGTGGTCGGTGACATCCTCCACTCACGCGTGGCGCGCAGCCAGCTCCATGCGCTGGCGACGCTCGGCGTGCCCGACATCCGCCTCGTCGGCCCGAAAACGCTCCTGCCGACGGCTGCCGCGCAGATGATCGACAACGCGCCGCTGCGCGTCTGCCACGACCTGGCCGACGGCCTGCGCGGCGTCGATGTGGTCATGATGCTGCGACTGCAGAACGAGCGCATGGAAGGCGCGCTGCTGCCGAGTCCGCAGGAGTACTTCAAGTCCTACGGCCTGACGCCGGAGAAACTCGCCCTGGCCAAACCCGACGCGATCGTCATGCACCCCGGCCCGATGAACCGCGGCATCGAGATCGATTCCGCCGTCGCCGACGGCAAGCAGGCGGTGATCCTGCCGCAGGTGACCTTCGGCATCGCGGTGCGCATGGCGGTGATGAGCATGCTGGCGGGAGGGAGCGCGCAGTGACCCCCATCCCCCCGCCCCCCTTCCCGAGGAAGAGGGTGACCCGTGTTCGCGGGCCAAGCCCGCTCCGGTTCTTTGATTCGCTGCCTCCTCGGGGCGGCCCTTCGGAGGCAGCATGAAGATCGAAATCCGCAATGGCCGCGTCATCGACCCGTCCAGCGGCCTGGACAAGCCCGCCAGCGTGTATGTCGCCGGCAGCAAGATTGTCGGCGTCGGCGACTCGGCACCCGGCAGCTTCCGGGCGGAAGCCGTCCTCGATGCCACGGGCTGCGTGGTCTGCCCCGGCCTGATCGACCTCGCGGCACGCCTGCGCGAGCCGGGCTTCGAATACAAGGCCACGCTCGAATCCGAAATGGCGGCCGCGGCAGCCGGTGGCGTGACGCGCCTGGTCTGCCCGCCCGACACCGACCCGCCGCTCGACGAGCCGGGCCTCGTCGAGATGCTGAAATACCGGGCGCGCCAGCCGGGCTTCGCCCAGGTGCATCCGATCGGCGCGCTGACCATCGGCCTCGCCGGCCAGCGGCTGACCGAGATGGCGGAGCTTGCCGAAGCCGGCTGCATTGCCTTCGGCCAGGCCAACATCAGCATCGTCGATACGCAGGTGCTGATGCGCGCCATGCAGTATGCGGCCACCTTCAACTTCCCGGTCTGGCTGCAGGCGCAGGATGCCTACCTCGCCAAGGCGGGTGTCGCCCATGATGGCGCCGTGTCCGCGCGGCTCGGCCTCGCGGGCATTCCCGTCGTGGCCGAAACCGTCGCCTTGAACACCGCCCTGGAACTCGCCCGCGTGACTGGCGTCCGCCTGCACATCCGGCGCGTGTCGTCGGCGGCCGGCCTCGCGATGATTCGCGCGGCGCGTGCGGAAGGCCTGCCGGTCAGCTGCGACATCTCGATCAACCACCTGCACCTCTGCGATCGCGACATCGGCTTCTTCGACGCCCATGCGCGCCTCGACCCGCCACTGCGCGCGCCGTCGGATCGCGATGCGCTCGCCGCAGGACTCGCGGATGGCAGCGTTGATGTGCTCTGTTCGGATCACACGCCCGTCGACGACGACGCCAAGCAATTGCCCTTCGACGCGGCAGAAGCCGGCGCCACCGGCCTCGAACTATTGCTGCCGCTGACGCTGAAGTGGGCGACGGAGAAAAACATTCCACTGCTGCAGGCGCTGGCCAAGATCACCAGCGAGCCGGCGCGCATCCTCGGCCTGACCAAGGGATGCGGCTGCATCGCCCCGGGCGCCGTCGCCGATCTCTGCGTCTTCGATCCGACGACGACCTTTGCCGTCCATCGCGACCGGCTCAAGAGCCAGGGCAAGAACACCCCCTTCCTCGGTCGCGAGCTGACGGGCGAAGTGCGCTACACGCTGACCGAAGGGCACCTCGCCTACTCGGCCGACCGACTGCTGTAGACGGCACATGCTCGTCATCTTCAAGTCCGCCGCCAGCGCCGACCTGCTCTACTTCGGCGACGTGGCGGAGCACATGATGGAACTGATGGGCAAGGAAGTCACCGACAAGGGCGTCATCACAGCCGAGCAGTTGCCAGACGCCATTGCGCGACTCGAGGCCGCCATCGCCGGCGACCGGCCGCAGCATCGCGAACATCTGCTGGCCGAGGAAACGAAGGAAACCGATCCGGACGGCAACGAGCGACTCCACGTCAGCCTGACGCGACGCGCCCTGCCGCTGCTGGATATGCTGAAAGAAGCGCTGAAGGAAAAAGAGCCGGTGATGTGGGGCGTCTGACCCCGCTCAGAACAGCTCGATATCGCCACCCGAACTTTCCACCTTGGCCATGCGCTGCGACATGTAGGCATCGAGCGCCTCCTTGACGGTGGCGCCGTTGAGCACGGCCTCGAACATCGCGCGCTCCTCGATCATGGTGTACTTGGCGAGGATCTCTTCCTGCAGCGCCTTCCACTCGCCCGGATTGAAGAGGCGGCTGCGGTCGGCGACGAGCCGCGACAGCCCAGCCAGGCTCAGGCAGACGTGGTCGAGGCGCTGCACCAGCTTGTCGTAGAACTGGAAGGCGACGATGGCCTGGCGCACCTTGCTCGCCACCAGGGCCGTGTTCGTCTGGATTTCTGCTTTCACCAGGCCATTGCCGATCGTGTCGGGCAGGGTGTCGACCGCGGCATCGATGGTCTGCAGGGTGTCGGCAAGCGAGGTGAAGGTATCCGTCAATACCTCGACGGAACTGTTCGAGTCGCGCATCGCCGCCTCGACCTGCCCGGCGGCGAGTTCCAGCATCAGCACCGTTTCGCGCACCTGGCTCCAGTCCAGATCCGGCGCGGCAGCGCGGGTACCGCGCATCTCTCCCTGGCTCATGGCACCGCTCCCCTTGAATGATGCCGCCATCTTACCGAATCGTTCGGACCGCGGCAGGGGCAACGAGGATCAGGGTGTCCTCAGTGCGCCTTATCGCCGTCGCGGCCGATGAAATTGACTGGAAACACGGTCTGCTCCTCGGCCTTGCGGACGGGCATGCTTTCGTAGTCGGGCATCTGGGCTTCGATGCCGCTGGCCTGCACCAGTTTCTGGATCAGTACCTGAATCTGCTCGGTGTAATAGTCGTCGATGACGCGCGACGTCAGGAAGCGCAGTTCGCGCACGCTGTCGGGTACTTCCTCCGGCGCGAGGACCTCGTTGGCCGCATAGGCATTGGAGAAGAACGGGCCGGCGATGAAGCGCAACTGCCAGTCACCTTCGCCGTCGTATTCGACGATGAAGATGCGCGCGCCTTCGGCGGTCTGCTCCTCGTCTTCGGTGCGGTCGCCGAATACCGGCATCGCGCAGAACGCCGCCTGCTTGCTCTGCATCACATGGGCCACGGCTTCCTTGAAGGACAGGCGGCCGTCGTTTTCGTTGCTATCAGTCATTGGGGAATCTCCTGGGGGGGTCACAACAGGGGAGCGAGCCATTTTTCAGCTTCTTGAACCGTGTAATTGGTGCGTTTCGCCCAATCTTCAAGCTGGTCGCGGCCAATTTTCGTGAGCGCGAAGTATTTTGCCTGCGGATGCGCGAAATAGAAGCCCGATACCGAGGCCGCCGGCGTCATGGCGAAGTTCTCGGTCAGCTCGATGCCGGCATGGGTCGGCGCATCGAGCAGGGCGAACAAATCCTTCTTCACGGTATGGTCGGGACAGGCCGGATAGCCGGGCGCCGGGCGGATGCCCTGGTATTTCTCGGCGATCAGGTCGTCGGTGGTCAGCTTGCCCTGCTCGCTGTCGCGGGCATAACCCCAGTCGTCGATGCGCACGCGCTCGTGCAACCACTCGGCGGCAGCCTCGGCGAACCGGTCGGCCAGCGACTTGAGCATGATCGCGTGGTAGTCGTCGTGCTGTGCCTCGAACTCCTTGAGCTTCGCCTCGATACCGATGCCGGCCGTAACCGCGAAGGCACCAATATGGTCCGGCAGTGCCGTCCCGCCAGCGCTGACTTTGGGCGCGACGAAATCGGCGAGGCAGAGATTTGGCTGGCCGGCGGGCCGCTCATGTTGCTGGCGCAGGCCGTGCCAGGTCATCAGCACTTTCTCCCGACTTTCGTCGGCATAGATTTCGATGTCGTCGCCAACGCTGTTGGCGGGGAACAGGCCGAATACCGCGTTGGCGACCAACCACTGCTCGTCGATGATCTTGCGCAGCATCGCCTGCGCGTCGGCGAAGACGGAACGGGCCTGCTCGCCGACCCGGGCGTCGTCGAGGATCTTGGGATAGGCGCCGGCCAGATCCCAGGTCTGGAAAAACGGGCCCCAGTCGATGTAGCGCGCCAGCGTTTCCAGGTCGATTTTGCAGAGCGGGCGGATCCCCGGCCGACGCGGCGGGAAGGGCACGTAATCCAGCTTGGGGCGATTGGCTTGCGCAGCGGCCAGCGAGAGCAGTTTCACGCCCTGCTTGTTGGCGTGCTGCGCGCGCACCTTGACGTAATCGGCGGCGATCTCGTCCTTGAAGCCGGCGGCGTGATCGATCGACAACAGCTTGGTGACGACGCCGACGGCACGCGAAGCGTCGGGTACATAGACCACCGTGCCCTGGTAGTTCGGCGCGATCTTGATCGCGGTGTGGGCGCGGCTGGTCGTCGCGCCACCGATCAGCAGCGGCGCGGTGAAGCCCTGGCGCTGCATCTCGCTGGCGACATGGCTCATTTCTTCGAGCGATGGCGTGATCAGGCCGGAGAGGCCGACGGCGTGGGCGTTGTGTTCTTTCGCGGCGTGCAGGATCTTGTCGGCTGCGACCATCACGCCGAGGTCGACGATCTCGTAGCCATTGCAGGCGAGCACCACGCCGACGATGTTCTTGCCGATGTCGTGCACGTCGCCCTTGACGGTGGCGAGCA
>CAZTWA010000005.1:0-31554 GCA_964617225.1 uncultured Methyloversatilis sp.
CCGCAACCTGATCCGCGAGAACAAGGTCGCGCAGATGTATTCGGCGATCCAGACCGGCCAGCAGTTCGGCATGCAGACGCTCGACCAGAACCTGCAGGAACTGGTCAAGCGCAATGTCGTGTCGGCGGCCGAGGCGCGCAACAAGGCAGCGAACAAAGACAATTTTCCTGGCTGAAACCAGGAAAATGGCGTTGTAGGCTAATGTGAGCAAAGCGAACGTTAAGCGAACGAAGTGAGCGGCCGTAAACACAACTTCCCGGGATAAGGCACTAGAGACGACGCATGGAACGCGACGAGGCACTTAAATTCCTGTACCAGTTGCTGGCAATGATGGTGCAGAAGAAGGGGTCGGACCTCTTCATCACCGCGGGCTTCCCGCCCGCGATCAAGGTCGATGGCAAGGTCACGCCGGTGACGGCGCAGGCGCTGTCACCGCAGCACACGCTCGAACTGGCCCATTCGGTGATGAACGACAAGCAGGCGGCGACCTTCGAAGAAACCAAGGAATGCAACTTCGCCATCAGCCCGGCGGGCATCGGCCGCTTCCGCGTCAATGCCTTCATGCAACAGGGCCGCACCGGCCTCGTCATGCGCACCATCAACACGTCGATACCGAAATTCGAGGACCTTGGTTTGCCCTCGACGCTGAAGGATATCGGCATGACGAAGCGCGGGCTGGTGCTGTTCGTCGGCGGCACAGGTTCTGGCAAGTCGACCTCGCTGGCGGCGATGATCGGCTACCGCAACGAGAACAGTTACGGGCACATCATCACGATCGAAGACCCGGTCGAATACGTGCATGACCACAAGAACTGCATCATCACGCAGCGCGAGGTCGGCGTCGATACGGATTCGTGGGAAGCGGCGCTGAAGAACACGCTGCGCCAGGCGCCCGATGTGATCCTGATCGGCGAGATTCGCGACCGTGAGACGATGGAGCATGCCATCGCCTTCTCCGAGACCGGTCACCTGTGCATGGGCACGCTGCACGCGAACAACTCCAACCAGGCGATGGACCGCATCATCAACTTCTTCCCCGAGGAGCGCCGCCCGCAATTGCTGATGGACCTGTCGCTGAACCTCAAGGCGGTGGTTTCCCAGCGCCTGTTGCCGGCCCGCGAGGGCAAGGGCCGCGTCGCCGCGGTCGAGATCCTGCTCAACTCGCCGCTGATCGCCGACCTGATCGGCAAGGGCGAGGTGCATGAGATCAAGGAGATCATGAAGAAGTCGCGCGAACTGGGCATGCAGACTTTCGACCAGGCGCTGTTCGACCTCTACGAAGCCGGCAAGATCAGCTACGAGGATGCCTTGCGCTTCGCCGATTCCATGAACGAGGTCCGGTTGCAGATCAAGCTGCATGGCAAGGAATTGGCCGAGCGCGACCTGCAGGGCGGCATCCAGCACCTCGACATCGTGTAACCCGTCAGCCACGGCAAACCGAACATGAATATTCCAACGAATCCCGAAGCCAGCGAAATCGAAAAATTCCCCCATGTGCAGAATCGTATCTGCATGCTGTGGGGCACGCAGGAACTCGATGGCCACATCAACCATCTGCTGACGGATTCGCGCGACGGCCAGCGCAGCGGTTTTCCTGTCGAGGTGACGGCGGAGTTGCTGTTCCTCGCCGAGCTCAACAAGCTGATCCGGGCGATCGACCTCGCCCGCAAACTGAAGATTCCGCTGCGCGAGGCTTACGAGAAGATCGACAAGCGGGATCGCGGGGCGGACCTCGGTGACCCGGCTGACCCGCTGTCGGGGCGCGACCAGTTCGCGCGCGAAGAACAGGAGCTGGGGGTGCGGCCACGGCCGGTGCGCAAGGTAGAAGAAAGCGACGGCTTCTTCGCCATGCTCGGCAAGGGCGTGTTCGCCTTATTTACCAGCAAGGCGATTCTCTTCCTGGTCGTGCTGTTCCTCGCCTACCAGTACGTCCTGCCGATGTTTTTCAAATAGTCGGTTGCGTTACTTGCGGGCACTGCCCGCGACCATCGCAAAGCCGTAGAGCCGGCATTCGAGCGCACCGTTGTACAGCGGGATTTTGCGGTCAGGCCGCAGCCCGATCCGCTTGGGCAGGTTGGCGTCGGCCGACAGCAGCCAGCAATGCCAGCCTGCGAAACGCTGCTTCAGCGCATCCCCCAGTTTTGGATAGAAGTCCGCGAGTTCCTCGGCTTCGCCGAGGCGCTCGCCATAGGGGGGGTTGGTCACGAGAATGCCGCTGCCTGCCGGAGGGTCGATTTCCAGGATGTCGGCACGGCGTACTTTGATCAGGTCGTCGAGACCGGCATGCGCGAGGTTCTGCTGCGTGCGCGCCACGGCATCGTCGTCCAGGTCACTGCCCCAGATCGACAGCTTATCCGCAGCCACACGCCGCTCGGCGGCCTCGATGCAGAGTCGCTTCCACAGCGCGGGATCGTAATCGAGCAGGCGCGTGAAGCCGAAGTCCTTCATGTCGCGCGCCAGGCCCGGCGCGTCGCCGAGCGCCATGCCGGCCGCTTCGAGCAGCAGGGTGCCCGAGCCGCACATCGGGTCGAGCAGCGGGACGTCGGGCGTCCAGCCGGCCAGCCGCAGGATGCCGGCGGCGAGGTTTTCCTTCAGGGGCGCGGCGACCTTGGCGATCTTCTGGCCACGCAGCCAGAGCGGCTCGCCGGAGGAATCGACATACAGTGTCGCCACCCGATCCGTGACATAGAGGTGGATGCGCACATCGGGCGCGGCGGTGTTCACGTCGGGTCGCTTGCCGAGGTCGGCGCGGAAGCGATCGCAGACGGCGTCCTTCACTTTCAGCGTGATGAACTCGAGGCTCTTGAACGGCGCACGGACAGCGGTGACATAGACGCGGATGCTGCGCGACACGTCGAACAGCTGCGGCCAGGCGATGTCGTAGGCCAGCTTGTAGATGTCCGCCTCGTTGCGAAAGTCAGCGCTGGCGAGACGGCACAGTACGCGCGTGGCGATGCGCGAATGCAGGTTCATCCGGTAGCCGGTTTCCTTGCTGCCCGCGAAACCGGCGCCGCCGGGCGTGATCGCGACATCGGTGCCACCGGCCGCGGCGATGTCCTCGGCGAGCAGGGCTTCGAGTCCGCGCGGACAGGTGGCGAAAAAATGCCCGGCCGCTGTCGCGGCTGGCCGGCGCACGACGACGCGGGAGCGTTTCGGCGCAGTGTTCTCAATGTTCAAAACGGTTTCACCACGACGAGGATGCAGACGGTGAGCAGCACCAGCACCGGTACCTCGTTGAAGAAGCGGAACCAGACATGCGAGCGGACATTGCTGCCCGCCTGAAACTGTTGGAACAGCTTGCCGCAGTAGAGGTGATAGACGACGAGGCCGGCGACCAGCGTGGTCTTGACGTGCAGCCAGCCGCCACCGAAGCCGTAGCCGAACCACAGCCACAGGCCGGTGATGACCGCCAGCGCGCCGATCGGCGTGACGAACTTGTAAAGCTTGCGCGCCATGACCAGCAGTCGCTCGCGCTCGGCGGGACTGTCGGCGGGCACCATGGCCAGGTTGACGAAGATGCGCGGCAGGTAGAACAGGCCGGCGAACCAGCTGACGACGAAGAAGATGTGGAAGGCTTTCAGCCAGAGCATGAACATGGAGACTTTCCTTGTTGCAGGGCGGCGGCAATGCCGGCATCGACGGTCGGGTAGCGCAACCGCAGTTTCAGTTCGCGCTTCATGCGCGTGTTGTCGAGCCGGCGTGATTCATTCATGAAGGAGAGCAGCATGGGCGAAAGCCGGCTTTGCGCCTCGGCGCGCGTGACGCGGGGCGGACGGGGCAGGCCGAAGGCGTCGGCAAGCTTGTCGAACCAGTCGCCCATGCGCTCGGCGGAATCATCGTTGATGTTGTAGCAGCGGTTCGTGCCGCCACGCTCCAGCGCGATGACGCAGGCGGCGGCCAGGTCCTCGGCGTGAATGTGGTTGGTGTAAGAATCTTCGTCGGCCAGCAGCACCGGATCGCCGCGGCGCACGCGTTCGAGGGGCAGGCGGTCGCTCGCATAAATGCCCGGTGCGCGCAGGATGCTGACGCGCTGGCCCCGCTGCCCGGCGGCGCGCAACAGCGACTCGGCGGCGACCCGCCGCCGCGCGCGCGCGGTGCTGGCGCGACAGGGGCGCGACTCCGGAACAACCGCACCAGCACAGTGGCCATACACCCCGCTGGTGCTGATGTAGACAAGTCGGCGTGGTAGACTCCGCGCCCTTGCCAGCGTTGCCAGCAGGCGTCGCGTGCGCGGGTCGCCCTCGCCCTCATTCGGTGGTGGCGCACTGTGCAACACTGCGTCGGCAATGCCCGCGAGACGTCGCAGCGACGCGGGTGCGTCGAGGTCGCCGCGAATCTGCCGGACCCCCTGGATGCGCAAGGCCGGATCGATCGTGCGAACGAGCGCCGTCACCTGCCAACGACGCGTCAGGGCAGGCAGCGCGCGACGCACAACATCGCCACAACCAACAATCAGAAGCCTTCTTTTTTTCACCGGACAATTATCGCATGGCACACCAAGTCACTCTCCAGCCCAGCGGCCACTGCTTCAGCGTTGCGGACAATGCCACGATCCTCGAGGCGGCCCTCGATGCCGGCATCAACCTGCCTTACGGTTGCAAGAATGGCGCCTGCGGCGCCTGCAAGGGCAAGGTCGTCGCCGGGCAGGTCGACCTGGGCATCGCCCAGGACAGCGCGCTGCCTGCCGACGAGCGCATCGCCGGGATGGCGCTGTTTTGCTGCGCGACGCCGTTGTCTGATTTGACGCTGGAGGTTCGCGAGGTCAACGCCGCCCGGGATATCCCGGTCAAGACGTTGCCCTGCCGCGTCCAACAGCTGGAGCGCATTGCTGACGACGTGATGGTCATCCGTCTCAAGCTGCCGACCAACGAGCGCATGCAGTTTCTCGCCGGCCAGTACATCGAATTCCTGCTGGCTGACGGCAAGCGCCGCGCCTTCTCGCTGGCAAGTCCGCCACACGCCGACGACCTGCTCGAACTGCACGTTCGCTACGTGCCGGGCGGCAACTTCACCGATCACGTGTTCCACAAGATGAAGGTGAAGGACATCATGCGCATCGAGGGGCCGCTCGGCTCCTTCTTCCTGCGCGAGGATTCCACCAAGCCGATCATCCTGCTGGCCGGTGGCACGGGCTTTGCGCCGCTCAAGGGACTCGTCGAGCATGCGCTGCATATCGGCATCCAGCGGCCGATGCAGCTCTACTGGGGCGCGCGCGATCGCGCCGGGCTCTACATGAATGCGCTGGCGGAACAGTGGGCGGCAGAAAACGGAATCGCCTACACGCCGGTGTTGTCGGCGCCGGCGGCCAGCGATGGCTGGACCGGTCGCACCGGTTTAGTCCATGAAGCGGTGCTGGCCGATCACCCCGACCTGTCGGCGTATCAGGTCTATGCCTGTGGCGCGCCGGTGATGTGCGAGGCAGCGCTGAAGGACTTCACGGCGCACGGCCTGCCGAAAGAGGAATTTTTCGCCGACGTTTTCAGCTATGCACCGAAATAAAAGTCAGCGCTGGCGGGACGGCATTACAGCCGGTTACTCTCCGAGGTAGGCAGCGCGTACGCGGGAATCGGCGAGCAATTTGTCCGATGTGTCGGCCAGGGTGATCTTGCCGCTTTCCATGACATAGCCGCGCGAGCAGGTTTGCAGCGCGAGGCGCGCGTTCTGCTCGACGAGGAAGATCGTCACGCCTTCGGCGGCGACGGCCCGGATCACCTCGAACACCTTCTCTACCATCAGTGGGGCCAGGCCCATGGACGGCTCGTCGAGCAACAGGAGCTGCGGACGCCCCATCAACGCACGGCCGATCGCCAGCATCTGCTGTTCGCCGCCGGACAACGTGCCGGCGACCTGCTCGGCGCGCTCCTTGAGGCGCGGCAACAAGCCGTAAATATGGTCGAGGTCGGCCACGATGCCCGCTTTGTCGCTACGGTGGTAGGCCCCCATCTTGAGGTTTTCCGCCACCGTCAGGCGGGCGAAGATGCCGCGACCTTCGGGAACGAGCGCGAGACCCTTGCGGATCAGGGTATGGCTGGCCTGACGGTCGAGGCGTTCCTTGCGGTAATGGATTTCCCCGGAAGAGGGAATCATGCGGGCCAGTGCTTTCAGGGTCGAGGTCTTGCCGGCGCCGTTGGCACCGATGAGGCAGACCAGCTCGCCTTCCTCGACGGCGAAGGAAATGCCCTTCACGGCGGTGATGCCGCCGTAATGCACCTTCAGATCGATCGCCTCTAGCAAGGCATATCCTCTCTCCGCTGGATCACTCGCCAACGCTGCCTCCAAGATAGGCTTCGATGACCTTCGGATCCTTCTGCACAACGTCAGGGACGTCCTCGGCAATTTTCTCACCGTAGTCGAGTACGCACACACGATCGCACAGGCCCATCACCAGCTTGACATCATGCTCGATCAACAGCACCGTGAGACCGTCGGCCCGCAACCCTTCGATGAGTTGCCGCAGGCCGGCAGTCTCGGTGGCGTTCATGCCGGCGGCCGGTTCGTCGAGGGCGAGCAGCTTCGGCTCAGTCGCCAGGGCGCGGGCAATCTCCAGGCGGCGCTGATCGCCGTAGGACAAGTGGCGCGCGAGGTCGCCGGCGCGATGGGCGATACCGACATAGTGCAGCAGTTCTTCGGCGCGCCGTTTGATGGCAGTCTCTTCGGCACGCTGCCTGCCTGTGCGCAGGATCGCGCCGATCACGCCGACGTGCGTGCGCACATGGCGGCCAACCATGACGTTCTCGAGCGCGGTCATGCTGCCGAACAGGCGGATGTTCTGGAAGGTGCGCGCGATTCCGGCTTCGGCTACGCGGTAAGGCGTCGCCAGGTCGAGCGCTTGGTCGTCGAACAGGACATCGCCGCTGTCGCGCGCATACAGCCCGGTCAGCACGTTGAAGAAAGTGGTCTTGCCGGCGCCGTTTGGCCCAATCAGGCCGTAGATTTCCTTGTGGCGGATGGTCAACGAGACATCCTTGAGGGCCTGGACTCCGCCGAAGCGCTTGCCGACGCCGCGGGCTTCCAGCAGTACCGGATTGGCCGTGCTCATGCGGACGCTTCCTTCGCCTCTTTCATTTCCTGCTTGTGACGCGATTCGGGCCACAGGCCGGCGGGGCGGAAGCGCATGGTGAGCACCATCGCAATGCCGAACAGCAGCATGCGCAAAATCTCGGGTTCGATCAGCGCATGACCGAACAGGGCTTTCTGAACCGGCTCGACCGTATAACGCAAGAGCTCAGGGACGAAGGACAGCAGCAGCGCGCCGGCAATCACGCCCCAGACGTTGCCCATGCCCCCGAGCACGACCATCGCGAGGATCATGATCGATTCGTTGAGGACGAAACTTTCCGGGCTGACGAAACCCTGCATTGCCGCGAACATGCCGCCGGCGATGCCGCCGAAGCTGGCGCCCATGGCGAAGGCGAGCAGCTTGACGTTGCGGGTGTTGATGCCGGCGGCCTTGGCGGCCACTTCGTCCTCGCGGATGGCGATCCAGGCGCGGCCGATGCGCGAGTTCTGCAGGCGCAGATTGACGACGATGATCAGCAGCAAGAGCAGCAGCAGGACGTAGTAGTACTTGGTCGGTCCGGTAAAGGGGATGCCGAACAGCGTGTCGGTCGCCATGAAATTCATGTCGCCGAGCTGCATGCCGTCGATGCGCGTGACGCCTTTCGGGCCGTTGGTGATATTGAACGGCGCGGACAGGTTGTTCATGAAGATGCGCACGATCTCGCCAAAACCGAGCGTGACGATGGCAAGATAGTCGCCGCGCAGCCGCAAGGTCGGTGCGCCCAGGACGGCCCCCGCGATGCAGGCGACCATCGCCCCGATCGGCAGGATCACCCAGAAAGGCAGGTGCAGACCGAAGTGCGGCGAGGCAAGCAGCGCCCAGACGTAGGCCCCGACGGCGTAGAAGGCGACGTAACCGAGGTCGAGCAGACCGGCCATGCCCACCACGATGTTGAGGCCGAGCGAGAGGAAGACAAACAGGATCGCCAGGTTGGCGATGCGCACCCAAGCCGTGCCGACCTGCGTCAGCAGGTGTGGAAGGATCAGCAGCGCAAGCGCGATGAGGAGCGTGCCAAGTATCTTGCGGTTCATGCGCGTTCGGAGACTCGTTCACCCAACAGCCCGGAGGGCCGGAACACCAGGACCAGGATCAGCACCAGGAAGGCGAAGACGTCCTGGTAGTTGCTGCCGAACAGCACGACATGGCCGTCAGCCGCGCAGCGCTCCATCAGCATGCCCTCGGAGCCGACGATGGGCCATTTGCAGAGGTCGGTGAATTCGCTGATGTAGCCGGTGCCGAGCGCCTCGACCAGGCCGAGCAGGATGCCGCCGAGCATGGCGCCGGCGAGGTTACCGATGCCGCCGAGCACGGCCGCCGAGAAGGCCTTGAGGCCCAGAATAAAGCCCATCGTGTAGTGGGCAATGCCGTAGTAGGTGCCGTACATGACGCCGGCGACGGCGCCCAGCCCGGCCGCAATGATGAAAGTGCCGGCGATGACACGGTTGGCGTCGATGCCCATCAGGCCGGCGACGCTGACGTTCTCAGCCGTCGCGCGCATGGCGATGCCGAAGCGCGTGCGGTAAACGAACCAGGTGAGGGCGGCCATCAGGACCACGGACATCAGGATGATGGCAATCTGCACGCTGCTGATCGCTGCACCGCCGAGGATGAAAGTGGCATTTTCCATGATCTGCGGGAAGGCGCGGGGGTCGCGGCCCCAGATCAGCAAGGCGAGTTGCTGGAGAATGATCGACATGCCAATCGCCGTAATCAGCGGCGCGAGGCGCGGCGCATGGCGCAGGGGGCGATAGGCGAGGCGTTCGAGGAGGAAGCCGACCGTCATGCAGATCGGGATGGCGGCGAGTACGCCGGCGAGCACGATCACGATCGGCGGCAGCGGGGTGCCGGCGCCGACGATGGCCATGATGACGGTGAACGCGACCATGGCGCCGATCATGACGACTTCGCCGTGGGCGAAGTTGATCAGCTGGATGACGCCATACACCATCGTGTAGCCGAGGGCGACGATGGCGTAGACACTGCCCGTGGTCAGGCCGTTGATGATTTGCTGGAGAAAAATATCCACGGTCGCGGATGATACTTTAGATAAAACAACGGCGCCCCTCGGTTTTCCGCAGGGCGCCGTTGATGCTGCACAGGTCCCGAATTAACTCAGGAACGACATGGTGGGCCTGAGTTCAGCAGGGCGCGTCGGGGCTGCAGCTCAGCTTGGCATACTCGTCGAGCGTCAGCGACTTGCCGCCCTTGATGATGGCCAGCGGTGCGACTTTGCCGCCCTTCATGGCGAAGATGGTGATCTCGGCATCCTTGCGGTCGCCCTTCTCGTCGAATTCGACGTCGCCGGAGGCTCCCTTGTGCTTGTTGGTGGCCAGGACCGGCAGGTACTTGGCCGGATCGGTCGAATCAGCCTTCTTCATGGCCTCGATCATCAGCATCGCCGCGTCGTAGGTGAAGGGCGAGTAGAGGATCGGATCGATGTTGAATTTCGCCTTGTAGGCATCGAGGAACTTCTTGCCTGCGGCCTGGACCGGAATGCCGGCCTGCGAGCAGATCATGCCTTCGGCGGCATCGCCGGCAAGTTCGGCCATCTTGTCGGTACAGGCGCCGTCGCCGTAAGCGAACACCGCGTTGATCTTGAGTTCGCGGGCCTGCTTGAGCAGCGGACCGCCGGTGGCATCCATGCCGCCGTAGAAC
Organism: uncultured Methyloversatilis sp.; assembly: GCA_964617225.1. Taxonomy (GTDB): domain Bacteria; phylum Pseudomonadota; class Gammaproteobacteria; order Burkholderiales; family Rhodocyclaceae; genus Sulfuricystis. The sequence goes on from CAZTWA010000005.1 coordinate 9,716, forward strand.
ACGGCATCCGGCTTCTTGCCCTTGATCTTGGTCAGCACGGCTTTCCAGTCGGCCGTCTTGTCAGTGCCCTTCTCACGCGGCAGTACCTTGACGCCGGCGGCCTTGAGTGCCTTCTCGACTTCGTTGGCGAGGCCCTCGCCGTAGGCGGTGGCATCGTCGATCACGGCGGCGACTTTCGGCTTGGCGTTGGCCAGCAGGTAGTTCGCGACGGCGGGGCCTTGCTGGTCGTCGCGCGCGACAACGCGGAACACGGTCTTGAAGCCCTGTTCGGTCAGCGCCGGGTTGGTGGCGGAGCCGGAGATCATCGGCAGGCCGGCCTGGTTGTAGATCGCGGAAGCGGGGATCGTGGTGCCGGAATTCAGGTGACCGACGACACCGACGACTTTCGCATCGACGAGTTTCTGGGCGACGGTGTTGCCAACCTTGGGGTCGGCCTGGTCGTCTTCGGCGATCAGTTCAAACTTGATCGGAGCGCCACCGATCTTGATGCCGGCCGCGTTGGCTTCCTCGACTGCCAGGCGCGCGCCATTCTCGTTATCCTTGCCGAGGTGGGCGATGCCACCGGTCAGGGGGCCGACGTGGCCGAGCTTGACGACAACCGGTGCCGGCGCAGCAGGTGCGGCGGCCGTGGCCGCGGGCTTCGGTGCCTCTTCCTTCTTGCCGCAGCCCATCATCAGGACAGCAGCGGCGACGGACAGGGAGAGAACTTTGGCGGGTGTATTCATCGGGTGAGCTCCATTCAGGTTGGATTTGTTGGGGGCGAAGCGAACGGCAATTCTTGCTGCAGTTGGCGGGCTTGTCAATTCGAGCCGACATTCGAGCCGATTTTCGTCATGCTTCAGCTAAAAAACCGGTAAATGATTACGGTGGCGATGAACAGCAACAACGCCAGTGCTTCCATGCCGACGATCATCAGCGAAATACGGCGGGACATCGGGCTCATGCGCAGCCAGATGCGGTCGAGCAGCCAGCGCGCCAGCCGGGCCTTGCGGTCGCTGCGCGCCGCGAAGGCGAGGTAGCCGGCCGCGGCATCCTGCCAGAGATTGAGTTCGGCGATGCGTGCCGTTTCGAGTGGCGCGCTGAAGGATTCGCGGTAGTCGATGCGCGTCGCCCCCTCCCCATGCGGCGTCAAGATGATCTCGATGCGGCGCGGGGGGGCGCCATCCAGTTGGATGTCGCCGCCGTTGTCTGAAAAGTCAGCGCTGGCGAGACGGCAATACTCGGCCTCCTGTTCGCTGCGGTCATAGCGCACCTTGAGGTGATGCGCTTGCGCATCGCGGCGCAGACCCAGCACTTCCCATTCCGGGTTGAGCCGGTACCAGGCCTCGCTATCCTTGAAAAATTGCGCCGTGAGTTTGATGGGTGCAGGGACGATGAGACTGCGCTCGAAGTTGTGCGTTTCAGACACGGCAAAGCAATACCGGGATGCTGAATTTTCCATCGAGCCGGCCGGGCAGGTCGCGCGAGGTCCAGCGTTCATAGCGGCCGGAGAAGCGCTTGCCGCCGAGTACGACCAGATCGTAATCGCCAGTGGCGGCCAACTGCGGGATGATTTCCTCGGGTTCGCCGTATTGCAGCAGGCGCCCCGCCTCGACGCCGCTTGCCGCGGCGCGGCTGCAAAAAGCATCCAGCGCTGCTTCGCCTTCCGCAGCGAGGCTGCGGTCAAGATGCTCGCGGCAGGCATCGCGATTGGCCGCATAGATTTCGTTGGTGAACTTTTTCAGGTAGGGATCGACGACGTAGACGGCATCGAGTGCAGCGCCGTGGGTGCGCGCCAGATCGAGCGCCTGTGTGCAGGCCGCTTCGGTATGCGGCTCGCCATCGACGCAGAGCAGGAGACGGGAAAAGGTCATGAATGAAAAAGGGGCATCCGGAGATGCCCCTGGTCAGCTTGGTTGATGATCAGCCCTTGACCGCGAACGCGTCGCCGCCGATGGCCATGACCGCCAGCGCGGCCAGCACGGCCTTCAGTGTGCCGGAAACCACGCCGATGAAGAACGCCGTGCCGCCAGCTTTCTTCAGGTCGTCGAAGGCGATGTTGAGACCGACGCCTGCGAAGCCGATCGCGAAGAAGAGTTTCAGCAGGTCGCTGGCAAGGATGCTGCGGTGCTCGGAGGAAAACATGCCCATCTCGTTCATCGTCACCATGATGAAGAAACCGAACACGAAGATCGGGAACTTGGACGTAACGACTTCCCAGACATTGATCTTCTGGCCTTCTTGGCCCGCTTCGACGGCCGGCTTGACGACGTAGAAATAGATTGCCCACAGCACGATCAGCGGGATGAAGCCCACGCGCACGATGTTGATGACGTTCGCGGTCAGCAGGGACTCATGGCCGTACCAGGATGCTGCCGCCACCAATTGCGCGGTGTTGAGGATGGCGGTGCCGACCCAGGCGCCGAACACGGGCTGGCTCATGCCGAGGGCCTGGCCGATGTAGGGGAAGGTGAACAGGCCGACCGTGCCGAACAGCAGGATGGTGCCGATCGCATAGAAGAAGTCGCGCGGCTTGGCGTTGACCACCGGCGCCACCGCCACCGCGGCAGACACACCGCAGACGCCAACACCTGCGCCCATCACCCCGGCCAGTCCGGTATCCACCTTCGAGCGGCGCGCCCAGAAGGAAATCAGGACCTGCGTGCCCATCACGAAGGCGACGACCAGCGCGAGACCGAACACGCCGACCTTCAGCACGTCGGACCACATGTAGTAGGCACCGAGGATGATAATGCCGGGCTTGATGAGCGGCCGTGCGGCGATGGTACCCGCCTTGAACAGATCGGGAATGCCGACCGTGTTGCGGATCAGCATGCCGACCAGCAGCAGCATGGCGACATAGGTCAGCTGGAAGGAGATCATCAGGTTGCCGAACTTCAGGTTGCCCGGAATGGTCTTGGCTTGCGTGACGCTGGTGAACTCACTCTCGGCCAGGGTCGTCGGCTTGGAGGGTTTCTTGGGGGCCTTGACCGACTTGTCGCCGGCCGCATGCGCCGTCTTGTAGGCCTCCTGCGCGGCCTTGAATTCCTCGGTCTTCTTGGCGTAGCTGTCGGCGTGCTTTTGCTTGTATTCGGCGTAGTTCGCCGGAGCCTTGCCTTCATTGACCGCCTTGATAACCTTCTCGGATTCCTTGTAATGGTTGTTCCACTTGCTCATCGTGGCATCCCACTGCAGGGCCAACCAGCCGAAGACCGCGCACAGGATCAGCCCCGGCAGCATATTGGGGAGATTTTTCAGACTGAACTCGACACCGATTCCACCACCACTCATGATCTATCTCCCGAATCAGAAGAACAGGGACTTGAAGAACGTGGGTCCGATGACCCCCGTCAGTACCAGTGCGACCGTGATCGCAGCCACGGCCAGCACGAAGTAATCTTCCTTGCGTTCGGCCGAGAAGGTTGATTTTGCCTTTTGCTCATAGGCATCATGCGTTGATTGCTCGCTCATGCATCACTCCCTTTGTTATTTGACAACAGTGACGGTACAGGGCGCCCACTCGACGACCCGGCTGGAAATGCTTCCCATGGCAGCCCGGGCGATGCCGTGGCGACCATGGGATGCGACGAAAATTTCGCTGGCGCCTTCGCGCTTGGCGATGCCGATGATGCCTTCGGCCGGCGGTCCGATTTCATGGACGCCACTGGCATCAATGCCGGCTGCCTTGGCGCGCGCCCGCGCGGCGTCAAGGATGGCGGCCGATTCCTTCTTCATGGCCGCATCGAATACGCTAACGTCCAGTTCGGTCACGCCGATCGGACAGAAGGGTTCGGAAACATTAACGATGACGAGGCGAGCCTGTTCCTGTTTCGCCCGCGTGACTGCGAAGTCGATTGCCTTGTCGGCGCTGGCCGACCCATCCGTTGCAACTAGAATCGTTTTCATGTCTGCCTCCTATATATTAGTGCTTGGTGAAATCAGACACTTTTGTTTGTATATAAAAAGTTTAGCGATAACACTCATCCCGAAGCTATTGGCGATTCGATTAGCCGGCTACACGATATGCTCAATTTACAAACCCGAGTTTCTGTGATACTGGCGATACGCTGATTACCCTGAAATCCTGCCCAATTTGAAATTCCTGCGCCTGCCGATCCGCCATTTCCTTGTCCTGCTTGCCGGGCTCTTCGTGCTGGCGGGGTGGGCGAACGCCGCAACGCGGCAGACGGTGCGCGTCGCCGTGCTGGCCGACAAGGGCATTCAGACGGCCGAAGATGAATGGTCGTTCGTCTTCCACTGGCTGAATCGAAGCCTGCCGGGTTACCGATTTGTCCTCGTCGGGCTGGACCATCCCGAGTTGCGGCAGGAAGTGCAGGCCGGTACGGTGGATTTCGTGATTACCAATGCCGGAAACTACGGAGAACTGGAATACGCCGCAGGGATCACCCGCCTCGTGACACTGGATTCCCTATCGGCACTCTCGCCCAGCCAGGCGGTGGGTTCCGCCGTGATCGTACGGTCCGTATCCGGCATGACCGAATTGGGCGATTTGCGTGGGAAGCATCTGCTGGCCGCCAGCCATGATGCCTTCTGCTGTTACCAGATCGCTGCGCGCGAACTGGTCCTGGCGGGCATCGATCCCGAGCATGATCTCGGTCGCCTCGAATTCGTCGGTTTCCCGATCCAGTCGATCGCGCGCGCGGTACAGGCGGGCAAGGCCGACGCCGGCATCGTCAAGACCTGCCTGGTCGAGCAGATGGTCGCCAGCGGCATCCTCAAGCCCGGCGAACTGCGTGTCCTGTCACCGCAGGAAATTCCGGATTACCCTTGCCAGACCACGTCGCGGCTCTACCCGGATTGGCCGTTCGCCGCGGTGCGGCATACCCCGCCGGAACTTTCCCGCAAGGTGGCGGTGGCCCTGCTGGAAATGCCGGAATCACCGCAAGGCTACCGCTGGACGATCCCGGCGCACTATGCCGTCGTCGATGAAATGTTCCGCGACCTCAAGCTCGGCCGCTACGCCAATTTGCAGAAAGAGACACTGGAGGAACTCGCGCGGCGCTATCGCTTCGTCCTGCTGGCAATCTTCCTGCTAGTCGTCTTCTGGATCATTCACACCATTCGCGTCGATTACCTCGTGACGCGCCGTACGCGCGAATTGCAACGCGTGCATGCGGAGAAGCAGCACATGGCGGAGGCGATGCGCGAACGCCAGAATGCGCTCGACCATGCGGGACGCCTGGCGGTGCTCGGCGGGATGGCCAGCGCAATTGCGCACGAACTGCGACAGCCGCTGGCGGCCATCGCGAACTTCGCCCGCGGCATGGAACGGCGCATTGGTGCGGGACGCCTGGAACCCGTGCCCCTGCAAGCAGGCTGCAGCGAGATCGTCCAGCAAAGCGCACGGGCCGATGCGACCATCGAAAAGATCCGGCATTTCGCCCGCAAGGGCGAAAGCGCGATGCAATCCGTGAACCTGGCGGATCTCGTCCGGGAGGCGGCCAACCTCTTCGTGGTGGCCCACCCCGAGGCGCACATCGCCTGGAGCGGTCGTGATTCATTGCGCCAGGCCAAGGTCCGGGCGGACGCCATCCAGATTCAGCAGGTGACCTTCAACCTCCTGAAGAATGCCTATGATGCACAGCATGCGCAGGGCAACCCGGCCGCGCCGATCGACATCTCCATCATGTACCGCGAGGGCGGTTACCGCGTGGCAGTGCGCGATCAGGGCAGCAGCCTGAAGGAAGAGCATTTGCCCCGTCTCTTCGAACCCTTCTTCACCACCAAGGCGGATGGGCTTGGCTTGGGCTTGGCGCTCAGCAAGGGCATCATCGAATCGCATGGCGGCACACTGCAACTCGAGCGGGAAAACGACGGCGTGTGCGCCAGCTTCTGGTTGCCGGAGGAAAGTGCCGATGAATGAGCAGGACGCGATCATCTATGTCATCGACGACGACGACGCCATGCGGCGTTCGCTCATCTACCTGCTGGATTCGGCCGGCTGGCAGACGCGCCCGTTCGCCTCCGGCCGCGAATTCCTCGACCAGTACGATGGCCACGTGCCGGGCTGCCTGATCCTGGACGTGCTGATGCCGCTGATGGGCGGGATGGAAGTCCAGCAATTGCTGAGTGCGCGCGGCATCAGCTTGCCGATCATCTTCCTGTCCGCGCATGGCGATCTGCCAATGGCGGTGCAGGCGATGAAGCGCGGCGCCTTCGATTTCCTGGAAAAGCCCTGCAAGGATCATGAACTGCTGGATGCCGTGGGCCGCGCGGCACGGCAGAGCATCCAGCAGAGTCTCGACCAGCAGCAACGGCTCTCGGTGCGCGTGCGCCTCGACTCGCTGACGGCGCGGGAGCGCGAAGTTGCCGAATGCCTCGCTGCAGGCGAATGCAACAAGACGATCGCGCGCAAGCTCGACATCAGCGACAAGACCGTGCAGGTGCATCGGCACAACACCATGGAAAAGCTGGGTGTGCATTCCACGGCCGAGATCGCCCGGCTGATCCTGATGGCCGATCCGTCATCCAAGTCGTCGCCGGGCTAACGCTACAAAAGCAACGGGGAGCCGAAGCTCCCCGTTGCTGAAACTGCGTGGTGCGTCAGACGGCGATTACTTCGCGCCTGCCAGAATCCACTTGACCAGCGTTTCGATGTCGGCATCCTTGACCGCGGCGTTCGGCGGCATCGGGATCTCACCCCAGACGCCCTTGCCACCCGCCTTGACCTTGGCGCTCAGATCCTTGACGGCGTTCTTGTTGCCGGCGTACTTCTTGGCGACGTCCTGATAGGCCGGGCCGACGAGCTTCTTGTCGACGGTGTGGCAGGACATGCAGTTGCTCTTCTTGGCCAGGTCCATATTGGCCATGGCGGGAGCGGAAACCATTACGCCAGCGGCGATCAGGGCCGGGGCGACCAGTTTGATCAGTTTCATGTTCTTTCTTCCTTGTATCGGTTAGGGGGAGAAAAACTTCGCCCGGCAGTCTAGCGGAAATCGGTGCCTTTGAGAAGAATTCACCCGATTTTCAGTCACTTGTCGGTACGGTGCACATAACGTCGCTACAGGAGGGCGGGTTGACAGACCGTTCGGCCTCCAGGGCCATGACCAGCGCAGCGCAACCTCCCGGTTGTTGGGCAAGCGTCGCAGCGAAGGCCCGCAGGGTGCGCTGTGCCGCGCCCAGATAACGCCCGTCGCAGAGCAGGTCGCCGAGTCGGCGCAGGGCAAGCGCAGCGACGCCGTTGCCGGAAGGCAGGGCATTGTCGTGGGCGGTCTTGGGACGCTGGATCAGAGCCTCATGGTCGTGGGCAGTGAAGAAGAAACCGCCGTTGTTCGTGTCCTCGAACTGCGCGAGCAGCGCTTCGGCCAACTGGCGGGCGAATTCGAGGTCCGCAGGCCACGGGTCGGCATCCATGAGCTCGAGCAACGCGGAGAGCAGGAAGGCATGGTCGTCGAGATACGCCGGCAGATGCGCCTTGCCGTGGCGCGAGGTCGCCAGTAACCGGCCATTTTGCCAATGGCGGGCGTGCAGAAAATCAACCGCTCGGCGCGCTGCCGCTTGCCAGTCTGGACGCTTGAAAATGCGCGCGGCGTGGGCGAGTCCCTCGATCATCAAGGCGTTCCAACTGGTCAGGATTTTGTCGTCGCAGCCGGGCCGAATGCGTTGCGCTCGTGCGGCGAAAAGCTTGGTGCGGGCCGATTCCAGCAGGGGCACTTCGCCCGCGGCGACCGGTGCGGCGATTTTCAGGTGCCAGTGCTGGCCTTCGAAATTCGGCGGCTGGTCGAGCCCCCAGTGCCGTCCCGCCAGCGCTGACTCTTGGGTGGTGAGCAGCAGCGCGATCTGGGCGTTGTCCCAGACGTAGAACTTCCCCTCCGCGCCTTCCGAGTCCGCATCGAGCGAGGAGTAGAAAGCCCCGTCGGGGCTCGTCATTTCGCGCAGCAGCCAGCCGACGATGCCTTCCGCCGCCTGCTTGAAGAAATCATCACCGGTGAGCGCCCAGGCGTCGGCGTAGAGGACGAGCAGCGGGCCGTTGTCGTAGAGCATCTTCTCGAAGTGCGGAATCTCCCAGCGCTCATCCACGCTGTAACGGCAGAAGCCGCCGCCGAGCTGGTCGTGGATACCGCCTTCCGCCATGCGCCGCAAGGTGAACAGGGCGGCTTTACGCGCCTCGGGGTCGTTCGGGCGATGCAGCAGAAAAGCCAGGTCGGTCGGGTGCGGGAATTTCGGCGCGCCGCCGAATCCGCCGTAGGTCCGGTCGAAGCTGCCAAGCAGGATCGTGCGCAGGATGGCGATCGGCGTGTCGTCGAGCCCTGCGCCAGCCGCCGGCAGGGGACGGTTCAGGGCAGCCAGCAATTCGCGGTTCTGCGCGTCGATATCGTGGCGGCGTGTATTCCAGATCTCGCCGATGCGTTCGCACAGCTCGACAAAGCCGGGCAGGCCGTAGCGTGACTCTTTCGGGAAATAGGTGCCGCCGTAGAACGGCGTCCCTTCGGGGGTGAGAAAGAGCGTGAGGGGCCAGCCGCCGGCCCGGCCCGTGAGCATCTGGTGGGCGGTCTGGTAGATCTGGTCGAGGTCGGGACGTTCTTCGCGGTCGACCTTGATGTTGACGAACAGCTGGTTCATCACCGCCGCCGTCGCGTCGTCCTCGAAGGATTCGTGGGCCATGACGTGGCACCAGTGGCAGGCGGAATAGCCGACCGAAAGCAGGATGGGTTTGTTCTCGGTGCGCGCCTGCTGCAGCGCGGCTTCGCTCCAGGGCAACCAGTCCACCGGGTTGGCGGCGTGCTGCAGCAGATAGGGCGAGGTTTCGTCCGCCAGCCGATTGCGGAATGAGGAAGGCGCTGTGTTCATGTCGGGTCTCCGTGGGGAAACCCGACTATACCCGATCAAAACGATCGGGTAATTTGCCTGGCGCTCAAGGCATCAAATCCTTCAGCAGGCTATCGACATCCTTCTGCGAGAGCCGCTGTTCATCGGTCGGTCCGCCGCCCTCGACGACGATGATCGCGCCGACCAGCGCCTTCATCGCCTTGCGCAAGGCCTGGCCGGCGAGGTCCTGGAATTCCTGCGCGACGATGATGTTGGTCAGGTGGCCGCTCACGCCGGCCAGCTTTTCTTCCAGTTCCGTGCGGCTCCAGTCCTTGCCGAGCGAGGTTTGCGCTTCCTTGACGAGCTGCTTGGCGGCTTCGGCTTCGAGCAGCGACTTGGTGGCCGCATCGGCGGTCATGCGCTCGACGCTGCCGAGGATGGTGGAGACTTCCTTGGGGTTGCCTGCCGAGCGCTTGCTCAGGCCCTTGGCCGCCTGGTTGAGTTCTTTGGCGAGCTGCTTGAGTTCGCTCAAGACCTGGCCGGTCGCCTGGGCTGCAGGCGGGGTTCCTTTCTTCACAGTCGGTTTGCGGACGGGTTTGACTGCCTTGGGTTTGCTCGCTGCCATCTTCGGTTTCCCCTGGGTTTGCATTCTTGTCGCTTATCCGAACAGCGCGCGCCACCAGCGCTTGCGGCCTTCCGGCAACGGGCCATCCGGCTTGAGATCTTCGGGCGGCACGCGGCAAAGAATCCAGCCCGGCAAGGGCGGATTGTCCGAAAAGCCGCAGGATACGCCGAGATTGTTCGGGTCGAATATTTTCACGAAGCCGGGCGCATCGAGGTTGTCGGCATAGACGATGCCACAGTAATCGTGATGATGTTCCTTGCGCAACAGTGCGTCGATTTGCGTGAGGAAAGCGCTGACTGCTGCGGACGAGGCTGGGTTGCTCGGCGCCGGTTCGCCGACGGCATAGACGTACCAGCCGGCCGCCGGGTCGATGCGTTGCCAGAACGCGTCGAGTTGCGCCCAGGACATCACCGACCAGAGCCGGCCAGTGAAGAGGGCATGAAAGTCGCTCACGGCCGCTTATCCGAGCTTCGACACATCGCGCACGGCGCCCATGTCGGCCGAGGTGGCCATCGCCGCGTAGGCCTGCAGCGCGGCGGATACGCTGCGCTCGCGCTTCACGGGTTTCCATGCCGCGCCGCCGCGGGCTTCCATCGCGGCACGCCGTGCCACCAGCGCCGAATTTTCGACGGCCAGGTGGATGCGGCGGTTCGGGATGTCGATCTCGATGGTATCGCCTTCCTCGACGAGGCCGATCGCGCCGCCCGCCGCCGCTTCGGGCGAGGCGTGGCCAATGCTTAATCCTGATGTGCCGCCGGAGAAGCGGCCGTCGGTGAGCAGCGCGCATTGCTTGCCGAGGCCCATCGACTTCAGGTACGAGGTCGGGTAAAGCATCTCCTGCATGCCGGGGCCGCCCTTCGGGCCTTCGTAGCGGATCACCACGACGTCGCCGGCCTTGATGTGGCCGCCGAGGATCTTCTCGACCGCTTCCTCCTGCGATTCGCAGACGCGGGCGCGGCCAGTGAATTTCAGGATCGAGTCATCCACGCCGGCCGTCTTGACGATGCAACCCTTCTCGGCGATGTTGCCGTAGAGGACCGCGAGTCCGCCGTCCTGTGAATAGGCATGTTCCCTGGTGCGGATGCAGCCGTGTTCGCGGTCGAGGTCGAGCGTCGGATAGCGGCGCGCCTGCGAGAAGGCGACCTGCGTCGGCACACCGCCCGGTGCGGCGCGATAGTAATCGTGGACTTTCTTGTCGGTGTTGCGCTTGACGTCACAGCAGTCGAGCTGCTCGCCGAGCGTCGGGTAGAGCACGGTCGAGCATTCGCGGTTGATCAGGCCGGCGCGGTCGAGTTCGCCGAGGATGCCCATGATGCCGCCGGCACGATGCACGTCTTCCATGTGGTACTTCTGGGTGGCCGGCGCGACCTTGGCGAGGCAGGGTACCTTGCGCGACATGCGGTCGATGTCGGCCATGGTGAAGCCTACGCCGGCTTCCTGCGCGGCGGCCAGCAGATGCAGCACGGTATTGGTCGAGCCGCCCATCGCGATGTCGAGGGAAATGGCGTTTTCGAAGGCGTCGAAGCTGGCGATGCTGCGCGGCAGGACGCCGGTGTCGTCCTGATCGTAATAGCGCTTGCAGAGATCGACGATCAGATTGCCGGCCTTGATGAACAGCTTTTCGCGATCGGCGTGCGTCGCCAGCAGTGAACCGTTGCCGGGCAGCGAGAGGCCCAGCGCTTCGGTGAGGCAGTTCATCGAATTGGCCGTGAACATGCCGGAACAGGAGCCGCAGGTCGGACAGGCGGAGCGCTCCATGGCGTTTACTTCCGCGTCGCTGTTCTTGCTGTCGGCCGCTTCCACCATGGCATCGACGAGGTCGACCATGCGGTACTCGCCATGCCACTTCACCTTGCCGGCTTCCATCGGGCCGCCGGAAACGAAGACGGCGGGGATGTTGAGGCGCAGCGCGGCCATCAGCATGCCCGGGGTGATCTTGTCGCAGTTCGAGATGCAGACCATTGCGTCGGCCGTGTGTGCGTTGCACATGTATTCGACACTGTCGGCGATGAGTTCGCGCGAGGGCAGCGAATAGAGCATGCCGCCGTGGCCCATGGCGATGCCGTCGTCGACGGCGATGGTGTTGAATTCCTTGGCTACGCCGCCCGCCGCCTCGATCTGGCGCGCGACCAACTGACCCATGTCCTTCAGGTGGACGTGGCCGGGCACGAACTGGGTGAAGGAGTTGACGACGGCGATGATCGGCTTGCCGAAGTCGCCATCCTTCATGCCGGTGGCGCGCCACAGCGAGCGGGCACCGGCCATGTTGCGGCCATGAGTGGAGGTGCGGGAACGGTAGGCGGGCATGTCAGTCTCCTGCGGGCAAGGGCTGTGTGTGCTGGGGGTGCAACGTAGAATGATAATTCTAGCTTAGCCATTTCTACCGCCGCATGCTGATTCATCCCCAGTTCGACCCGATCGCCCTCAGCCTCGGACCGCTCGCCGTCCGCTGGTACGGGCTGATGTACCTGCTGGCCTTCGTTGCCTTCCTGTGGCTCGGCAAGCGCCGCGCCACGACGCAGCCCTGGCACGGTCTGACGCCGCAGCAGGTCGATGACCTGTTGTTCTACGGCGTGCTCGGCGTGGTGCTCGGCGGCCGGCTCGGACAGGTGCTGTTCTACGAGCCGGGCTACTACCTCGCGCATCCGCTGGAAATCTTCGCCGTCTGGAAGGGCGGCATGAGCTTCCACGGCGGCTTCCTCGGCGTGCTGGTTGCGATGGGGCTGTTCGGCCGCAAGCACCAGCTGGGGTTCTGGCAGATCACCGACTTCATCGCGCCGCTGGTGCCCATCGGATTGGGGCTCGGCCGCATCGGCAACTTCATCAATGGCGAGCTGTGGGGCCGCGTGGCGGACGCCGCCCTGCCCTGGGCCATGATCTTTCCGCAGGTCGATAGCCTGCCGCGCCATCCGTCGCAGCTGTATCAGGCATGCGGCGAGGGCCTGCTGCTCTGGGCGCTGCTGTGGTGGTTTTCGGCAAAGGCGCGGCCGCGCATGCAGGTGTCGGCGCTGTTCCTGATCGGCTACGGGGTCGCGCGCTGGGTCGGCGAGTATTTCCGCGAACCGGACCATGGCATCTTCGGCCTGTCCTACGTCGTCAGCATGGGACAATGGCTGTCGCTGCCGATGATCGTGATCGGCGTCTTTTTATTTGTCAAAGGAAGAAAAGCATGAGCAGACCCTTCAAGGTGCTGGGCATCCAGCAGATCGCCATCGGCGGCCCGTCGAAGGACAAGCTGCGCACGCTGTGGGTCGACAAGCTGGGCCTCGAAGTCACCGGCAATTTCGTCTCCGAACGCGAGAACGTGGACGAGGACATCTGCGCGATGGGGCAGGGGGCGTTCAAGGTCGAAGTCGACCTGATGCAGCCGCTCGACCCCGAGAAGAAACCCGCCGTCCACGCCACGCCGCTCAACCATGTTGGCCTGTGGATCGACGACCTGCCGAAAGCAGTGGAATGGCTCACCGCGCAGGGCGTGCGCTTTGCGCCGGGCGGCATCCGCAAGGGCGCCGCCGGCTACGACATCTGCTTCCTGCATCCCAAGGCCAGCGACGAATTCCCGATCGGCGGCGAAGGCGTGCTGATCGAACTGGTGCAGGCGCCGCCCGAGGTGATCGCGGCGCTCGGCAAGTAAAAGTCAGCGCTGGCAGGACGGCATCCGCAACGGCACGTGTCCGGTTTCCTCCATCATTTCGCGCTCGCCAGCCCATTGTTCCTGCTGGTGCTGGCCGGCTATGCGCTCGCGCGCCTGGGGCGCTGGCCGGGATCGGTCGCCGAGGCGCTCTCGCGCTTCGCCTACGCGGTTGCCATCCCGGCGATGCTGTTCCGCATGATGAGCGACTTTTCGCGCATGCCGCCGGTCGATGTGCGCCTGCTGCTGGCCTTCTTCGGCGGCTGCCTGATCGTCTTCGTCATCGGCCGGCTCGTCGCGCGCGGCCTGTTCCGGCTCGACGGCGTGGCGCAGTCGGTCTTCGCGCTCGGTGGCGTGTTCTCCAACAACGTCATGCTCGGCCTCGGCATCGCCAAGATCACGCTCGGCGATGCGGCCTTACCCGCCGTGTCGATGGTCATCGTCTTCAACGCGCTGATCCTCTGGACGCTCGTCACGGTTTCCGTGGAATGGGCGCGCCACGGCGAGTTCTCGCTGCACGGCTTCGGCAAGACCGCGCGCGGCGTGCTGACCAACCCGATCGTCGCCTCGATCCTGTCCGGCACGCTGTGGGGCTTTGCCAACATCCCGTTGCCGGCCTTCATTGATACGCCGCTAGCCATGCTCGGCCACGGCGCCGTGCCGTTGTCGCTCTTTGCACTCGGCATGGGGCTGGCCGAATATCGGATCCGCGAGGGACTGAACCAGAGTCTGGCCATCTGCGCGATCAAGCTCGCCGTGCAGCCGCTGGTCGTCTGGCTATTGGCGCGGGCGCTCGGTTTGCCGCCGCTGGAAACCCAGGTGGTGACGCTGCTCGCCTCACTCGCCATGGGCATCAACGTCTACATGATGGCGATGCAGTTCCGCAGCATGCAGGGCCCGGTTGCCGCCGGCCTCGTGTTGTCGACCCTGCTGTCGGCGCTCACCACGCCGCTGGTGCTGACGCTGACTGCGGGCGGCTGAGGGGTGCTGCGCTACTTGCCCTCGGCGTCCTTCAGGCGCTGATCGGCCTGACGCTGGACTTCATCAAGTTGCTTGACGAACTGCTCCTTCGTTTCCTGCGCCTGCTGGAGTTCCTTGGCTTTCAGTGAGGCTGCCGTCGCGGCGGTACCCGCCGACTCGATGCCGCAACCCGCGAGGCAGAGCAGCGCCATGGACAAGACCATGTGCTTCATGATTTCTCCTTGTTCAACGCGGTGGCTGCCATTGTCGATCATTTGCGGAAAGTCAGCGCTGGCGAGACGGCACTACACGAAGAGTTCCAGCGGCAGGCGTACGGCCAACGCGACGAGCAGCGCGGCGCCAACGGAGAGCGCGACCGAGAAGAAGGCCTCGCGCTTGCCGAGCAGCTTGAGCATCATCGCGAAAGTCGAGACGCAGGGGACATAGAAGGTCAGGAAGACGAGGAAGGTGGCGATCTGCGTGGTGTCGAGCACGCCGGCCAGCTCCTGCGTGCCAAGCGCCTGGAAGACCATCAGCAGCGAGAGTTCCTTGCGCAGCACGCCGAACAGGATCGGTACGCCGAGCACGACGGGCAGGCCAAGCCACCAGGAGGTGATCGGCGTCAGCGCGAAGTTGATCCAGGCATCGGCGCCGAAGTGCGCGAGCAGCGCGAGCACGATGCTGCCGGCGACCAGCAGCGGCAGGACGATCGTGACGATGTCGCGGCTGCGCTGCCAGGTGTTGGCGAGCAGCGCGCGCAGCGTCGGCAAGGCATACGGCGGAATCTCCTGGATCATGCCCGGCGTGGTTTCGGGATAGCGGTGCTTCAGCAGCTTGCCGATCAGGCTGACGACGATGGGCGCGAGCATGAACAGCAGGAAGACGCCGAGGCCGCCGAGATACTTCCCGCCGAGCGCGAGCAGGATCGCCGAGCGCGCCGAGCAGGGCAGGAAGGTGATCAGCAGCGCGGCGACGGTGCGGTCACGGCCGTGGGTGACGGCGGCCGTGGCGGCCAGCGCCGGCACGTTGCAGCCGAGGCCCATGAGGAAGGGCAGGGCGACGCCGCCGTGCAGGCCGAGCTGGTGGAAGCCACGGTCGACGACGAAGGCGACGCGATGCATGATGCCCGACTCCTCGAGGAAGACCAGCAGCAGCACCAGCGGGATCATGTAGGGAATCACGATGCCGGTCAGGCCGATGAAGCCGTCGAGGATGGCGCGACCGATCACGCCGGTGAGGTCGGTCGGTTGCCAGGGCTCGGCCCAGGCGATGATGCGCGCGACGGTGAGGCTGTCAAGGAAGGCGCTGACCTCGAAGACGAAGAACAGCACCAGCGCGAAGATGGCGAGCGTGCCGGCGAAACCCCAGCGCGGGTGCAGGAAGACTTCATCTGCCCAGCGCTGCCAGCGGGGCTGTATCTCACCGCCACCCGGTCGAGTGACCCGCTCGTAGAGCAGCGCGGCGCGGTGGTGGCGGTCGGCGTGGATCTCGTCGGTGAGCGGGCGCGGCAGCGCCGCGTCGGCGGAATCGCGCGCGGCCAACAGTGCCGCGTGGCGGAAGGGGAAGTGGCAGCGCAGTTCGTCGAAGAAGTAATCGTCGTTCTCGGCGAGTTGCAGCGCCAGGAAGGTCGTGGGCATCACGAATGCCGTGGCGACATCGGCCTGCCCGGCGATCTCGGCGATGGGTGCCAGGTGGCCCGCGATGTAAGGGCTGGGCGGTTGTGGGGTGGGTGCCCGCTTTTCGCGCGCGGCGCGCACGACGGTAGTGAACAGGTCGGCGAGCCCGATGCCCATGTGCGCGACGGTGGGCACGACCGGCACGCCGAGCCTTTCGGACAGCGCGCGGACGTTGATGAACAGCCGCTTGCTGCGCGCCTCGTCCATGCGGTTGAGCGCGATGACCATCGGTTTGCCGATCTGCGCGAGTTCGAGTGCGAGTTCGAGGTCGCGCTCGAGCGCCGTGGCGTCCATCACCAGCAGCAGCACATCAGGGGCGGCGAAACTCGATTCGGGCTGATGCACTTCGTGGTGTGCGATGGCCGGCCAGCGGTCGCCCCACAGCAGGTATTTGAGCACGACGGGAACGTCGCCCGCGAGCGTGTGAAACGTATCGACCGCCGGCAGGTCGACGAGCGAGATCTGGTCGAGGCCGACCTCGACCTGGCATTCCTCGTAGGCGGGGCCGACGCCGGCGAGGCGCTCGTGATGCACGACGGTACTCGATGCGGCGCGGAAGATGCGGCTCTTGCCGGCACGTGCCTGGCCGATCAGTGCGACGCGCGGGCAGCGGCTGCCGCGCAGCAGAGGGCCGGCAAGGGGAAAGGTATGGACGGGTAGGGGCAAAATTGGGAACTGCTTATATGAGAACGGTTCTCATTATGCAAGCAGTTCTGCAAAGCTGTCAATGGCCATGTAATGACCGGTGTCTTTCGGCGGGAGTCGTGTATCCGGAGTGCGTACGGCGAGCAGGTGACGGATGCCGAAATCACGTGCGGCGTCGAGCACCGGCAGGCTGTCGTCGACGAGCAGGGTGCGCGCGGGATCGAAGGGCTCGATGGCCTGCAGCTTTTCCCAGAAGCCGCGCTGTTCCTTGGCGAATCCCGTGGCGTGCGCGCTGACGAAGGCATCGAAGTGCGGCTCGAGGCCGGTCTTCGCCATCTTGAGCGTGAGACTCTTGTGATGGGCGTTGGTGGCCATCACGATGCGCTTGTCGAGCTGGCGCAGCAGGGCGAGGAAGTCGACGACCGCCGGATGCACGGCGATCAGGTGCGACACCTCCTCCTTGAGCTGCATGATGTCGAGCTCGAGCTCGGTCGCCCAGAAATCGACCGAATACCATTCGAGGGTGCCGGCGCGCGCGTGGTAGCGCGCCATGAGTTCCTCGCGGGCGATGTCGTGCGGCAGGCCGCGCGCCTCGGCGTAGCGCAGCGGGACGTGGGCCTGCCAGAAGTGGTTGTCGAAATGGAGGTCGAGCAGCGTGCCGTCCATGTCGAGCAGGACGGTATCGACCTCCGCGAGGCGGGGCAAACTATGGTTTGAGGTAGGCATAGCCCTCGTAGGTTTGCAGTTTGCCGACCTCGGCGACGCCCGAGGGCACGATCTGCGCTTCGGGGATCAGGCGCTTCGGGTCGATCTTGCGGCTGATCAGCGTGAAGTTGCAGGCGCGGAAATCGACGCCCTTGCCGACGAGATCCTCGACGATGACGTTGTACGGATTGCCGTTCTTGTCCTTGGCGCCGTCGAGCAGGAAGTCGATGCCGAGCGCGTGGCTGACGACGGTGATCTTGGCGCCCGGGTCGGCGGCGAGATGGTTGCGGATGTTGCGTAGCCCGTTGCTGGCCTGGTCGAGCCCTTCGTTGATGTGGTAGATGGTCTTGACCTGCTTCTGCTGCGGGGCACTGGCGCAACCAGCCAGCACAAGCGAGCCGCAAACCAGCAACAGGGGCAATGTGCGAATCAGTGAATTCATGGCGTTCTCCTCGGGTGGGTTAGTGTGCGCCGCGTCTTGCGCGCGGTCGATCCAGCTTATCAGCACCTTGACCCGGAAAAAACCATGTTTTGATCAGGGCCGCAGGTAGGCCCAGCCTTGCTGCTGGCGCTTCATCAGCTCGACGTACCCGGCGATGCTGACGGACACGCCCGTGACGAGGTCGTCCTTGGCGATGTGCTGCGCCTTCATCGAGTTGCCGCAGGCCACGAATTCCACGCCCGCGGCGAGCGCATCCTCCACGCCGTTGGCGGCCAGCGATTCGGCGGTGAGCATGCCCAGTCCGTCGCCGATGGCGACGACCGCGACGGCGACGTTCTTCGGCCCCAGTTCCGTCTGGATGTTGCGAATGTTGGCAAGCACGCCGTTCCACTTCTTCACATCCTGTTCGTTGATCTGGATGACGATACGGTGCTTGGTGGCGGGGGCCGCCAACGCCGTCCTGCCAGCGCTGACTTTCGCATCGGCGGCCTGGACGGGAAGCGTGGCACTGGCCAGCAGGGCGGCCAGCATCAGGGGGATCAAGCGATGGTGTGGTGTCGACATGGCAATCCTGACTGTTCAGCGACCGGTGAAACGCGGCGTGCGCTTCTCGAAAAACGCGGCCAGACCCTCTTCATAGTCTGCACTATCCAGGAAGGCAAAGGAAGCCTCCAGTTCGCTCGCATCGAGTAGCGCGCCCTCCATCAACCGAGCGATCCACTGCTTGTGCCTGCGGGCGACGAGGGGGGCGCCGGCGGCGATGCGCTGGGTCGTGGCGAGAACCTCGCCTTCCAGCTCAGCCTCCGCGACGACGCGTGTCAGCACTCCTTTGCGGACAGCTTCCTCCGCTGTCAGCAGGCGTCCCTCAAGGAGGATTTCCTTGACGACGGCCGGGCCGACCAGTCGGAGCAGTCCGACCAGTTCGCCGGGATACATCGAGAACCCGAGCCGGTTGATCGGTGCGCCCAGCCGTGCCGAGACCCCGGCGATGCGCAAGTCGCACGCGGCGGCGATCTCCAACCCGCCGCCGATGCAGGCACCGCGGATGAGGGCGATCACGGGGTGGCGGCAGTTGCTGATGGCGTCGAGCGCCGTGGCGACCGTGGCGTGATATGACAGGGCTCCTGCTCGGGTGGCGCGCGCTTCCCGCATCTCGAGCAGGTCGCCGCCGGCGGCGAAGTTGGCACCCTCGCCGCGCACGACGATGCAGCGCAGGGAGGCGTCCGCGTCGAGTTCGGCGAACGTGGTCGCGAGGCGCCGCCACATGGCGGCGTTCAGCGCGTTGAGCTTGTCGGGATTGAAAAGCGTGACGGTGGCGATGCCGCCGTCACGCACGGACAGGATGTCCGGAGACACTG
Organism: uncultured Methyloversatilis sp.; assembly: GCA_964617225.1. Lineage (GTDB taxonomy): Bacteria > Pseudomonadota > Gammaproteobacteria > Burkholderiales > Rhodocyclaceae > Sulfuricystis. The sequence continues at coordinate 28,506 of CAZTWA010000005.1, forward strand.
CTTATTTGTGCAGGCGATTGACGCCGATCAGCTTGAGAACGTATTTCTCGTAGACCGGCTCGGTGTTGCCCTTCTTCATCTTGCGGATGAAGTACTTCTCGTAGCCGACCTTGGCCAGATGTACCCACTTGCCCTTGTTGAACCAGCTGACGTTGCGCGGCGGAATCTGCGGGATCGCCACGAAGGCCGCGCCGCTGTCGCCGAAGTCGGCGAGGCAGACCGCGTTCCAGGTGGCTTTCTGGTCGGGCTCCTTGCCGTCCATTTGCAGGCGGATGTTATGCACCGTGGCGGTGACCATCGACTCGATCATGTAGCCGGTCTTCGGCGTGCCGACCGGGATCGGGGTCGCTTCGACGGGCGGGATGGCGACGCAGACGCCGACCGCGTAAATGTTCTTGTATTTCGGGTTGCGCTGGAACGGGTCGACGATCGTGAAGCCGCGCGGATTGGACAGCCCTTCGATGCCATTCACCGCATCGACGCCCTTGAAGGCGGGCAACATCATCGAGAACTTGAAGGGCAGTTCGTGCTCCTTCTTTGGTTGGCCGGCGTCGTCGTGTTCGGTGACGAACATCTTGCCTTCTTCGACCTTCGTGACCTTGGCGTTGCAGATCCACTTGATGTGCTTGTCGCGCAGGATCGATTCGATCATGCCTTTCGAGTCGCCGACGCCACCGAGGCCAAGGTGGCCGACATAGGGCTCGGCGGTGACGAAGGTCATCGGCACTTTGCTGCGGATCTTGCGGCGACGCAGGTCGGTGTCCATGATCATCGCGAATTCGTAGGCCGGGCCGTAGCAGGACGCGCCCTGCACCGCACCGACGATGATCTGGCCAGGATCCTTGACGAACTTGTCCCACTGCTTCGAGGCCGTCTCGGCATGATTGACCGTGCAGACGGATTGCGTGTGGTGCTCGGGGCCGCTGCCTTCGACTTCCTCGAACGCGAGCTTGGGGCCGGTCGAAATGATCAGGTAGTCATAATTGACCGACGAACCGTCGATCAGCTCGATGCGGTTTTCATCGGCATGCAGTTTCTTCGCCGCCTTGGCGATGAAGCTGATGCCCTTGCGCTCGAGATAGGGACCCATCTCGAACGTGATGTCGTCTCGGGTCCGCCAGTTGACCGCCAGCCAGGGATTCGACGGGGTGAACTGGAAATACGGGTGTTCGCTGACGACGGTGACCTTGTCGTTGGGCCCCACCTGTTCCTTCATGTCGTAAGCCGCGGTCATGCCGCCAATGCCGCCACCCAGAATAACGATATGTGCCATGTGATCTCTCCTTCTATTCTTCGGCGAAGACGCGGTCGATGGCGGCCACGCCTTCATCCACGACCTGGCGCAGGTCCTCGGGGCATTCGTCCTGATCCATCACCAGGGTGGCGTAGAGCGACAGGGATTTCAGGGCCAGCGCGATCTTGGCGACATCCCCGGCAATCTCGTCATCGATGTGAACTCCCGGCTGGAGTTTCCAGTCCTTCGACTTGGTCATGGCGTTCTCCTCGTTGTATAGACACCGGCAATTCTACAAGCTGAGGCTGGAATGGCCAGCCCGGCCCGAATCCGGGCGATCCGGCGTCAGCCCTGCGTGAGCAGTTTGGCCAGTGCCGCGCGTCCCGAGAGGATGTGGTTGTGCATCTGCAGGGCCGCGGCAGCAGCATCCTGTTTCTTGATGGCGGCGAGGATGGCGCGATGCTCGGCGAGGGACTGATGCACGCGGCCGTCGAGCCGCAGCGAGTCGCGGCGTGTCAGCTTGAGAAACTTGCGCGTGTCGTCGATCAACTGCGAGAGCCAGCGATTGCCGGCGAGTTCCTGCAAGGCGTTGTGAAAGGCCTGGTTGGCCTCGAAGAAGCGGTCGATGTCGTTCGTGGCGGCATGCTCCTCGAGCGCCGCGTGGATGGCCGCCAGGCGCGCAAAGTCAGCGCTGGCAAGACGGCATGTCGCTTCCTCGGCGACGCGCCCTTCGAGCAGGGCCAGCACCGGAAAGATTTCATCGAGGTCGCGCTCCGAAAGCTCGGCGACATAGCAGCCGCGGCGCGGCTTGAGCACGACCAAGCCTTCGGCGGCCAGCACCTTGAGCGCCTCGCGCATCGGCGTGCGCGAAATGCCGAATTCGTCGGCGAGTCGCTGTTCGTCGATCCATGCGCCGGGTGCGAGCTCATGCGCGTAGATGCGCGAGCGCAAACGCTCGGCGACCTGTGCGTAAAGGGCCGGGGCGGCCAGGCTTTCCCGACTTGCGATGTCTCTTGCATTCATAATTATGGATACAGTATTATCCATGACGGCGAATGTCAAGCATCATTCGCATCCGAATATCGACAGGCCGCATCGAGCGGCGGGAGTGGACAGCATGAGCAAGTTTCCGGATGTGGCGGTTCCCGGCCTCGAGGCCTGGAACAAGGCGGCGGCCAAGTCGGCCCCTGCAAGCGATCCTGCGCAGTTGAACTGGACGACCCCCGAGGGGCTGGTCGTCAAGCCGCTCTACACCGCGGCCGATACGGCCGGGCTGCCGTTCGCGGATACGCTGCCCGGCTTCGCGCCTTTCCTGCGCGGCCCGCAGGCGACGATGTACGCGGCGCGGCCGTGGACGATCCGCCAGTACGCCGGCTTTTCCACCGCCGAGGAATCGAACGCCTTCTACCGCAAGGCGCTGGCTGCCGGTGCGCAGGGCGTGTCGGTGGCCTTCGACCTCGCGACGCACCGCGGCTACGATTCTGACCATCCGCGCGTCGTCGGTGACGTCGGCAAGGCTGGCGTGGCGATCGATTCGGTCGAGGACATGAAGATCCTGTTCGACGGCATTCCGCTCGACAAAGTATCGGTGTCGATGACGATGAATGGCGCCGTGCTGCCGATTTTGGCGGGTTACGTGGTGGCTGCCGAGGAGCAGGGGGTCAATCAGGACAAGCTTTCGGGGACCATCCAGAACGACATCCTCAAGGAGTTCATGGTCCGCAACACCTACATCTATCCGCCGGCACCGTCGATGCGCATCATCGCCGACATCATCGGCTACACCGCGCAATCCATGCCGAAGTTCAACTCGAT
>CAZTWA010000006.1:0-28062 GCA_964617225.1 uncultured Methyloversatilis sp.
TCATGGATGCCTGCCGCGCGATCAACGAAATGGTGTTCGCCATGCTGTTCATCGTCGCGGTCGGACTCGGTCCGTTTGCCGGTGTGATGGCGCTGTGGGTGCACACCACCGGCGTGCTGGCCAAGCTGTTTGCAGAGGCGGTCGAAGCCATCGACCCGCGCCCGGTCGAGGGCGTGCGCGCCACCGGCGCCAACGCGCTGGAGGAGATTCTCTACGGCGTCATCCCGCAAGTGCTGCCGCTGTGGATTTCCTATTCGCTCTATCGCTTCGAATCCAACGTGCGTTCCGCCTCGGTGCTTGGCATCGTCGGTGCGGGCGGCATCGGCGTGATCCTGCATGAGGTGATCCGCGGCTTCGACTATGCGGAAACGGCAGCGGTGCTGCTCATCATCATCGTTTCCGTGACGCTGATCGACATGGTTTCGGCCCGCATCCGCCAATGGGCCATTTGAATACTTCACTCTCCAATACCTCATGAAAAAGCATATCCAGCTCAACGGCGTCACCTACCGCTGGCCTTTGCATCCCGTCGTCGTGGTCTGCATCGATGGCGGCGACCCGGCCTACATCGAACAGGGATTGCGCGACGGCATCATCCCGAACATCGCCCGCTTCATGCAGGAGGGCTTCAGTACCATCGCCGTCGGCACGGTACCGAGCTTCACCTGCCCCAATAACATGTCGATCATCACTGGCGCGCCGCCTGCCGTGCACGGCATCTCCGGAAATTACTACCTCGATGCCGCCACGGGCGAGTCGGTGGTGATGACCGGACCGGAACTGCTGCGCAGTCGGACGCTCCTCGCCGAATTCGCCGATGCCGGGGCGCAAGTGGTGTCGATCACGGCGAAGGACAAGCTGCGCAAGCAGCTGGGCAAGGACCTCGACATGACGCGCGGCAACATCAGTTTTTCCTCGGAGAAGGCCGATCGCTGCACCCTGGCGTCCAACGGCATCGAGAATGTGCTGAAGCTCGTCGGCCAGCCCTTGCCGGACATGTACTCGATGGACCTGTCGCTGTTCGTGCTGGAAGCCGGTGTCAAGCTGCTCGAAACAGAGCGCCCCGACCTGATGTATCTCTCGCTGACCGACTACATCCAGCACAAGCATGCGCCGGGCGATCCGGTCGCCAACGAGTTCTACCAGCGCATCGATGAATTGTTCGGCAAGCTCGCCGCGCGGGGCGCGACCGTGGCCTTGACCGCCGACCACGGCATGAACGACAAATCGAATGCCCGCGGCAAGCCGAACGTCATCTACCTGCAGGACATCCTCGACCGCAAGTTCGGCGCGGGCGATACCAAGGTGATCTGCCCGATCACCGATGCCTTCGTCCGGCATCACGGCGCGTTGGGCGGTTTCGTGCGTGTCTGGTGTCTCGGCGGCAAGGCGACGCCGCAGGCGATCATCGATCTGGTCAAGGACCTGCCGGGAATTGCCGAGGTGCTCGACAAGGAAGCGGTCTGCCAGCGTTTCGAGTTGCCGCCGGATCGTGAAGGCGACGTGGCCGTGATCGGCGATGTGAATACCGTGATTGGCGCCTCGGTCGCCGATCACGATCTGTCGAATCTTTCCGATGCGCGCCTGCGCAGCCACGGCGCGGTGACCGAGGCGCGCGTTCCCTTCATCCTGAGCCGTCCCGTCAGCGCTGACTTTCAGGCCCGCGCCACCCTGGGCCTGAAGAGCCACCAGATCTTCGAATACGCGATCAATGGCGTGGAGCACTGAGGTGCGCATACCCGCCAGCGGCAAAATTGCGGTCTACGACCAGCCGAATGCCCCGTTTCGCATCGAGGCGCATCCGCTGCGCCCGCCGGCGCCTGGCGAAGTGCTCGTGCGCATCCGCATGTCGACGATCTGTCGCTCGGACATTCACTCGTATCGGGGCCATCGCCCCAATCCCTGCCCCGGTGTGCTCGGCCACGAGATCATCGGCGACATCGTCGCGCTGGGGGCCGGCGTGGATCGGGACATGCGCGGCGATAGGCTCGCGCCGGGCGACCGCGTCACCTGGAGCGAATACTTCATCCCCGGCCGCAACTATTTCACCGAGGTTCTCGACCTGCCGCAGAAATCGCGTGGCGTGGATAAGTACGGCCACATGGCGGCGACGACCGCCCCGCATCACCACGGCGGCTTCGGCGAGTATTGCTACATCCTGCCGCAATCGTGGATCCTGCGCCTGCCGGACGAACTGAGCGACGAGGAAGCGACGCCCATCAACTGCGGCGTGGCGACGATGATCGCCGTCACCGAAGCAGCGAACCTGCGCATCGGCCAGACCGTCGTAATCCAGGGCCTCGGCCTGCTGGGTTTGTATGGTGCGGCGATTGCCAAGGCGCGCGGCGCGCGGGCCGTGATCGGGCTCGATACCGAGGCCGAGCGACGTACCCGCGCTAGCCGGTTCGGTGTTGATCTGGCGCTCGATCCCGCGCTCGACAAAGCCGACCTCATGCATGAAATCGCAACGCTTTGCCGGCCGGAGGGTCCGGATGCCGTGATCGAGGTCTGCGGCGCACCGGAGGCCATTCCACAAGGCATCGCGCTGCTGCGCACCGGCGGCACCTACGTGCTGGGTGGCGTCGTCAATCCGAATGCGATGGTGTCGCTCGATGCCAACCTGTTGCTGAAGAAGATGCTGACGCTGCGCGGCGTGCACAACTACCATCCACGCAACCTCATCGAGGCCCTCGATTTCGTCGCTGCGCAGCGCACGCGCTTCCCCTTCCACGAACTGGTCGATGGCAAGTACGCGCTGGCCCAGGTGAATGAGGCAATGGCCGATGCCGGTGCGCGACGGGTCTTGCGTGCCGCGATCATTCCCTGAATGCTTACGGAGATGGCGATGAACGATCCGATCCTGTTGACCCCCGGCCCCCTGACCACAACGGTCGCGACCAAGCAGGCCATGCTGCGCGACTGGGGCTCGTGGGATGGCGCTTTCAACGAACTGACGGCTTCTGTCTGTCGCGACCTCACGGACATACCCCACGCGGCGGACACGCACGTCTGCGTGCCCCTGCAGGGCAGCGGCACCTTCGCCGTCGAGGCGGCGCTGGGAACGCTCGTACCGAGGCACGGCAAGGTGCTCGTGCCGAACAACGGCGCCTACTGCCAGCGCATCGTGCGCATCCTGGGTTATCTCGGCCGGGACTGCGTGGTGCTCGACCACCGCGAGGACGAGCCGATCGACGTCGCCCGCGTCGATGCCGCGCTGCTGGCCGACGTCACGATCAGTCATGTCGCGCTGGTCCACTGCGAGACTGGCACCGGCATCCTCAACCCGTTGCCGGAGATCGCCTATGTCGTTGCCCGCCAGGGACGGCGGTTGATCGTCGATGCGATGAGCTCGTTCGGCGTCATTCCCATCGATGCACGGCAGATGCCCTTCGATGCCCTGATCGCCGCATCGGGAAAGGGTCTAGAAGGCGTGCCGGGCATGGGTTTCGTCATCGCCCACCGCGAAGCGCTCGCCGCCGCCGAAGGGAACTGCCATTCGCTCGCCATGGATCTCTACGACCAGTGGGTGTACATGCAGAAGACCGGCCAATGGCGTTACACGCCGCCGACGCATGTCGTGGCGGCCCTGCGCTGTGCGATCGACCAGTACAAGCAAGAAGGCGGGCAGCCGGAACGCCTTGCCCGCTATGCCGAAAACTGCGCAACGCTGGTCAGTGGGATGCGCGACCTGGGCTTCGACACCTTTCTCGATGATCAGGTGCAGGCGCCGATCATCGTTACCTTTCACGCCCCGCTCGATCCCGACTACGATTTCGCCGCGTTCTACCGGCGCGTGCGCGAGAAGGGCTTCATCCTTTATCCAGGAAAACTCACGACCGTGGACACCTTCCGCGTCGGCTGCATTGGCGCGATCGGCGCAGCGGATATGCGACGTGCCGTCGAAGCGATCGCGACGGTGGCACGCGACATGGGCATCCAGAATCTCAGCGGCGCATGACGCCTCGCGCCGAGATCGTCATCCTCGGCGCCGGCATCCTCGGCAGCGCGCTGGCCTGGCGCCTGGCGGAGCGTGGCGTTTGCCCGGGCAAGGACATCCTCGTCCTCGATCCGAACCCGCCGGCCGCACAAGCGACCAGTCGGGCGGCGGCACTGTTGTCGCTGGCGCGACCGGCCAGCAAGGAGCACTGGATACCCCTGATCTGAAAGACGCTGGATGCTTGCGATGTGCTTGCCGCCGGAGGCCATCCGGTCACCCTGCATCGCTGTGGCGCGCTGCACCTGGCCGATCAACCGGTTGCCCAGGCAGTACTCGCCGACCACGAAGCCGTGGCCAAACGGTATGGCACGGCATGTGAGTCCACCGTGCCGCTCGCCTACGCGGCGGCGCTGCCCTGGCTGAATCTGGCGCGATTTCGTGCGGCACTCTGGTTCCCGGAGGAATGCCATGCCGACCCGTATCTGCTCGCCAGTGCCTATGGCGCCGCTGCGCGTGCGTTGGGCGTGCGCTTCCAGTCGGGCACGCCAGTGCGCCTCGCCGATGCGCAGGGACAGGTCGGCATCGTCACACCGGGTGGGCTGCTCCGGCCGCACGCGGTCTGGGTGGCGGCCGGCGCTTGGAGCACCCGTTTGCTCCGACCGCTCGGCGTCGTGGCGCCGCAGGCCGCCGTTCGTTCACAGTACTGGATCACGGCACAGACGGCACTTGCCACGCCGGCAATGCCGATGGTACTGGCTCCCGATTTGCGCTTATATGCCCGCGCCGATGTGGGCGCGATCCTGTTCGGCTTGCGCGAAACGACGGGCGTAGCGCTGCCTTCCAGCGCGTTGCCGGATGATCTCGCCGGCTTCCAGTTCGATCCGGCGGATCCCTTCGGACATGCGACGCTGGAGGCTTTTGCATCGCGGATCGAACGCTATGCGCCGGGCCTGATGCGCACCGGCTTGCGGCATTACATAACCGGCCCGTCCTGCTATACGCCGGATGGTGATTTCCTTGTGGGTCCGCTGTCCGGCTTTACCAACCTGAAGCTGCTGTCAGGCTGCAATGGCGCGGGCATCGCGGCCTCGGCCGGACTGGCCGATATCGCTGCCGATTGCGAGGCCGGGCTGGCGATGCCCGAGGCCGCGCGCTATTCGCCCGTCCGTTTCGGCACGGTCGATCCGGACGCACCTGACTGGCTGGCGCGCTGCATTGCGGCGCGTGCCGGCAAGGCCAGCGGCTGACCCTGAGAATCCTCAGCGAACCGCTGCGGTTCCCATGCCCCAGGCACGCAAGGCGCGCAACAGGGGCCGTTTCTTGGATTGATGGGATTGCATGCGGCGCAAAATGTCGTCGAGGGTCCGCATGGCGTCCTCGATATGGGGTCCCTTGTTCAGCATGACGCATTCCGCGCGCTCACCCATCGCCGCGTCGGTGATTTCCGCGCGGGAGGGCATGCCGGTCTTCGCCAGGGTTTCGAGTACCTGTGTGGCCCAGATCACCGGGAGGTGGGCGGCTTCGGCTGCCCAGAGGATTTCTTCCTGCACCTCGGCCAGCCGCTCGTAGCCGCACTCGACGGCGAGATCGCCGCGCGCGATCATGATGCCCGCCGCTTTGCCAGCCATGGCTGCATAGAGCAGTTCGGGCAGATTCTCGAAACCGCGGCGCGTCTCGATCTTCAGGACGATGCCAAGGTGCGCCGCATCCAGCATCTGCAGGTGCCGCCGCAAGGCCTCGACGTCGCTCGCCCGCTGCACGAACGACAACCCGACCATGTCGGCCTCTTTGGCGACGACGGCCAGGTCCTCGATATCCTTTTCCGTCAGGGCAGGCAGCTCGAGCTGGCTATCGGGCAGGTTGATACCCTTGTCGCCAGCGAGTTTGACGCCCGCTTCGCGGGCTTGCGTAATTTCAATCTCCAGCTGATTGGTTTCGATGCGCCGGATGATGCCGCCGATGCGGCCGTCGTCGAACCAGATGCGCTCGCCGACGCAGACCTGGTCGAATACCTCTGGCAAAGTGCAGCTGACCGATGGGGGTTCCTGTGCCGTCTCGCCAGCGCTGACTTTCCCGCGGGTCAGCAGGATTACGCTGCCACGGGTCAGGCGCAGGCTGCCCGGTTGTGTCGGTAGTTCCGTCAATTGGGTCGAGCGGGCGCGCCGGCCCTTCGCACGATGATCGATGCGCGTGCCCGGCACCAGGTAGCTGGTTTTGCCCGATTCGACCAGTACGCCTTCCTCATCACGATCCACGACCGCGAAGTCGCGCCGCGCACCACGCGCATCGACGAGACGCAGCAAGTCGCCTTGGGCGATGCGTGCCAGCCAGTCGGGATTCACGCCGATGTTGATGCTGGCGCCCTTGACGTGGGCGGGTTGGCCGACCGGATAAAGACCGAGGCGAACCGGCACCACAATACGTCCGAGTTCGTCGCGCCGCGGCTGCAGCTTCAGGACCGGCGTGCTGGGTGGGATGGGGCCGGTGCGTAGCTTCGGCCCGCCGAGATCCATCAGGATGCGTACCGGACGACCCACGGCCTTGCCCGCGCGCCGGATGTGGCGGGCCATCGCCCGCCATGCGGCAGGGCCGTCATGGGCGCAGTTGATGCGGGCAATGTCCATGCCCGAGTCGACCAGCTGGCGGACCAGGCCATAGTCGCCGGCGGCTTCGGCGGGCAGGGTCACCATGATGCGTACCGATCTTCCCGGCGGCGCGTCGCCGAGCAGGCGAGCGGTATGCTGCTCCAGCAGCTTGCGGCTGCGCTTGATACCGACGGGTTCTTCGGCCGCATGCGTCTGCCAGGGCAAGTCGAGCAAGCGATGGAGAATGCCCAGCACCTTGTCGAGATTGGCCAGTGCATGCGACTCGGCGCGTCCGAGCGAGGAGACACCGATCCAGGCCAACTTCTCCTGCAGTTGCCGTTGGTCGCCGTGCCGCAGGGCGAGGAAATGTGCAAGATTGCGCGCACTGGGGAAAAAATCCGGATCGACATTGCCGATCCAGGGGGCCAGTTGGGCCTCGGTATCCAGCATGCTTTGGCGTAGTGTCCAAAGGTCTGCGATCAGCGCCTTGCAGGTGCCGGCATCCCAATCATCACATGGGTTGGACGGTTTGTGCTTCATGATTCTTTCAATTCACAGGTCAGGAAGGTACCTGTCTGCCAAGCATGGTATTTCGCTCAGATGACGGGAGTATTTCAAAAATCTGACAGGCGCCAAAAGCTTGCGTGGTTGTCACCAGACTGAAACAGATGCGCTGCATACTGATCCAGTAACACATCATCCATGTTCCTTTGCCCGGCCCCGTGCCGGGTTTTTTCTAGACCCTGCGACCCGAGATGTACCGAAACCGCGACCGACTCGTGATCTTCGATGCCGATGGCACCCTGATCGATGCCTTTCATGCGATCGAAGCGGCTTTCGCGCAGCACGACATGGATATCGGCGATCTTGAACGGTTCCAGAAGCGCCGCAAGCTGTTCAAGTACCTGGGCGGACTCCGGGAGTTCCCCAAAAACCTGCGGCGGCAATTCGGCAAGCAGAGCCGCAAGCAGCTGATCCATACCCTGACGGATATTTATCGCCAGGAGTCCTGCCTCTACCCCGGTCTGGCGGAACTACTCCGGCTGCTGATCGATACGCCTTATGTCCGGGTCGGGATCGTGACGCGCAACATTACGGTCGAACCGGCGGAAACGATGCGACAGTTACTCCATCGACACGACATCGATATCGACGCACTGGATTTTGCCGGCTGCATTCCGTTGCGCGAGGACAAGCTCGAGCAATTCCGGGCGATTCGTGCGACCTACGACATCAATCCTGCCCTCGGCTTTGCCTGTGGCGACGAGCATCGCGACTACGTGGCAGCCGTCGGCGCGGGGTTGCACCCGTTCATCGTCTCCTACGGTTTCGAGGACTACCGACGCTTGCGCGAAGATGCGGTGCCCGAAGAGGTGATTGCCGACACTCCGCATGCGCTGGCGGAACGCTTGTGCCATGCGCTGGGCTTGCTGCCTCCGTCGGCAGCCTCAGATCAGGCGGTCGGCAGGTAGCCTGGCAGAAAAGGTGCTGCCGCTGCCCGGCGTCGATTGAATCTGCAGCGCGCCACCGTGCCGGGCCAGCACGTGCTTGACGATGGCGAGGCCGAGGCCGGTGCCTCCCGCTGCCGTCGAGCGGCCCTTGTCGACGCGGTAGAAGCGCTCGGTCAGGCGCGGAATGTGTTCGTTCGGAATGCCGATCCCCGTATCCGTGACGGAAAACGTCGGGGTGCCGTCGATAGCTCGCCACGCCAGGGTGATTCTGCCGCCGGGCGGCGTGTAGCGCACGGCATTGAAAACCAGGTTGCCGAAGGCGCTGCGCAGTTCGTCGGTACTGCCGCGCAGTTTTCCCGCCGAGATTTCGCCGATGTCGATGGTGTGCTTTCCGCCGGACAGGGCTGCCGCATCCTTGCTCAGGGACTCGAGCAGGGCAGGGACGTCGACAGCTTCGTCGCGCGGCGGCTGGTCGCTGTTCTCGAGTTTCGACAAGGTCAGGAGGTCGGTGACCAGGCGATTCATGCGCTCGGTTTGCTCGGCCATCAGTCCCAGGAAGGTTCGCGCGGCTTCGCCGGTAGGGGCCTGAGCCGAGTTGAATTGTTCGAGGAATCCGGTGATGACCGTGAGCGGTGTGCGCAGTTCGTGTGATACGTTGGCGATGAAATCGCGGTGAATCAGTTCGGTGCGAACCCGCTCGGTGACGTCGGTCGAAAGCAGCAGGGTGCCGGTGTCGGTAAAGGTGCTCAGCATGACCGAGAAGACACGTTCTTCGCCGTTCGCGCCGATGCGCAGCAGGCTCGATTGCGGCGTGGCCATGGCGCGGAATGCTTCGAGCAGGTACTGGAATTCGCTGGTGCGAATAAGTTGTGCGACCAGCGTACCGACATCCCGCTTCGGGTCGAGGCCGAAATGTCGGCAGGCCGCTGCGTTCAGCCATTCGATGTGGGTATGGTCGTCGAGCAGGATGACGCCGTCGGGCAGGGCCTGTGCCGCGAGCCGGAAGCGTTCGAGGGCATTACTGAGGGCGAGGTGCTGCTTGCGTTCCTTTTTGCGCATGGCTTGCAGGCGCGAGAAGATGTCACGCCAGGCGCCGCTGCCGTCAGGGACAGAATGCAGTTCCGGCGCCTCCAGCCAGAGACGCAACGCATTGCGTTGCCGGATCTGTGAAACCAGCGCAATCGCGAGGAGGAAGACGACGACCGCGCAAAGCAACAGCGCCAGGAATGCGCCGTCTGGCGTCATCCCTGCGGGCTCGCGAGTTTGTAGCCGACGCCGCGCACCGTTTCGATCATCGCATCGCCGGCCGGCCCGAGGCCGGCGCGCAGCCGGCGGATGTAGACGTCAATGGTGCGATCCTCGAGAAAGCGGTGATCGCCGCGCAAGGCATTCAGCAACTGGTCGCGGGTGAGCGCGCGGTTGGGGTGGTTCATGAGGTATTGCAGCAGTTCGAACTCGGTCGGTCCGAGCGCCACGGCGCGGCTGTCGCAGGTGACCGTGCGCGAAGCGGGATCGAGCCGCACAGCACCGATCTCGACCGGGTCGCCGGCCAGGTGTGGCGCACGGCGCCGCAGCACCGCGCGGATGCGCGCGATCAATTCCTTCGGCGAGAAGGGCTTGCTGACATAGTCGTCCGCGCCGAGGTCCAGTCCCAGAACGCGGTCGGCTTCATCGGCCCGCGCCGTGACCATGATGATTGGCAGTTCGCGGGTACGCGATTCGCCGCGCAAGCGCCGGGCCAGCGTGATACCCGACATGCCGGGCAGCATCAGGTCGAGCAGTACCATGGCCGGCAATTGTTCGCGGATTTCGGTGAGCGCCAGTTCGGCGTTATCCGCGACCACGACCTCGAACGAGGATTGCTCAAGGGTGTAACGCAGCAGCTCCTGGATCGCAATCTCGTCCTCGACGACGAGAATCCGGGGTTGTCCGCTCATCGGGCGGCGGCCTCCTCTTCGAGTTCGTCGAGCTTCAGGTGGCGGACGTCGCGGCCCTTGACGATGAAAATTACATCCTTGGCGATGTTCTTGCAGTGGTCGCCGATGCGCTCCAGCGACTTGGCGCTGAAGATGATGTCGAGGGAATTCGAAATCGTGCGCGGATCTTCCATCATGTAGGTAACCAACTCGCGCGTGATGGAACGGAAAACCTGGTCGATCTCCTTGTCACGCCGCACGATCTGCAGGGCGGCATCGGCATCCATGCGCACGAAGGCGGTCAGCACTTCGTTCAGCATCGCCGCGCACTGCTCACCCATGTGGCGCACCGTCATGACTTGCGGGCTGGGCGTGCGGGAGTTGCGTTCGATGATCTTGCCCGAGGCCTTGGCGATCTTCTTCGCTTCGTCGCCGATGCGTTCGAGGTCGGTGACGGTCTTGCTCACCGACATGACGACGCGCAGATCAATGGCGGTCGGTTGGCGGCGCGCGATGACGTGGTTGCAGACATTGTCGATCTCGATCTCGTACTGATCAACCTCGGCATCGCGTGCAATGACGCGCTCAGCGAGATCCGCATCGCCTTCAGCCAGCGCCACGGTGGCGGTACGGACCTGCTCCTCGACCAAGCCCCCCATGCGCGTCAGCAGCGCGCGCAGGTCGTCGAGTTCGGCATCGAATTGGGTGGAAAGATGTTCCTGCATGGTGTCCTCCGGTGCGACCGCGTCGCGCAAATTAGCCGAAGCGGCCGGTGATGTAGTCTTCGGTACGCTTGTCTTTCGGCTTGATGAAAATGTCGTCGGTGACCCCGAACTCAACCAATTCGCCCAGATACATGTAGGCAGTGTAGTCGGAGACCCGCGCGGCTTGCTGCATGTTGTGGGTAACGATGAGGATCGTCACCTTCTTCTTCAGTTCGTCGATGAGTTCCTCGATGCTGGCGGTGGCGATCGGGTCGAGTGCCGAGGTCGGTTCGTCGAACAACAGCACTTCCGGGTCGGTTGCCAGCGCCCGGGCGATGCACAGGCGCTGCTGCTGGCCACCGGAGAGCGCAAAGGCCATGTCATTGAGGCGGTGCTTGACCTCGTCCCACAGGGCGGCGTTGGTCAGCGCTTCTTCGACCTTGTCATCGAGGACCGAGCGCTTGGTGACGCCGCGTACGCGCTGGCCGTAGATCACGTTCTCATAGATCGACTTGGGGAAGGGGTTCGGCTTCTGGAACACCATCGACAGGCGCATGCGCACCTCGATGGGATCGACGCGCGGATCGACAAGGTTGGTGTCGTCCGGATGCAGGATCAGTTCGCCTTCGTAGCGATTGCCGGCATAGAGGTCGTGCATGCGGTTGAAGCTGCGCAGCAGCGTGCTCTTGCCGCAGCCCGAGGGGCCGATCAGCGCGGTCACCTGATTTTCGCCGAGTTGGAGATTGACGTTCTTCAGCGCGTGAAAATCGCCGTAGTAGAAGTTGAAGTTTTTCGTTTCGGCCTTGACCTTGGCTGGCGTCGGGGGCAGTTTGGGCGTGTTCATGGGATCACCACTTGATGTTCTTGCGGAGGCGGTAGCGCAGCCAGATGGCGATGGCGTTCATCGTCAGTGTCATGGCGACGAGGATCGCGCCGGCTGCGGCAGCGTTCTGATGGAAGGCGGAGTCGGGGCGCGAGGTCCAGTTGAAAATCTGGATCGGCATGACCGTGAAGGGTGCCTTCAGCCATTCGAAACTGATGAAGGGCGGGACGTCGGTCACCGGCGAGGGCGGCAGGAAGGCAATGAAGGTCAGTGCGCCAATCGTGATGATCGGCGCCGTTTCGCCGATGGCGCGCGACAGGCCGATGATGATGCCGGTGAGGATGCCCGGCAGCGAGTAAGGCACGATGTGGTCCTTGACCGTCTGCCACTTGGTGGCGCCAAGACCGTAGGCGGCCTCGCGGATCATCTGCGGGATGGAGCGGATCGCCTCGCGCGTGGCGACGATCACCACCGGCAGGATTAGCAGGGCCAAGGTCAGGCCCGCTGTCTGCACGCTCTGGCCGAGGCCGAAGGTATAGACGAACAAGCCCAGCGCCAGCAGGCCGTAGATGATCGAGGGCACGCCGGCGAGGTTGTTGATGTTGATCTCGATGACGTCGGTGATCCAGTGCTTGGGCGCGTACTCCTCAAGCCAGATGCCGGCGGCGACGCCGAGCGGCACGGCCACCACGGCCGTGACAACCATCACCGCGACGCTGCCGACCCAGGCCGAGAGGATGCCGGCCTGCGCGGCACGGCGCGACGGAAAGTCGGTGAAAAAGCCGGGGCGGAAGCGGTCCCAGCCGGTGATGATCATGTCGGCGAACAGCGCGGCGATGGTCAGCAACGCGACGACCAGGCACAGGATGCCGATGCCGGTGAAGATCAGGTCACGTGTCTTTCGACTGGCGATGTTCGCGCGGATTGCGGCGATTTCTTCTGCGGGCAGGGACATCTCAATACCTCTCGCGATAGCGGCGCTGCAGCCAGAAGCCGAGCAGGTTGAATACCAGCGTGAACATCATCAGGGTCAGGCCGGCGGCGAAAATCGTGTTGTAACCGACCGAACCGTGCGGCAGGTCGCCAAGCGCCACCTGGACGATGAATGACGTGATCGTCGCGGCCGGTTCCATCGGATTCCAGACCAGATTGGGTTGCATGCCAGCGGCGATGGCGAGGATCATGGTCTCGCCCACGGCACGCGCGATGCCAAGGATATAGGCGGCGGCAATGCCCGAGATCGCGGCGGGGAATACGACCCTGAACGCCGTCTGCAAGCGCGTTGCGCCCATCGCATAGGAGCCTTCGCGCAGCGACATCGGCACGGCGCGCATGGCGTCCTCGGAAATCGAGCTGACGATGGGCACGATCATGATGCCCATCACGATGCCGGCCGAGAGCAGGCTGAAGCCCGGCAGCGAGGGCAGGAACCACTGCAGGATCGGCGTGACGAACAGCAGGGCGAAGAAACCGAACACCACGGTTGGAATGCCGGAGAGCACTTCGAGAATGGGTTTCGCGATTTCGCGCGTATGCGGGGTGGCGAATTCGGACAGGTAGATCGCGATGATGGTGCCGATCGGGATCGCCACCAGCAGCGCGACGAAGGAACTGACGGCGGTACCGGACAGCAGCACCATGATGCCGAAGTGGGCGTCGTCGAACAGCGGTGTCCATTGCGTATCGGTCAGGAAATCGACGATCGAGACCTGGCTGAAGAAGACGAAGGATTCCTTCAGCAGTACGTAGAGGATGCCCAGCGTGACGAAAACGGAGATTGCGGCCGAGGCGAACAGGATGGCCTCGATGATCCGCTCCTTGACGTGGCGGCTGGCGCGTTTGGCCAGCCGGTCACTGACCGGGCGAAGTGCGGGAACAGCGGAAGAGGATGACATGGTGGATTCCGTTCGCGACAACGCTCCAGGATCGTTCCCGAACCCGGAGCGTATGCCAGAGGGTGCCTTAGCTTACAGCTTGGCTTCGCGCGCGAGCAAGTCCTCGATCTTGATGCCGATCTCGTTCTTGCCGCCGAAGGCGGTGCCCAGCTTGCCCTTGGCCAGATGGTCGGCCGAGGTCTGATAGGCCTTGGCCGGCAGCGGCACGTACTTCACTTCCTTGGCGAAATTCGCGCCTTCCTTCAGGTAGTAGGCGACGAATTCCTTGACCTCGGCACGCTTGTAAGCGCTGTCGCTGACGTAGATGAAGATCGGGCGGGAGAGCGGGTTGTAGCTGCCGTCGATCACGGAGGCTTCGGCGGGTTCGACCGCCTTGCCGGCCGAGTTGACGATCGGCATGGCCTTGAGCTTGTCCTTGTTCTCGGCATAGTAGGCATAACCGAAGTAACCGATGGCATTGACGTCGCGCGCCACGCCCTGCACCAGCACGTTGTCGTCTTCCGAGGCGGTGTAGTCGCCGCGCGAGGACTTGGCCTTGCCGGTGGCGGCTTCGGTGAAGTATTCGAAGGTACCCGAATCGGCGCCGGCGCCGAACAGCTTCAGCGGGGCATCGGGGAAGGCCGGATTGACCTGGTTCCACTTGGTGACCTTGCCTTGAGCGGCCGGTTCCCACATGGTCTTCAGGTCGGCAACGGTCAGCTGCTTGATCGGGTTCTTCGGGTTGACCACGACGGTCAGCGCGTCGAAGGCGACGGGAATCTCGTAGTACTTGACGCCGGCCTTGGCGCAGTCTTCCATTTCCTTGGCGGTGATCGGACGGGAGGCGTCCTGAACATCCGTTTCGCCGCGGCAGAACTTCTTGAAGCCACCGCCGGTGCCGGAGATGCCGACGGTAACCTTGATGGCGCCTTTCTTCATTTTCTGGAATTCCTCGGCGACACCTTCGGTGATCGGATACACGGTGGAGGAACCGTCGATCTTGACGAGCTGCGCTTGGGCGGCACCGGCGGCCATCAGGCCGGCCAATGCGACGAATAGGGTTTTGCGGGGGAAGTGCATGCTAACTCTCCTTGTTTTCCTGTCGTAAGAGCTTTGCATTTTGGACGGGATTTGTGACACTTCGATGACAGATTGTGCACCTGCACTATCCGTCGCCACCCTCGCGAAAAAGAACGATAATGCATGAACCTTTCATGCGACCGGAGACTAACTTCATGAATATAAATAGACTTATGAAATTCTTGAGTGGGCTGCTCCTCGGATTCTGGGTTGCCGCCAGCGCGCAGGCCCTGTCACTGGCGGACATTACCGGCCAGGAAGCTGGGGGCGGCCTCAAGGAGGCGCTGACCCAGGGCGCGAGCAAGGCGGTCGACCTGCTGGGCCGGAACGACGGCTTCCTCGGCAACCCCAAGGTGAAGATTCCGCTGCCGGGCTACATGGAAAAGGCCGAGGGTCTGATGCGCGGCCTGGGCATGGGCAAGCAGGCCGATGAGCTGATCACGGCGATGAACCGCGCCGCCGAGGCCGCTGTGCCCGAGGCGAAGAAACTGCTGGTCGATGCCGTCAAGCAGATGAGCGTCGAGGACGCCAAGGGCATCCTCGCTGGCGGCAACGACGCCGGCACCCAGTATTTCAAGCGCAAGACCGAAGGCCCGCTGGGCCAGAAATTCCTGCCGATCGTCCAGAAGGCGATTGCCAAGGTCAAGCTGAAGGATACCTACGAGAAATTCGCCAAGAAGGGCGCGAAGTTCGGGTTGGTCAAGGAAAAGGACACCCAGCTGGAAAACTACGTGACCGAGAAGGCGCTTGACGGCCTCTACCTGATGATTGCCGAGGAGGAAAAAGCGATCCGCGAGAACCCGGTCGGCGCCGCCGGCAACCTGGCCAAGAAGGTCTTCGGCGCACTCAAGTAAGAAGTCGGCGCTGGTGGGACGGCACAGTGCTAGGATGCTGTTGTATACAATCGCATCGGAGCCCCCCTGTATGGATACCGCCGTTCTCACCCTGCGTGTTCCCATCGAGGTCAAGCAGCAACTCGACAAACTGGCCGACGCCACCCATCGTTCCAAATCCTGGCTAGCCGGCGAAGCCATCCAGCGCTACCTTGACCTCGAAGCCTGGCAAATTGGCGAAACAGTAAAAGCACTGGCCGAAGCCGATGCCGGCGACTTCGCCACGGAAACCGAGATCGAGGCACTCAAGGCCAAATATGCAAGTTAGGTGGTTGCGGCAGGCGCTGCGCAACCTCGATGAAGAAGCCGCCTATATCGCGCAAGACAGCCCGCAAAGCGCGGCTGCGTTCGTCCAGCACCTGATGGCCAGCGCGCAAATGCTGGCCCAGCACCCGCAGATGGGCCGGCCGGGGCGCGTGCCGGGTACGCGCGAACTGGTCGTCACCCGTTACCCGTACATCCTGCCCTACCGCGTGCGCGGGCAGAACGTCGAAATCCTGCGCGTGTTCCACACCGCACGCAAATGGCCGCAACGCTTCGAGCCATGACTTTGCTTGCCTGAAACGAAGACCATGCAAGGACTCAACCCGCCGCAGCGGGAGGCGATTCGCTATCTCGACGGCCCGCTGCTGGTACTCGCCGGCGCGGGCAGCGGCAAGACGCGCGTCATCACCGAGAAGATCGCGTATCTGCTTGGCGAGTGCGGCATGGCGCCGCAGCACGTCATGGCGATCACCTTCACCAACAAGGCGGCGCGCGAGATGCGCGAACGTGCGACCAAGCTGGTCGGCGAGCCGGCCAGCGAAGTCAATATCAGCACCTTCCATGCGCTGGGCGCGAAGTTCCTGCGCATGGAGGCGCGTGCCATCGGCCTCAAGCCGGGGTTCTCGATTCTCGATGCGAGCGATACAGGCACGCTGTTCAACGAGTTGCTGAAGGATAGTGACAAGTCGCGCGTCAAGCTAATCCAGCAGCGCATTTCGCTATGGAAGAACGCGCTGCTTGGCCCCGACGACGTCGCGCCCGCCGATGATCTCGAAGCCGGCGCGCAGCGCGTCTATACCGAGTACGAGCGCACGCTCAAGGCCTACCAGGCGGTCGATTTCGACGACCTGATCATGAAGCCGGTGCAGCTGCTCGAGCAGGACGAGGACGTCGCGACACGCTGGCGCTCGCGTATCTGGCACCTGCTGGTCGACGAATATCAGGACACCAACCGTTGCCAGAACCGCCTGATGCGCCTGCTGACCGGCGAGCGTGCCGCCTTCACGGCGGTGGGCGACGACGACCAGTCGATCTATGCGTGGCGTGGCGCCGACGTCGACAACCTGCGCCAGCTGCAGGTCGACTTCCCGCGCCTCAAGGTGATCAAGCTCGAGCAGAACTACCGCTCGACGACGCGCATCCTCAAGGCGGCGAATAGCGTGATCAAGCAGAATCCGAAGCTGTTCGACAAGAAGCTCTGGTCGGACAAGGGCCACGGCGACATGATCCGCGTCATGGCCTGCCGTGACGACCCACACGAGGCCGAGTGGGTCGTCACGCGGCTGATGGCGCACAAGTTCGAGACGCGCGGGCATTGGCGCGACTACGCGATCCTCTATCGCGGCAATTTCCAGGCGCGGTTGTTCGAGCAGCAGCTGCGCGCCCACAAGGTGCCCTACGTGCTCTCGGGCGGCCAGTCGTTCTTCGACAAGAGCGAGATCAAGGATGTCACCAGTTACCTGCGCCTGCTGGCGAATTCGGACGACGATCCGGCCTTCATTCGCGCCGCGACGACACCCAAGCGCGGCATCGGCGGCACGACGCTCGAGGCACTCGGCCAGGCCGCGGGCCGGCGGCACATCAGCCTGTTCGCGGCGATTTTCGCGCCGGGCATCGAGCACGACATCAAGGCACCGCAGCTCGCGGTGCTGCGCGAGTTCGGCAACTTCATCAACCGCATCGAGTGGCGCGCGCAGAAGGAGCCCGCCGGGCAGGTGCTCGACGACCTGCTCAAGGCGATCGGCTACGAGACCTGGCTATTCGAGTCGCAGGAACCGCGCGATGCCGAATCACGCTGGGGCAATGTGCGCGAGTTCGTCGGCTGGCTTTCCGGCAAGGGCGATGAGGAGAAGAAGAACCTGCTGGAACTCGCGCAGACCGTCGCACTGATCACCATGCTCGACAAGCAGGATGAAAACACCGATGCCGTGCAGCTGGCTACGCTGCACGCCGCGAAGGGACTGGAGTTCCGCCACGTGCATCTGGTCGGCGTCGAGGAGGGCTCGCTGCCGCACCGCGAATCCATCGACGCCGGCAACATCGAGGAGGAGCGGCGGCTCATGTATGTCGGCATCACGCGCGCGCAGCTCTCGCTCAACATCAGCTGGTGCGCCCGGCGCAAGCAGGGCCGGGAGGTCGTTGAGCGCGCCGCCTCGCGCTTCATCGCCGAGATGGGCGATGACATCAAGCATGAGGGTCAGGGTGCCGTCGCGTCAGGACTGACTTTGCAGGATATGGCTGAACAAAGGGCCGCCGGCAATGCGCGGCTGGCCAATTTCAAGGCGCTGCTGAAAAAGTAAGTGCAGCGATGGCCTGTACGCGCGCTTCATGGATGCGCGCGGGAATCTGCGCAGGATCTGCGCAGGCTTGCGCGATGGCGCCGGCGTCGATCGACTGCACCGCCGCGAGCGCGGCGCGCCACGTGTCTGCCGCCACATAGGCCTTTTCTTCCTTGCCGAGCCGGCCGCGATAGTCGGCCTCGCATGCGGAGAGTATTTCCGCGAAGCGCGCCGGGCGGCGCAGCGCATCGCAGCGCTCGAGGATTTTGAGCTTCGTATCCGGCCGCAGCTGATCGACCTTGTGCATGTCGCCGTGGAAGCGCGCGACGAGGCGCGCGACGTCACGGCAGTCAGTGGGCACGCGCAAGCGTTCACAGAGCGGCTCGATCAGGTGCACGCTCTTGAGCTCGTGGCCGATGTGACGCGGCAGGATGTCGGCGGGCGTCTCGGCCTTGCCGAGGTCATGCGTCAGCGCGGCGAAGCGCGCCGGCAGTGTCAGCTTGAGTCGCGCGGCCATGTCGATGACCATCATCACATGCACGCCGGTATCGACCTCGGGATGGAAATCGGCGCGTTGCGGCACGCCCCAGAGGCGGACCAGTTCGGGCAGCAGTTTCTGCAGCGCGCCGCAGGCCCGCAATGTCTCGAACATGCGTGACGGCTTGGCCTCCATCAGGCCGCGCGCCAGTTCCTGCCAGACACGCTCGGCGACCAGCGCATCGACTTCGCCGTTGTCGACCATGCGGCGCATGAGCGCCAGCGTTTCCGGGGCCACCTCGAAATCCGTGAAGCGCGCGGCGAAGCGCGCGACGCGCAGGATGCGCACGGGATCCTCGGCAAAGGCCGGCGAGACATGGCGCAGCAGCTTCATGTCCAGGTCGGCGCGACCGCCATACGGGTCGATCAATTCGCCCTCCTCGTCCTGTGCCATCGCGTTGATGGTCAGGTCGCGGCGGGCGAGGTCGGCTTCCAGCGTGACATCGGCCGCGGCATGGAAGACGAAGCCCGCGTACCCCGGCGCGGTCTTGCGCTCGGTGCGCGCGAGCGCGTATTCCTCATGTGTTTCGGGATGCAGGAACACCGGGAAATCGCGGCCGACGGGCGTGAAGCCCTGTGCCAGCAGGGTCTCGGGCGTTGCGCCAACGACGACCCAGTCACGATCCTGCACCGGCAGGCCGAGCAGCGCGTCGCGCACCGCGCCGCCGACGCAGTAGATCTTCATCAGCTGGTGAGGTAGCCCGGCGCCACGGCCTCCAGCGGCGTGGCGGTCAGGCCGAAGGGCAGCGTGCAACCGGCGGGACAGACGTTCGGCACCTGCATCGAGCGCACGTTGTCGCGCGTCATCGGTCCGCCGGGCACGAATTCCATCATGAAGGCTTGCAGGTACGACAACGCCAGCGGCAGGCCGAGGATCGGACGCGGATGGCCGCTCAGCTTGCCCGTGTAAGCGACCAGATCGCGCAGCGTGTATTCGCGCGGCCCACAGAGCGGATAGGTCCGGCCCTGGCTCTCGGGATGGCCGAGGCTGGCGACAACGGCGGTGGCGACATCCTCGATCCAGACCGGCTGGAAGCGTGCGTTCGGGCAGGCGAGCGGGACGACGGGCGCAATGGCCAGCAGGCCGGCGAACAACGTGAGGAAAGAGTCGCCCCGGCCGAAGATGACCGAGGGCTGGAAGATCGTCACTGCGGGATACGCAGCCTTCACCGCGGCTTCGCCAGCGGCTTTGGAGCGCAGGTAGTTGGACGGCGCATCGCTCGCCGCGGCCAGCGCAGAGATGTGGATGAGCCGCGGCACGCCTGCGGACGCAGCAGCGCGTGCAATCTTGCCGGGCAGCTCGACGTGCGCGCGCTGGAAGTTGCCCTTGAGGATGCCGACGAGGCTGATGACGAGATCCTGGCCCACCATCAGTCGGGCCAGCGTCGCCTCGTCGTGGACGTCGGCTTCGACGACGCTGGCGGTCGGCAGCATCGTGAGGTGCTTGGTGCGTTCGCGGCGACGCGTCGGCACGGTCAGCCGAAAGTCAGCGCTGACGAGACGGCGCGCGATGGCGCTGCCCAAAAAGCCGGTACCGCCGATCAACAGGGCATTCTTCATGGGAGGCTCTCCGCAGTGGTGTCGCCGAAGCCGCGCGGGCGGATGGTGCCGAGCCGCGACGTCAGCGTCGGCGTGGTTGTAGCGCCCATTACGGCGGCGTAGTGCATGGCGTTGGCCATCACCTTCTTGACATAGTCGCGCGTCTCGTTGAACGGGATCGTCTCGGCGTAGATCGCGCCTTCAAGCGCGCTCTCGGCGCGCCACTTGCGCGCGCGGCCCGGCCCGGCGTTGTAGGCCGCCGAGGCGAGGACCGGATGATTGTCGAGACCATCCATCACCATGCGCATGTAGTTGGTGCCGAGCGTCACGTTGATGTCCATGTCGGTGACCTTGCCCGGATGGTAGTGATCCATGCCGATTTTCTTGGCGACCCATTTGGCCGTCGCGGGCATCAGCTGCATCAGGCCCTTGGCACCGGCGCTCGATTTCGCGTCCATGATGAAGCGGCTTTCCTGCCGCATCAGGCCATACACCCAGGCCGGGTCAAGTCCGACGTCCTGCACGCGCGGTTCGACCTGCGCGAAGAACGGCGTGGGATAGCGCCGGGTGAAATCGTGTTCGGCCTGCGTGCGGTCGGCGGTATTGATGGCGCGGTCGATGACGTCGTTGCGTTGCGCGAGATCCGCGGCGGCCAGCAGCTGCCGGTCGTTCATGCCGTTCAGCGCCCAGTTCCATTCGCGGATGCCGTCGAGGCGCAGGTCGGCGCGGATCAGCGCGAGGCCGCGCACGAGCAGGGGATTCGTCTCGGCGGCCTGGCGTTCCTCGGCGGTCGGCGGCAACGCGCGCGGTGGGAGGTCCAAGGGCTTGCCGAGCGCTTCCGCGGCGAGGATGCCGTAGAAGTTCGCTTGCCCCGCGATCTGCTGGTACAGGCCCTGAGCATCTTCGGGCTTGCCGAGCGCGGCGATGGCGCGGCCGCGCCAGTAGACCCATTCGGGCTGGGCGGCCATGCTGTCCGGCAGCAGGGCGTGGGCGCGGGTCACGGCCAGCCAGTCGCCCGCACGCAGCGCGGCGCGCAGGCGCCAGGCGTGCTGCTCTTCGTCGAAGCTTGCCCCCAGTTTTTCGGCGCGCGCAAACCAGTCAACCGCTTCGGGCTGGTGGCTGATTGCGGCCGCTAGCGCCAGACGTCCCCAGACGAAGCCGCGTTCTTCGGCGGGAATCCGTTGTTCGATCTCCTGCCAGCGCGCGGCAGCGACGCGGGCATCGGCGCGCGCCATGCGCAGCACCGCCAGTCCGGCGATCTCGCGGCCACGTCGCGCATCGGCGAAGCGTTCGGGCAGTCGGGCCAGGTGCTGGGCGGGATGCTCGATGACCGCTTCGATCGTCTTTCCGGCCGGTGCCTCGTCAGCCGGCAGCCAGCTGGCAGCGATGCGTGCTTCCTTGAGTTTGCCGGTCGCCCAGAGCCGGCGCAGGCGTTCCCAGACATTGGCAGAGGAAACCTCCCCGCTGGCGGCGAGTCGACCCAGCGGCGGGAAGCAGCTGGCGGCCAGCGGCTGCACGGACACGAGCAGCTTGCGGGCTTCGGCGAGCGCATCGGCTTCGCCGAGATTCAGGCGTGCATCGAGGCCGCGGCAGGACGCCTCGGGATCGGGACGCTGCAGGCGCGCAAACTGCTCGCGGGTGCGGTTCCAGTCCTGCTGATCCACCAGCCACTTGAGCCATTCGCCGCGCAACTTTTCCGCAAGGTAACTGCCGGTGTGGCGCTCGAGGAATTCGGCGACGCCGGCATCCGAGCCCTCCTTGCCGTCACGCAGCGGGAGGCTGAGCTGAAAATAGCTCGCCCAGGGGGTCAGCGGATGGGATTTCAGGGCCGGCACCGTGCGCGCCAGCTTCGCCCGGTCGCCTTTCAGGTAGGCATCACGCGCGGCGAGAAATGTCGCGTCCTCCGGATGGGCGGACTGGGCCCAGGCCGGCAGGGAAAGCGGCAGGGATAACAGCAGAGCAATCGTGAGAAAACGTTTCATGGCAATGATTTGACTCCAATCTTTTCAGATTAGCATAGGGTCGAGTTCCTGCCATGACCGATCAGCCCCGCCAATCCGCCGTTAATCCGGATGCCCTGCGCGCGACCCTGCGCCGCGAAAAAATCGCGGCCCGCCAGGCCTTGCCGGCGGCCGCGCATCGCTCGGCCAACGTGGCGGTGGTGCACCACCTGACCGAATTCCTGCTGCCCCTGCCGGCGGGCATTTTCGCCTTCTGCCTGCCGATCCGCGCCGAGGTGGATTGTCGTGGATTGGCCGTTCACCTGATCGACAGGGGCTGGCAGGCCACCATGCCGACCGTCGCCACGCGCGATGCCCCGATGGAGTTCCGCGCCTGGCATCCGGAAGCCCCGCTGACCGCCGATCCCTACGGCATCCCCGTGCCGGATACTGCGTTGTCCCCGGCCCCCAATGTACTGCTGCTGCCCCTTGTCGCTTTCGATGCGGCGGGCTATCGTTTGGGCTATGGCGGCGGCTATTTCGATCGCACGCTGGCGGCCATGCATCCGAGGCCACTGACGATCGGCGTGGGCTTCGACCTGTGCGCCGTGGCGGATATCCGGCCGGAGCGCCACGACATTCCACTCGATCTGATTGTTACAGAAAGTGGAATACGCTGGGTCAATCGCCCCTGATCTGCAGCGGGTTTACGCCAAAAGCTATACATAATGATCATTCGTCGAGAACCGCCCACATGACTACTGACGCACGCCTCCCACTGATGACCCTGCAGCCGGCCTTCAATGCTGGCAATGCTTGGGTCGCCCTGTTGCTCGATTCAGAACAGCCGCTCGACAGCACGGCGTTGGCGCATGTCCTGAAGGCGTTTGCGCTGGCCGAGACCTTGGCGGAGATTCCCTGCGTCGTTACGGCCGACCCGCTCAGCATCGATCCTGCGCTGGCGGCGGATTTGCCGCACGACCGCCTGATCCTGCGTTTTCCGCTCGCGCAGGGCGTCGATCCGGCTTGCCGGGAAGCGCTGGCGGCCTTGCGCAAGGCGGGCTTCGGCCTGATGGCCGCGGGCATGCCGGGCGACGATGCGGCGCTGGCGCCCGAAATCTCTTCGCTGGCCGTTGCCTGTCCCGGAAAAACTGCGTCGGAGAGTCTGGTCAACTGGCTGCGCCAGCTGCCCGGACCGCATCTGGCGCTCGGTACGACCGACACGGTCTGCCCGGGATTCTGCAAGTTCCACTGGCTGGCCGGCCACACGGCCGGCATGACGACGCCCGCGGTCAAGGGCGACCCGACGGCGCGCAGCCTGCTGCTCAAGCTGCTGTCGCTGGTCACGCGCGACGCCGAATCGGCCGAGATCGAGGCACTCATCAAGCGCGATGCCAATCTCGCCTACAAGCTGCTGAAACTCGTGAACTCCGTGGCCTTCATGCCGGGCCGGCATATCGAGAGCTTCTCGCAGGCGCTCGTCCTGCTCGGGCGGCGCCAGCTCCAGCGCTGGCTGATGCTGCTGCTGTTCGCGCGGCCGCCCGGTTGCGAGACGGCCAGCCCGCTGCTGCCGCAGGCCGCCATGCGCGCCAACCTGCTGGAGAGCATCGCCAAACGCAAGGGCATGTCCCGCGATGACTGGGACCATGCCTTCATGATCGGCATGTTCTCGCTGCTCGACAGCCTGTTCGGCCAGCCGCTGGCCGACGTGCTCACGCCGCTCCACCTGAGCGACGAGGTGACACAGGCCCTGCTCGACGGGCATGGCCCGTTCGGCCCCTGCCTCCATGCCGTCCGGACGGGCGAGGGTGCGCCGACCGCGGCGCTGGCGGCGGCCCTCGGCGACATCGGCCTGAGCCACGAAGACTGGGGCGCGTCCCTGTTCGAGGCCGCGCGCTGGGCCGTGATGGTGAGCAAGGAAGCCTGACGACAGGGGGGGCATGGCCGAACAACGCACACCGACGTCCGACCCGGTTCCGCCCGACCTCGAGCAGGCACGCGCGCTGTGCGAAACCGCGCGTGCGCGGCCCGGCGCCTGCAAGCTGGCCAGCCAGGTCAGGATCCTCGACCAGATCCACGAGTCGGTCATCACGATGGACCTCGGTGGCTACATCACCGGCTGGAACCGGAGCGCCGAGGCACTGTTCGGCTACAGCACCGCCGAAGCCATCGGCAAGCACATCCTTTTTCTCTATGCCGACCCCGATATCGACGACGACAGCGAAGGCTTTCGCGATGCCTTCCTCGAGGAGGGCGGCCGCGAACTCGAGGTGCGCCGCCGCCGCAAGTCAGGCGAGATCTTCTGGGCCAGCCTGCAGCTCTCGCTGAGCCGTGACGAAACCGGCGAACCGGTCGGCCTCGTCGGTTACCTCTCGGACATCACCTCGCGCATCGAGGCCGAGAAGACGATGCGCCTGCAGGCGCGCATCTTCGAGCACAGCGAGGAAAGCATCCTGATCACCGATGCCGATCGCCGCATCCTTTCGGTCAATCCGGCTTTCTGCCACATGACGGGCTATACCGAGGAAGACGTGATCGGCCGGCTGCCGGGACTGCTACGTTCCGCGCGGCATCCGCTGCACTTCTACGAGGAACTCTGGGAGCGCGTCGAGCAGGAGGGGGGCTGGCACGGCGAGGTGTGGACGCGCCGCAAGAACGGCGAGGACTTCCCGAGCTGGGCGTCGATCAGCCTCGTGCGCAACCGCGAAGGCCAGGTCTGCAACTACTTCTCGATCTTCACCGACATCACCGAGCGCAAGGCGGCCGAGGAGCGCATCCATTACCTCGCCTACTACGACGACCTGACCGGGTTGCCCAACCGCAGGTTGCTCTACAAGCTGACCGACCAGGCCCTCGCCGAGGCGCGCCGCAACCGGCTGCACGGCGCACTGCTGTTCGTCGACCTCAACCGCTTCAAGCCGATCAACGACAGCCTGGGCCATGGCGTTGGCGACCGGTTGCTGCAGCAGGTCGCCGAGCGCCTGCGCGGTGCCGTGCGCACCGAGGACGTCGTCGCGCGGCTGGGCGGCGACGAGTTCGTCGTCGCGCTGTTCGACATCTCGCGCCGCGAGCATGCGGCGATGGTGGCGCAGAAGGTGATCGCCGCGCTCGACACACCTTTCCTCATTGAGGGCCATGAGCTGCGTGTCGGCGTCGCCATCGGCATCAGCGTCTACCCGCGCGACGGCTTCGAGACCGAAACCCTGCTGCGCATGGCGGATATCGCGATGTATCGCAGCAAGGAGACCGGGCAGGACGGCTACACGTTCTACAGCCGCGAGATGAACCAGCGCGCGCTCGAGCGCCTGCACATCGAGTCCGGCCTGCGGCACGGCATCGAGAAGAATGAATTGTTGCTGCACTACCAGCCCAAGGTGGACATCGCGACCGGCCACATCGTCGGCGTCGAGGCACTGGTGCGCTGGCAGCATCCCGACCTCGGCCTGATGCCGCCCGATGCCTTCATCCCGATCGCCGAGGAATCCGGACTGATCGTGCATCTTTCGGCCTGGGTACTGCAGGCCGCATTGCAGCAGACGCGGGCCTGGACCGATGCCGGGCTGCCCGGCATCCGGGTCGCCATCAACCTGTCGGCGCGGGACTTTTCAGCCGGCCTCGCCGGGCGGCTGCAAGCCCTGCTCGCGGAAAATGCCGTGCCGCCGAACCGCATCGAGCTCGAGATCACCGAAGGCATGCTGACCCACAGCAGCGACGAGGTCATCGCCATGATGGACAGCCTGACGGCGCTCGGCGTGTCGCTGTCGCTCGACGACTTCGGCACCGGCTATTCGAGCCTCGCCTACCTCAAACGCTTTCCCATCGACACGCTGAAGATCGACCGCTCCTTCGTCACCGGCATCCCGCAGGACGGCAACGACTGCGCGATCGCCGGCGCGATCATCAGCATGGCGCAGCGCCTTGGCCACCGCGTCATTGCGGAAGGCGTGGAGACGCGCGAGCAACTGGAATTCCTCAGGAGCCTCGGTTGCCAGGAGATCCAGGGCCACTACTTCTCGCCGCCGGTGCCGGCGGCGATGTTCGAGTCGATGCTTCGGTCAGGACGCAGCCTCAAGCTGCATTGAGCCTGCCCGCAGTGCCGTCCTGCCAGGCCTGACTTTGGTGGAACGCCTTATTTGCCGGCTGCGACTACCGGTATTTCTTGAACTTCTCTGGTCCGAAGCCGGCGTTGCGGCGTTAGAGTGATGTGCAAGCCTGCTTGATACGCTCAAGCGCTGTATCGAGCAGCGCACGTGGCGTACCGAAATTGAGTCGCACGTACTGCGCATAAGCCTGCCCCGGCCCGAAAGCCACGCCGTCCGACAGGCCGACGCCGGCTTTCTCGAACAGTGCCGCGGGGTGCTCCACGCCGAGGTCGCGGCAATCGATCCAGGCGAGGAAGGTCGCCTCGACGCGCTCCATCGAGAGTCCCGGCAACGTACTGACCACCTGCTCGATGCGCGCCGCATTGCCGCGCAATGTGTCCAGCAGTTGCACACGCCAGGCCGCGCCGTCGCGGAAGGCGGCTTCGCAGGCCGCAAGGCCGAGGACGTTCGGGTGCGGCACGATGCCGTGCATCGTGGCGAGGAAGGCGCGCCGCAGCTGCGGATTCGGAATGATCGCAAACGCGCAGCCCAATCCCGCGAGATTGAAGGTCTTGGACGGCGCCATCAGCGTGATGGTGCGCGCGGCGATTTCGGGCGACAGCGTGGCGAAGGGGCGGTGGCGGCCACCCTGAGGGCCACTGAGTGTCAGGTCGCAATGGATCTCGTCCGAGCACACGACCAGGTCGTGCTTCTCGGCCAGTGCGGCGAGTTGCCAGAGTTCGTCTTCATGCCAGGCACGGCCGACCGGGTTATGCGGGTGGCACAACAGGAACAGGCGCGCGGCCTGCATCACCGCATTGGCGGCGGCGAAATCCCAGCCCCAGCCCGCCTCAGTGCGCACCAGCGGCAGCGTCAGCAGGCGGCGATTCGACTCGACCGGCGACGAGAGGAAGGGCGGATACACCGGCGTGGCCGTAAACACGCCGTCGCCGGGCGCACCGGTCGCGCGGCAGGCGACATGCAGGCCAGAAACCAGGCCGGGCAGCCAGACCAGCCAGTCGGGGTCGATCGCCCAGTCGTATTCGCGCGCGCAATGCGCGACCACGGATTCGATCAATGACGGCCAGGGCTCGCCGTAGCCGAACAGTCCGTTGGCGACGCGCTGCTGCAAGGTGTTGACGACTTCCGGCGGCGCGGGAAAGTCCATGTCGGCGACCCAGAGCGGGATCACGTCGCGCCCGGCGTATTTGCGCCAGCGGGTCGAGTCGTGGGCGGGGGTGAAATCGGTCATGGTTACTCCATTCGCCGGAGATGTTGTCCGATCGAGAGAAAGGCGCCCAGCCAGCCGAGCAGCGCGGCGCCGCCCAGCAGCAGCGCACTGGTCAGCGGTTCGGGCAGGGCGAGCAGGAGATCGATGCCGTAGAGGCTGGCGAGTTCGGCGACCGGCAGGCGCAGCCAGAGGATCGCGCCGGCCACGATCAGCCAGGCGATCAGGCCGCCGGCGCCGCCAAGCAGCGCGCCGTGCCAGAGGAAGGGCCGGCGGATGAAGCCGTTGGTGGCGCCGAGCAGGCGGCTGACCACGACCTCGTCGCGCCGCGTCAGCGCCTGCAGGCGGATGGTGTTGAAGACGATGGCCAGCAGCCCGGCACCGAGCAAGCCGGCCAGCAGCAGCACGCCGGTTTTCGCCAGCCGGACGAAGGCGGCGAGGCGGCGCGCCCAGTCGGCATCGACCTGCACATGCTCGACCTCGCGCCATTCCTTGGCATTGCGCAGCGTCGCGGCCAGCGCGTCGATGGCTTCCGGCGCATCGTCGGCGGGGGTGACGACGAGCGCGTCGGGGAAGGGATTCTTCGGCAGGGCGCCGATGACGTCGGCCAGATTGCCCGAGGCCTTCATGCGCGCGAGCGTGTCCTCGCGCGCCAGCAACTGGGTTTTCGCGACGGCGGGGAGTTCCTTCAGCCGTGCCTCGACGGCCTGCGCGACCTTGCGCTCGGCCTCCACGGGCAGGAACACGGTCAGTTGCGGCGTAGCGCTGGCACCCTGCGCCAGCTTCGTGACCTGACCCAGCATGACGTAGCCCGCGGCGGGCAGGGCGAGCGCGATGCCGATGCCCA
Organism: uncultured Methyloversatilis sp.; assembly: GCA_964617225.1. Lineage (GTDB taxonomy): Bacteria > Pseudomonadota > Gammaproteobacteria > Burkholderiales > Rhodocyclaceae > Sulfuricystis. Next base: position 27,980 of record CAZTWA010000006.1, read on the forward strand.
GAACGGAGAGCAGGGTGTTGAGTGGGGTGGCCACCAGTCGCCGCACGGCGAGCAGGCCGGCCCGTTGGTGGGCGGCGAGCCAG
>CAZTWA010000006.1:28162-31374 GCA_964617225.1 uncultured Methyloversatilis sp.
CCGTGATCGAGCTTGAGCCGCCGGGCGCCGGGGAACAGGCTTTCGTCGTAGGTCGCGGCCAGCACGGTGACCCCGACGCGATGAAATTCGAGAAAGATGGTCGCGACGTCGCGGGCGGTCTCGGCATCGAGATAGGCGGTCGGTTCGTCCGCCAGCAGCAGCGCCGGCCGGTGGGCCACGGCGCGCGCGATCGCCAGGCGCTGTTGTTCGCCGCCGGAAAGCGCGATCGGCAGCGCGCGAATGCGCTTCCCCAGACCGACCTTGTCGAGCGCCGCCGCGGCGCGACGGCGGGCTTCACGAATCGGAAAGCCGGCGATCTCGAGCGGCAGCAGCACGTTGTCGAGGGCGCTGCGATCGAACAGCAGCTTCTGGTCCTGGAACACGAGGCCGATATTGCGGCGCAGGTAGGGCAGGCCGCTGCGCCGCAGCCCGCCGACGTTCTGGCCATTGACCAGCAGCGAGCCACCCGTAGGCCGTTCGATGGCGGGGATCAGGCGCAGCAGGGTCGATTTGCCGGCGCCCGAGTGGCCGACGATGGTCACCAGTTCGCCGGCGGCGATCTCGGCGCTGATGTCGGCGAGCGCCGTGATGTCGGGCGGGTAGCGTTTGCTGATGCGGTCGAAGCGGATCATGAAATCAGGGTGCCGGCGCCAACTTGGGAAAGTCAGCGCCGGCGGGACGGCATGGGTGAGCGCTCAGGCCTTGAACTGGGCCGCCAGCCGCTTGAGCTTGTCGGCCAGCAGGCCAACCTGCCGCGATTCGTGCGACGAGTGCTGCGCGACCTGGGCGTTGTTTTCGGCGGTCTGGGAGATGCGCTCCATGTTGCCGGCGATCTCGCGCGTCGCGGCGCTGCTCTCGGCCAGCGAGTCGCTGATCGACTGCACCGCGCGGCTGGTCTGGTCGACCGTGGATTCGACGGCCGCCGCCATGTTGCCGGCCTGGGCCGCGCTCTGCGCACCGTCGCCGACTTCCTTGCTGCTCGCGGCGACTTCGTGGGCGACCGAGCTGCTGACGTTCTGGATGCGCTGGATCATCGCCGCGATTTCCTGCGTCGAGTTGCCGGTGCGCTCGGCGAGCTTGCGTACTTCGTCGGCGACCACCGCGAAGCCGCGGCCCTGTTCGCCGGCGCGCGCGGCCTCGATGGCGGCATTGAGCGCCAGCAGGTTGGTCTGGTCGGCAATTTCCTTGATGACCAGCACGACGCGGCTGATTTCCTCGGACATCGTCGCCAGCTCGCTGATGCGCTGCTCGGAGTCGGCCACGACGCGCGCGGCGGCGTTGATGTGCTCGGCGGCCTGGCGGCTCGTTGAGGCGCTTTGGCGCGTGGCCTTGGCGGAACTGTCGCTCGCCTGCAGGGCGTCGCGCGCGTTGCTGCTCATCTCGTCGGTCGAGACGGAGAGCTCTTCGACCGCGGCCGCAATGCTGGAGATCGCGGCGGACTGCGTCTCCGCCGCATCGACCGTGGCGTTGCTCGCCGCCGTCAGTTGCTGGCTGGACTGGTCGAGCGAGCGCGCCGTCTGGTGGATCAGGCTGATCGCCTCGTGCAGGCGGTTGCGCAGCATGGCGACGCGGGTCAGGATCGCGCCGAATTCGTCCTTGCCGCCGGATCGGATGACCTGCGCGAGGTTGCCGCCGGCGACCGCCGAGACGAGCGATTCGGTGTGCTGCGCCTGGCGCGCGATGCGGGCGAGCAGGATGCCGGCCAGCACGATGCCGAGGATGACCGCGGCGGCGGCCAGGAAGATGCTGCGCCGGTCGGCGGCATCGGCTTCGGACTTCAGCGCGGCGCGCATCGCGGGCAGCGCCTCGTCGAGGCGCTTGATCTCGTCGAGCATCAGCTGGCGCATCTCGCGCCACTTGGGCGTTTCTTCCTTGTTGAGCACGGCCTTGGCTTCATCGCCCTGCCTTGCCTTGATGACCTCGAATATCCGGTCGTGCAATTTCTTCTGGTCCGCGCGGATCGCGATGATCTTTTCGGGCAGGTTGGATTGGAAGTGCTTTGCATCATGCTCGCGCATGTTCGTGGCGGCCTTGTCGAAGCTGTCCGCTGCATTCTTGTAGTTGTCGTAGGCTTTCGGATTGTCCGGGTCGAGCATGATGTTGCGTGTGGCCTGTCCCATCTGGAGGCCTTGCGCGTACATGTTGTAGAAGCCGACGCGGCGCGCGCCTTCCTTCTCGATGTAGCTCACGTAGGCCTTCTCGATGCGACCGGCCGAGAGATGGCTTTCCACCAGCGCGGCGATCAGCAGCACCATGACCAGCGCCATGACCAGCGCCAGCCGGTTGCCGATGCGCATGTTGTCGATCCAGGTCCAGAAACTGGCGTGCGCCTCTTCGCCTTCGTGCAGGCGGATGCCCGGGTTCTGGCGCATGCGTCCGTAGAGCGCTTCGGCGGCGGCGATCTCGTCGCGGCTGGGGCGCACACGCACCGACATGTAGCCGCCGTCGAGTTTCGGTGTCACCGAGGCGCGCACCCAGTAGTGGTCGCCGTTTTTGCAACGGTTCTTGACGAGGCCGGCCCAGGGGCGGCCGTTCTTGATCGTGTCCCAGAGGTCGCGGTAGGCTTCGGCCGGCATGTCCGGATGGCGCACGATGTTCTGCGGCTGGCCGATCAACTCTTCCTGCGTGAAGCCGCTGACCTCGACGAAGTCATCGTTGACGAAGGTGATCAGCCCCTTCGCGTCGGTGTGCGAAATGATCGCGATATCGTTGGGGTACTGGCGCTCGACGCCGGTGACGGGTTGGTTGTTGCGCATGCGTTTCTCCTGGCCTCAGGGGGTATCACGCGATTCTGGCACCGATTCCCTTGTTTCTGAAAGCACAATAAGGGCCAAGGCCTCGGCTACTTCAATGCCATCGACCGCGGCGGAGAGGATCCCGCCGGCGTAGCCCGCCCCTTCGCCGGCCGGGTACAACCCCTTCACGTTGAGACTCTGGCCGTCCGTGCCGCGCGTGATGCGCAGGGGCGACGAGGTGCGCGTCTCGACGCCGGTGAGCACCGCGTCGTCCATGGCGAAGCCGCGGATCTGCCGGTCGAAGGCGGGAATCGCTTCGCGCATCGCCGCGATCACATAGTCGGGCAGGGCCGTGGCGAGATCGGCCGGCTTCACGGCCGGCTGGTAGGAGGGCTGGACCGCGCCCAACTGCTCGCTCGGCCGTCCGGCGAGGAAATCGCCGACCCGCTGCGCCGGCGCGTCGTAGGTGCCGCCGCC
>CAZTWA010000007.1:0-23980 GCA_964617225.1 uncultured Methyloversatilis sp.
CCAACCTCAAACCCGTCCTGATCACCGGCATGGCCCAGGGCGGCCAACTGATGACTACCACCGAAGTCGATAACTGGCCGGCTGACGCCGACGGCGTGATGGGTCCCGACCTGATGGCGCGCTTCGAGAAGCACGCACAGCGCTTCAACACCGAGATCATCTTCGACCACATCCACACCACGAAGCTGGCCGAGAAACCGATCCGCCTGATCGGCGATACCGGCGAATACACCTGCGACGCGCTGATCATCGCCACCGGCGCTTCCGCCCAGTATCTCGGCCTGCCCTCCGAGCAGGCTTTCTCCGGCAAGGGCGTCTCCGCCTGCGCCACCTGCGACGGCTTCTTCTACCGCAACCAGCCGGTCGCCGTGATCGGCGGCGGCAACACGGCCGTCGAGGAAGCGCTCTACCTCGCCAACATCGCCAGCCACGTTACCGTCGTGCATCGCCGCGACAAGTTCCGCGCCGAAAAGATCATGCAGGACAAGCTGTTCGAGAAAGAGGCCGCCGGCAAGGTGACAATCAAGTGGGACTGCGTGCTCGACGAGGTGCTCGGCGACAAATCCGGCGTCACCGGCATGCGCATCAAGAACGTGAAATCCGGCGCCACCGAGGACATCAAGCTGATGGGCGTCTTCATCGCCATCGGCCACAAGCCCAACACCGACATCTTCGCCGGCCAGCTCGAAATGCAGAACGGCTACATCGTCACGAAGTGCGGCCGCGACGGCAACGCCACGGCGACCTCGGTGCCCGGCGTGTTCGCCGCCGGCGACGTGCAGGACATGATCTACAAGCAGGCCGTCACCAGCGCGGCCACCGGCTGCCAGGCCGCGCTCGACGCCGAGAAATATCTCGACAATCTCGACGGCTAGATCATGCAAAGCAGGACGCTCGATGCCGCATCGCGCGCCCTGTTCGAGGACGCGGTGGCCGGCGCGGTGCCGCTCGCGACCGACCGGGCGCACCACGAGCCGCCCCCGCCGCCGCCGATTCCACGCCAGCGCGCGCACGACGAGCGCGCCGCGCTCGGCGAATCGCTTTCCGACAACGATCCGCTGGCATTGGCACTCGAAGGCGGCGATGAAGCCGTCTATCTGAAGCCCGGCATGGCGCCGAAAGTGCTCAAGGATCTGCGGCGCGGCCGCTGGGTGGTGCAGAATCACCTCGACCTGCACGGCATGCATCGCGACGAGGCGCGCCACCACGTCGCGGCCTTTCTTGCCGAATGCCGCCAGCACAACCAGCGCTGCGTGCGCATCGTCCATGGCAAGGGCCACGGCTCGCCGGGGCGCGTGCCGGTACTCAAACGGCTTGTGCTCGGCTGGCTGGCGCAGCGACAGGAAACACTCGCCTACTGCCAGGCACGCACGGTGGAAGGCGGCGCGGGCGCGGTGATCGTGCTGCTGCAGGAGCGGCGCTGAAATGCGCCTGCGACAATCTGCCACATTCCCTTGTCACAGCGACAGCGGTAGATTTCCTGCGACAATTGATCGCATGAGGACTCTCCACCATGAGCAGCCAACCGCAACAATCCCAGGCATCCACCCAACCGGAGATGGCCTCGTTGCTGCTGGGCGCGGGTTTCGCGCTGGCATCGCTGATCCTGCTGCCTGCCGTGGCCCAGAAGATCGGTATGGGATCGAGCCTGACCATCGCCTTGCGCGGCGCCCTGATGCGCGCCGCCAACCGCTTCTAGCCAGCCTTACCCTGTTGTTTGTTCCTCCCCGGTGTGCCTGTTTCATGGGCACGCCGTTTATTTTTTGATGCGACCCGCCGACCGCGCCCTGCTCCTCCTCGTGGTCGCCGCCGGCGGCTTCGGGCTGACTTTCGTCGATGCCGCACGGCTGCGCGTCGCATCGGCAGGCGCCACGGCCGAGATGATCCAACTCGTCGAGCGGCTCGGCCTCACCGATCCCGTGCTGTTCACCGAGGCGCGTTACACACGCCACCCCACCCAGGCCGACCTGCAGTCGGCCTTCCAGGACCACCCCGTCGCCATCGAACATTTCCCCACCGGCTCGCTGCTGTCGCCACCCGCCGGCATCCTCAAGGCTTATGAACACCTGGATCGAAAAACAGCGTCACCTGATTGACTTCACGCTCGCTTCACTGGCGCGACGCAAGGGCAAGAACCTCGGCCTGCTGCTGATCTACACGCTGCTGGTGTTCGTGCTCGCCTCCGTCGCGCTCTACACCCACGCGCTGCGCACCGAGGCACAGAAGGTACTCGCCGGCAGCCCCGAGATCGTCTTGCAGCGCCTCGTCGCGGGACGCCACGACCTGATCCCGCCCGGCTACATCGAAAAGATCGGCCGCATCCGCGGCGTGCAGAAGCAGGAAGGGCGGCTGTGGGGCTACTACTACGACAGCGTGGTGAAGGCCAACTACACCTTCATGGCGCCGCGCGACATGCAGGTCAACCGCGGTGAGATCATCGTCGGTCCGGCACTGGAGCGTTCGCGCGGCCTCGCCGCCGGCAACGGCATTTCCTTCCGTTCCTATTCCGGCGAACTGCACACCTTCATTGTCGCCGACGTGCTGCCGCAGTCCTCCGAACTCGTCAGCGCCGACCTGGTGCTGATGCACGAGGAAGACTTCCGCGCCTTCTTCAGATATCCGGAAGGCCACTACACCGACGTCGCGATGTCGGTCGCCAACCCGCAGGAAATCAAGAACGTCGCGCTCAAGCTCATGGACAGTCTGCCCGACTCGCGGCCGATCCTGCGCGATGAAGTGTTGCGTACGTATGCCTCGATTTTTGACTGGCGCGAAGGCATCATGCTCGCGTTGCTGGCCGCTGCCATCCTCGCCTTCGGCATCTTCGCTTGGGAGAAGGCCGCCGGCCTCTCGGCCGAGGAGAAGCGTGAGATCGGGATTTTGAAAGCGATCGGCTGGGAGACCGGCGACGTCATCAAGATGAAGTTCTGGGAGGGCCTGCTGGTCTCGCTGCTCGCCTTCCTGCTCGGCTATATCGCGGCTTACCTCCACGTCTTCCACCTGGACTCGCTGCTCTTCGAGCCGGTGCTCAAGGGCTGGGCGGTGCTCTATCCGCGCTTCACGCTGACGCCGCACATCGACGGCCTGCAGATCGCGACGCTGTTCTTCTTCACCGTGTTCCCCTACACCGCGGCCGTGCTGGTGCCGATCTGGCGCGCGGCGACGACCGATCCTGACACGGTGATGCGCTCATGATCGAGCTGAGCCAAATCCGCAAGGCCTTCAACCAGGGCAAGCACAACGAATACTGGGCGCTCGACGGCATCGACCTGGCCATTCCCGAGAAAAAAGTCACGGCATTACGCGGCCCATCGGGCTCGGGCAAGACCACGCTGCTCACCATCCTCGGCTGCCTCGCGCGGCCGACCGAAGGCCGCGTGCGTCTCAAGGGCGAGGACATTTCCGGCCTGCCGGAACGCTTCCTTACCGAGATTCGCCGCCGCACCTTCGGCTTCATTTTCCAGCAGTTCAACCTGATCCGCGGCCTCTCGGCCATCGAGAACATCATTCTGCCCGCCTATCCCGCCGGCCAGCCGCGCAAGGATCTGCTGGAGAAAGCCGAGCGCCTGCTTGCCGATGTCGCGCTCGGCCATCGTCGCGACGCCAGGGTGGAATGGCTCTCGGGTGGCGAGCAGCAGCGCGTGGCCATCTGCCGCGCGCTGATCAACGACCCCGAAGTGTTGATCGCCGACGAGCCGACGGCCAACCTCGACACGAAGCTCGCCGGCGAATTCCTTGGCATCCTCGAAAAGCTGGCAGATGCCGGCCGCACCATCATCCTCACGAGCCATGACCCGCTGGTGGTCGACTCCCGCGTGGTGAACTTCGTCGTCACCCTGCGCGACGGCCAGATCGTGGACGCGAAATGATGCCGTCTCGCCAGGACTGACTTTCATGGTTTTCCAGCCTGCCATCATCGCCCTGCTGCTTGCCGCCGGCCTGAGCCTGGCGATGCTGCTGATCGCCTCACCCTTCGCCGTTCAGGTGATCCGCCACTGGGACATCACCAGCGGCAGCGAGCGACAGTTGCGGCTCGAGCGCCTCACCTACCTGTTCTCGACGCTGGTCGCCTTCGTCTGCATCATTCAGATCCTCGCGGCGCTGCTGTTCGTCTTCAATGCCGACAAGATGTCGGTGATGTTCGTCGGCGCGATGTGCGCGGTCGGCGCGCTCAACGTCAACGATTTCGGCTTCCCCGCGCTCTACGCCCAGCTCGCCCTGTTCTTCCTCGCCGCGCTCTGGCTCGCACTCAACCATGCCGACAGCCGTGCGCGCGACTATCCGCTGGTCAAACTCAAGTACGCGCTGCTGCTCGCCGCCATTCCGCTGTTCGCGTTGAGCCTGACTCTGCAACTGCAATACTTCCTCGGTCTGAAAGCCGACGTCATCACCTCCTGCTGCGGCAGCCTGTTCTCCGCCGATGCCCCGACGCTGGCCAGCGAAGTCAGCGCGCTCGAACCGAAGCCGGCGCTACTGACCTTCTACGGCACGCTCATCGCGGCCATCGGCCTCGCCGGCTGGCATTGGCAGCGCCGCGACAACCTCAGCGGCGCGGCGACCGGTCTCGCATCGCTCGGCGCCTTCGCGGCCGCCATCGCCGGCATCCTCGCCTTCGTCTCCCTCTACATCTACGAGCACCCGCACCATCACTGCCCGTTCTGCATCCTCAAGCCCGAGTACGACTACCAGGGCTACGGGCTCTACATCCCGCTGTTCGCGGCGGCTGCCGCAGGCATGAGCGCCGGCGTGCTGCGCCTGTTCGCCGGGCACCCCAGCCTCGCCCCGGTCATTCCGGCCGTGACGCAGCGGCTTGCCGCGGTGGCGGCCATCGGCTTTGCCTTGTTCCTGATCGTAGCCAGTATCATGATCTGGCATTCCAACCTGATCCTGCTCGAATGAATCATCTCTTTCTGGTTCTCTGTGCCGCCCTGCTGACTGCCTGCAGTGGCGAACCGCCGGCGAAGCTGAATACCGGCGATGCCGCGCCCACGTTCAAGACCGTGCAGCTCGACGGCGCGCCCGTCGACTTTCCTGCCGCCTATGCGGGAAAGCCGGTGGTGCTGCGTTTCTGGGCCGACTGGTGCAAGTACTGCGAAGGCGAGATGAAGATCATCGACACTGTCCGGCAGCGCCACGCCACCCGCGGCCTCACAATCCTGGCCGTCAATGCGGGACAGGACAAGGACACCGTCGCGGCCTTCATGCAGAAGCTCGGCGTCGGCTACCCGGCGGCCATGGACGAAAGTTCGAAGATCGCGAAATCCTATGGCGTTGTCGGCCTGCCGACCACCTACCTGATCGACGCGCAGGGCATGGTGCGCGGCAAGATCGTCGGCGAAGCCGACGAGGCGATGTTCGAACGCCATGTGCAGATTTTGCTGAAATGAGGCTCCAATGATCCCTTGCGACCTCTGCGCCCTCGACTGCGGTAGCAAGCCCTTCATGCTGGAAACCCCCGGGAAGACCCTGCAGTTCTGCTGCGAAGGCTGTCGCGGGATCTACGAAATGTTGAACGAGATCAATTCCTCCCCCGCCCAGCCGGCGCAAAATGTGCCGAACTCAACCGAAAGGAAAACGCCATGAACACCCCGATGATGGACGCCGCTCGCCAGATGCCCCATATGATGGGCAACATGATGACTCATCCGATGGCGACCGGAACGATGATGGCCGCCGGCGGCTATGCGGCCGGCAAGGGCCTGCTCGGCGCCGGTACCGGCCTGCTGCGCAACCCGCTGGTCTTCCTGGCCGCGGGCGTCGCCGCCGGCTACCTGCTGTTCAAGTACGAGAAGGAAATCATCGAGACCGCCAGCAAGCTGACCGGCATGGGCAAGGACTTCGCGCTGCACCAGAAGGAAAGCCTCGACGACCTGATCGCCGAGACCCAGTCGCCGCAGCCGACCGACGCTGCATCGGCCGCCGCCCCGGCAGCCAAATAAGGCGCCGGCCATGAACGCTGCCGACATCCAGGTCCTGCAGCGCGAAGCGGGGTATCTGCGCCTGCGCTTGCCGCCGGCACTGCGCAACCCGGCCGCCGGGAAAACCATCGAGGCGACGCTGCGCAGCCTGGCCGGCGTGCAGCGCGTCACCCTGCTGACCAGCGAAGGCCGCCTGGCAGTGCGCTTCGACCCGCATGCCTGCACCCACGCCGCCATCGCACTGCGCCTCAAGTCGCTGCTCGCCGACCTGCCGCAAGACGCGGCGCCCGCTACCGATGTGTTGGCGCCCGCCGCCTCCCTGCCGGATGCCAGCCTCGCGACACGGCTGGAAGACCTGCGCGACAAGCTCATCAGCGCCGCGCCGGAACGCTTCCGCCCGCTCGTCGAAAGCGCCACGACCGAGAAAGCCGTCACCAACTTTTTCAACGACATCGTCGCCTTCTACCTCATCAAGACCCACTGGGACCTGATCCTCAAGTACTGGATCAAGGATCCGGTGAAATACGGCAACGCCTGGCTCACGGTGTTCTACCTCGTCTTCCTGCTGGTCAGATACCGGAAGTCGTGAAGCCTTCGTGAAGCATTTCCGCATCGTCCATCGTCTGCCCTGGCGCCTCCGGCTCATCGCGCCGTCGCTCGTCAAACAGGCCGAGCGCTGCTACCTGATCGAGATCCTGCTGCGCAAGCATGCCGCGATTCGCGACGTGCGCGCCGTTCAGGAGATCGGCTCGGTGACGATCCAGTACGATGCGACGCAACTGCCCGAAGCGCGCCTCGTTGCGCTGATCGACGCGGTGATCGGCAACCTGGCGCGCACCGCCCGGAAGAGTGCCGTCCCGCCAGCGCCGACTTTCATTCCGGAGGGACCGGCGCAGGAATGCCTCGCGGCCGTCGAAGGCATGACCTGCGCTTCCTGCGCCGCGCTGATCGAACTCTCGCTCAAACGCGATCCGCGCGTCGAGTCAGTGGCCGTCAATTACGCGGCCGAGACCGTCACGCTCAAGGGCCACCTCACGAAAGACGAGCTGTTCAGCAGCGTGGCGAAGCTCGGCTACACCGCCCGGCCGATGGACACGCTGGCACAGCGCCGCCTGCTCGTCGAGCGCGAAAAGGCCCGGCTGGCGGAAGCGAAGCAGCGCCTGCTGCGCGCGGCCATTGCCACCGTGCCGGTGATGATTTCGGGCATGCTGATGCACCGCTCGCCGGCGCTGCGGCTGATGGAACTGGCCCTGTCCACTTACGTCATTGCCGGTCCTGGCGGCAACATCTTCAAGAAAGCCTGGGCGCTCGCGCAGCAGCGCGAGGCCAACATGGATTCGCTGATCACGATGGGCGCCGGCGCGGCGTTCCTCTATAGCGTTCCTGGCGTGTTCCGCATGGAGCACCATGTCTATTTCGAATCCGCCGCCGCCATCCTCGCCTTCGTGCTCGGCGGCCGCTATATGGAGGAGCGGGCGAAAGGCAAGGCGTCGGAGGCGATCCGCAAGCTCATCGAGCTGCAGCCCGACACGGCGATCCGCGTCACGGACAGCGGCGACGAAACGGTGAACATCGATGACGTGCAGCTCGGCGACGTGTTGCGTGTGCGCCCCGGCGACAAGGTGCCAACCGACGGCAGCGTGTTGGCGGGCGGATCGAGCATCGACGAATCGCTGCTCACCGGCGAACCGCTGCCGGTGTCTAAAGTCGCAGGCGACAAGGTGGTCGGCGGCACGCTCAACGGCAATGGCTCATTCACGCTGAAGGTCACCGCCATTGGCACCGACACCGTGCTCTCGGGCATCGTCAAGCTGGTCGACCATGCGCAAGGCAGCAAGCTGCCGGTGCAGAAGCTCGCCGACCGCATCTCGGCCCGCTTCGTGCCCGCCGTGGGCGCGGTCGCCGCCGCCACCTTCGCCGGCTGGCTTGCTGCAGGCCATCCGCTTGCGCGTTCGCTCTCACACGCGGTTGCCGTACTGCTGATCGCCTGTCCCTGCGCCCTCGGCCTCGCCACGCCCACCGCCATCATGGTCGGCACCGGCCAGGCCGCGCGGCGCGGCATCTATATCCGCAACGGCGAAGCGCTGGAAACCGCCGCCACGCTCGACACGCTGGTGTTCGACAAGACCGGCACGATCACCGCAGGCAAGCCCGTCGTCACTGATTTCCTCTGCGTCGAGGGGCAGGATGTGGCGCACCTCCTCTCGCTGGCCGCTGGCGTCGAACAGCACTCCGAGCATTTCCTCGCCCGCGCCATCGTCGCCTACACGCAGGCGCGTGCCGTCCCGCCAGCGCTGACTGTCGATTTCGTCGCCACGCCCGGACTGGGCGCGCAGGCGAACACTGACCGCGGCCTCGTGCGCATCGGCAACGCCACCTTCCTTGCCGCCGCCGACATCGACTGCCACGCCCAGCAGGCGCAGGCGGAGGCGCTCGCCGCGCAGGGCAAGACGCCGGTGTTCATCGCCATCGGCCCACACTGCGTTGGGCTGCTGGCCATCGCCGACGCGCCGCGCGAAGGGGCCAGGGAGGCCATCGCACTGCTGCATAAACTCGGCCTTAAAACGATCATGTGCACCGGCGACGTCGAAGCCGCCGCGCGCCATGTCGCGCACGAAGTCGGCATCGACGAAGTGATTGCGCGCGCCACACCGGCCGACAAGCTCGCGCTGGTCGAACGACTCAAGAGTGAAGGCCACAAGGTGGGCATGATCGGCGACGGCATCAACGACGCCCCCGCGCTCGCTGCGGCGGCGGTCGGCTTCGCCATCGGCGGTGGCGCCGACATCGCAGTGGAGGCGGCCGACGTCACGCTGGTCGGCGGCGACATCGCCCGCGTGGCGGGCGGCATCGACCTCTCGCGCCGCACCATGGCCATCGTGCGGCAGAACCTGTTCTGGGCGCTCGGCTACAACGTCGTCGCGATCCCGATTGCGGCGGCCGGCCGGCTCAACCCGATGATTGCGGCAGCCGCCATGGCCCTGTCGTCGGTCTCGGTGGTCACCAACTCGCTGCGGCTGCAGAAGTAGCGAACGCGTGGGCAGCGGCGTCGAGTTTTCCTACTGGGCCGCCTTCATGGTCGGCCTGCTCGGCAGCGGCCATTGCCTCGGCATGTGCGGTGGGCTGGTATCGGCCTTCTTCATGAAAGTCGGTGCTGGTCGGACGGCACCACTGGCCGCGATGCTCACCTATCATGGCGCACGCATTGCAGTGTATGCGGTCGTCGGCCTGCTTGCCGCGCTGCTCGGTGCGGCGCTCGTCTCCACCGGCCGCCTCGGCCTCGCGCAGGGTGTGTTGCAGATCGTCGCCGGCGTACTCGTGATCGTGCTCGGCTTCGACCTGCTCGGCCTGTCGCCGATCCGCAATGCCTGGGGCTTCGCGCCGCTCGCCTGGCTGCGCCGACAGTTCATGACCGCGACGCAGAAAGGCCCGATCGTCGGCTCGCTGATCGGCGGCGCGATCAATGGCCTGATGCCCTGCTCGATGACCATGGCGATGGCCGTGCAAGCCACCACCGCCCCCTCGCCACCGGAAGGCATGCTGCTGATGCTCGCCTTCGGCGCCGGCACCCTGCCCTCGATGCTCTCGGCCAGCGTGCTGTTCGGCAAGCTCGGTCCGCGCCTGCGCGGCTGGCTGCTCAAGGGCGCCGCGCTGTTCGTTATCGCGCTCGGCATCTCGACCTTCTGGCAGGGGCTACGCTTCTTCCTGGTAATGTTCAAGCTGGTCGCCTGAGATTTGGCAGTGCTTGCCGCCCGCTTGCATTGATTCGGGTCAAACGACCTTCGCTTTCGTGAGCGGCTGCGACATCATGTCGCGCGACACCGGGTCGCACGCGACGATCTGTCGCATAACTTTCGGTAGTCCGCTCCCTAGACTCCCAGGTCATCGCATTCAATAAAGCACTTGGGAGAAATCATGAAAGTTGCCGTCAATTCGCTGGCCCTGGCCGTGGCGATGTTGCCCCATGTCGGGCAAGCTGCCGAAACGGAAAAAAAACTGGACGAGATCAGCATCACCGCGACCCGCGAGGCCCGCGCCACCGCCGATGTGCCGCAAGCCATCGCCGTGGTCGGCAAGGAAACCATGGCGGACAAAAAGATGTTCAACGTCAAGGAGGCGCTGCAGGAAATTCCCGGCGTGCTGATCGACAGCAAGAACGGTGGCTTCGACGCAAGGCTGATCATCCGGGGTGCGGGCCTCAAGGCAGCCTATGGCATCCGCGAGATCATGGTGCTGCGCGATGGCGTACCGCTCACCGACCCGGACAGTTTCACGCGGCTGGATTTCGTCGATACCCAGGACATCGAACGCATCGAAGTCGCGAAGGGGCCCGGCAACCTGTTCTCCACGGGCAGTACCGGCGGCACGATCCAGATCGTGTCGAAATCGGTCTTCGACGATCGCGCCAACAACCTGCGTATCGGCTTCGGCAACGAAGGCACGGAAAACTATCATCTGCGCTATGGCGGCATGGTCAGCGACAACCAGGCGCTGGCGCTGACCGCCACCTATCGCAAGATGGACAACGACTGGCGCAACTGGAATCAGTTCGACACGACACAGACCTCGCTCAAGCATGGCCTGATCCTCGGCAACGGCGACGTGCTGGACAGCGAAGTCTCCTATGCCGAGGCCAACGTCCAGCTGCCCGGCGCGATGGATAGCACGCTGTTCAACCAGTTTCTTGCCAGCGGCGAACAGACTGCGACATCAGAACCCTGGAAGCACTCGGGACGCTACTCGAAGGTCCTGTTCCTCAACTCGCGACTGGAAATGCAGCGTGGCGATTTCACCTTCAAGCCGCGCGTTTATTACAACACCTGGTACCACTACCACCCGGTCACCGGCATCATCAACGAAACGAACGACTGGGTATGGAACCTCGGCACCGATCTCGAAGCGAACTGGCGTCACGCCCAGGGCACGCTGGTCGGCGGCCTGACGATCCGCCAGGAGCGCGCTCCCGATTCACGCAAGTACCAGTATCGCGACGTGACCAAGATCGCAGGCGGGCCGCAGGCAGGCCGCATCACCGCCACGTTATCGGATGCCAAAGGCACGCTGGCCGAAATCGACGATGCCACCACGCTGCTTACCGGGGTCTATGTCCAGGAATCGTGGCGGCCGACCGACCGCTGGATCGTCGACATCGGCATGCGCTACGACGTCGCGACCTTCGAGGACAACAACAACCAGATCTGGAAGTACGACTATGCAACCGGCAAATACGTCGCCGGTGCCGGACAGACCGCGCTGAAAAAGACCTTCAACCTGCCGGCGCCCAAGCTGGCGGCGAGCTACCGGCTGACCAACACGCTGAACCTGTTCGCGATGGCGGCGCAGGCGGGGCAGATTCCTTCTTCCTCCGAGATCAGCAGCAACCCGTCGCTCGACGCGCCAGTCGCCCGCAACTACGAGGTCGGCCTCAAGGGGCGTGGCGCCGATTGGCAATTCGATACCAGCCTCTACTCGAATCCGGTCTCGAACGAGATCGTCCAGCAAAGCAACGGCGGAGTCACCAGTTACGTCAATGCCGGCAAGACCGACAAGAAAGGCTTCGAACTCGCCGGTAGCTTCAGCTTCGCGCGCGTCTGGCAGGCAGGCGGCTACTATGCCTACACGCGTTACAAGTACGCCGATTTCAGCGAACCGGTGCGCGTCGGGGCGACCACGGTCAACATGGATCGTGCCGGCAAGTATCTCCCCTTCGTGCCCGAGGAACAGTACGGCCTCTTTATCGGCTGGAAACAGGGGAGCTGGCGTGTCCGCCTCTCTTCCAATACCTGGGGCGAATACTGGCTCGACAATGCCAACACGGAGAAATACCAGGGTTGGGAATGGGTGACCAATCTTTCGATCGGATATGAACACAACGGCCACTCGCTGACTCTGAATGCGGACAACCTCCTCGACAAGCTGTATGCCTTCGAAGTGAAGAAGGACACCACCGGCAAGGTCACCTATACGGCTGCCGCACCGCGCAGTCTGATGCTGACCTATCGCTACGACTTCCGCTAGGAGCGCGGCATGAAACATCACACCCTGGCGATCGCCACCGCCTGGCTGGCCACGGCGGCGTTCGCGCAACACGAAAACCATGCGCCACCAGCCAACCCGTCAGCGACAGCGCAGCGACCCGCTACAGCGCGCATCTGGACCCAGCAACCGCTGCTGCTGCCAGGCAGGATGGCACGAGGCGAGCGATCTTCGGCAGTACTGCGGCCACAGGGTATCGCCGCCGCCAGCGTGACCGTGTTCGCGCCTGAAGGGCCGACCGAGCGGCTCAAGGTCGTCTATCCGGTTGAGACGGATGGCGCGAAGATCGCTTCGGCAGCACCGAAGATCGGTAACTACCATTGGGCCGTCGCGCGGGAGGAAAACGCGGATGAGGTACGCATCGCCTCGACCGTCTGGTATTTCGGCAACCCCGGCGACTCGCCACAGGCGTTACTGAAGGCGCCCAAGCACGAACTCGAAATCGTGCCCGAACCCTTGCCGCGCGAGCATGGGAATTATCGCGAAAGCGAGAAATGGCGCTTCCTCGTGCGCCTCAACGGCCAGCCACTGTCAGGACAGACGGTCAAACTGGAATCCGAGTTCGGCAGCCGTTCGACTTTCCTGACGGATGCAACCGGTCATGCGACAGTACTGTTTCCGCGCGATTTCCGCCCTCAGGAAGGTCAGGCGGAAGGCCACGGACCGCGTCGCGCGAAGTTTGTGCTCGTCACCGAAAGAGAAATCGACGGCAAGAAGTTCCTGACGGCATTCAACTACGTCTATGCGCAGGACGCCGACCGTGACCGCAGCCTTGGCTGGGGTGCGGCTTTTGGCCTGGTGGGCATGATCGCCGCCACACCCTTGCTACGGCGACGCAAAGACAGCGAACGAGACAACGCAGGAGGCAGCGATCATGCTTAAGACCGTGTTCCCCACGCTGGCGCGCTTCCGCCTCGCAATACAGCTCGTCATGCTGTTCGTCACCGTTTATGGCAGCGTTTTTGTCGGCACCTACATGGCCGACAAGATTTCCAGCAACCTGCCGGCACTGTCCTGCGCCTACGACCAGATGAACGGGGGTTACTGCGTGCTGATCCCCACCCAGCACATCCTCCATCACCGCATCGGTGAGGCCGTGGTGCGTGCGCAGCAACTGACGATCAACATGGTGCTGCCGCTGCTGATGTCCTTCGCGGCGTTCTTCGCCTTCTTCTTCGTCATCGGCAAGGCCTTCTGCGGCTGGGTCTGCCCGCTCGGCACCCTGCAGGAACTGATCGGCAAGATCGGACGTCGTTTCGGTATCGGTGCGCGCCGCTTCGAACAGGGTGACCTCGGCGCGGCGAAACGCGTGCGGCCGGTGAAGTGGCTGATCCTGCTCGGTTTGGTTTTCCTGCTGCCGCTGCTGACCGGCCTTGGTGTCACACCGCATTCGATGGGCAACCCCTATTGCGACATCTGCCCCTCGCGCGTGGCGACGACTCTGCTCACAGGCAACACCGAGCAACTGGCGCTGCGCCTCGGCGACAACGTCAGCTTTTCTCTGGGTGCCATCGCCAATATCCTCATCGGCTTCACGCTCGTGGCGGCGTTGGCACTGCGGCTGCCGTTCTGTCGCATCTGCCCGCTGCTCGCCTTCAATTCCGTATTTCAGCGACTGTCACCCATGCGCCTGGCCAAGCCCACGCGCGACAAATGCGGTTCCTGCCATGTGTGCACCGAAGCCTGCCCGATGGACATCCCCGAGATCTCCTCCGAAGTCGGCCGCAAGGCCTACAACGAGGACTGCACGCTCTGCGGCCGCTGCGCCGAATACTGCCCGCAGGATGGCGTGATCCAACTCAAGTGGGGCCCGCTTGCGCTGTTCTCTTCCAGTCGTGCGTATTACAAGGCCAAGGTGAAGGGCGAACTGCCGGATGGCACCGTCAAGCCGGTCAAGCTCGTGAAGAACGCCGTCAAACCCGCTGCTGGAACCGCCGATGCTTGAAGAACTCGCCACCGGTCAGGTGACGCTGGCAACCGTCTGGCTGCTCGGCGTCTCGATGGGATTGACGGCCTGTACCGTCACCTGCCTGCCCTTCATGGGCACCTGGGCACTTGGCCGCGCCAGTGGGCACCGCGAAGCCTATCTGCATACCGCCGTATTTCTGGCGGGGCGGGTGACCACCTACACCGTGCTGGCGGCCCTGGCCGGCGCTGCCGGCCTCGGGCTGGCGCAGGCATTGGGCGGTATCTGGGGCAACCTCGTCATCGGCGTGGCCAGCATCTTCGCCGGGCTCTGGCTGCTGGCCAAACCGGCTGGCAAGTCGTGCAGTGCCGTCCCGCCAGCGCTGACTTTCGCAACGGTACAGGTGCATCGCCGCAAGGCCGATAGCCTGCCGCCGCTGTTCCTCGGTGCGGCACTGTCCCTCACGCCCTGCACGCCGCTCGCCTCATTGCTGGCTCTGGCGGCGAACGCCGGCAGCACGGCACAAGGCGCGGCCTATGGACTGGCCTTCGGACTCGGCGCGGCGATGACGCCGATCCTCGTGCTGGTGCCGCTGGCCGGGCGCCTCGGGCGCGAACTACGCGCCGGCCGCGCCTGGCTGTCACGCTGGCTGCTCTGGAGTGCCGCAGCGGTACTGATTATCCTCGGGGTGCGCCGCGTGCTGCTGGCCTACTAGCACCATGCTCGCAGTGGAACGTTTTTTCAAATCCGAACGCGCGGTCGGCCTCGCCTTGGTCCTGGCCATGCATGCCGCCGTGCTCTG
Source organism: uncultured Methyloversatilis sp. (assembly GCA_964617225.1). GTDB lineage: Bacteria > Pseudomonadota > Gammaproteobacteria > Burkholderiales > Rhodocyclaceae > Sulfuricystis. The sequence goes on from CAZTWA010000007.1 coordinate 14,663, forward strand.
GGGGCTCTGGCAGCACCGGCTGATTCCAAGCCCGCAGGAAGCGATGACGCTCTTCGTCAATTTCATCGCGCCGCCGGCGCCGGAAATCGTTCCGCCGCCACCGAAGCCCAGGCCGAAACCCGTCGAAAAACCCAAGCCCCGACAGATCATCGCCACGACACCGGTCGTCGCCCCGACCGATTACGTTGCGCCCACCCCGCCGCCGCAACCGGTACCCGTCGCCGTCGCTCCCCCGCCCGCGGCCCCGCCCGCTACGGTCCTGCCCAGCGGTCCGGTCACGCTTGGTGGCGAATTGTCGGTCGCCTGCCCACAGCGCACGGCACCCCGCTATCCCCCGGCCTCGCGGCGCCTGGGCGAAGAAGGCACCGTGATCCTGCGTGTCGAACTCGACGAGCAGGGCAAGGTCTGTACCGCGCGGATTTCCTCCAGCAGCGGCTTTGCACGGCTCGACGCGGCGGCACTCGACGCAGTACGCAACTGGCAATGCACGCCGGCGCACCGTAACGGCCAGCCCGTGCGTGCCGTGGCATTGCAACCCTTCAAATTCATCCTGCAAGAAAGTTGATCTCATGGAACAGGCAGTCGTCGATGGACTGGGCTTCGCCCACTTTCTCACCCAGGCCGACGGCGTCGGCAAGACAGTACTCGGCGTACTACTGCTGCTCTCGATCGCAAGCTGGTACCTGATCGTCACCCGTGCGCTCGCGAACTGGTTTGCCCAACGGCGCGCCGATACCTTTCTCAAACGTTTCTGGCAAGCCCGGTCGCTGGAGGAGGTTTCGGCTTCCCTTCACGGCCAGCAACCCGACAACGCGTTTGCCGAGTTGGCGACGAAGTCGATGGAAGCCTTGGCCAACGGCAACAAGGAAAACCTCGCGGTCGCCGGCGGCATGGGCGAATACCTCACGCGCACGCTGAACAACGCGGTGGACCAGGAAGCGGCGGCATCCGAACATGGCCTGACCGTGCTCGCCTCGGCGGGATCGGCCGCGCCCTACATCGGCCTGTTCGGCACGGTCTGGGGCATCTATCACGCGCTGGTTCAGATCGGCATGAGCGGCCAGGGCACGCTCGACAAGGTGGCCGGGCCGGTGGGCGAGGCGCTGATCATGACGGCGCTGGGCCTGGCCGTGGCGATCCCTGCCGTGCTGGCCTACAACGCCTTCAACCGGAGAAACCGGCTCTGGCTCGCGCGACTGGAGTCCTTCGCCCATGATCTCTACGTGCTGCTGACGGTGAAGCATGGCGCACGCTGATATCACCCGCCGACGCCACGGCGCGCCGATGGCCGACATGAACGTCGTGCCGCTGGTGGATGTCATGCTGGTGCTGCTGGTGATCTTCATCGTCACGGCACCGTTGCTCACCCACGCGGTGAAGATCGACCTGCCGAAGGCGTCATCGAGTGCGAACATCACCAAGCCGGAACACATCGAGTTCGGTATCCGCGAGGATGGCAGTTTGTTCTGGAGCGGCGAGGCGGTAACGCTGGATGCCTTGCCGGCGCGCTTTGTGGCGGAGGCATCAAAGCAGCCACAGCCCGAGGTGCACATCCGCGCCGACCGCCATGTCCACTACGAGAAAGTGGCGCAAGTGATGGCACTTGCCGCCAAAGCGGGACTGGTTAGAATCGGCTTCGTCAGCGAACCAGAAAATTGACGGCAACACTCAACCCACGGAGGAGAACAATATGAAACGTTATCTGAAGCATGGCCTGAGCGCCCTCGCCTGTCTCGGCGCTTTCACATTACCCGCCCTCGCCGACGAGGCGCAACTGCTCGCGGAAGGACGCGAGATCCCGAAGAAGATGCAGCCCAAGCTGCTGGAAGTCCTGCAAGGTGAAATCCAAAAGAGCGGCTACGTCGGCGCCATTTCGGTCTGTCGCGAGAAGGCACCACAGATGGCCAAGGCATTGTCCGAGCAAACCGGTTGGAGCATCCGCCGCGTCAGCCTCAAGAACCGTAATCCCAAGGCCGTGCCGGATGCCTGGGAGAAGGCTGTGCTCGAGGACTTCGAGCGGCGTCTCGCCGCGGGCGAGGATCCGGCCATGATTGACAAGGGCGAACAGGTTTCTGTCGATGGCAAGCCGATGTATCGCTACATGAAGGCACTGCCTACCCAGAACCTCTGTCTCAACTGTCATGGCAATGCCGATGCCCTTGGGCTTGGTGTTGAGGACAAGTTGAAGGAACTCTATCCGGATGACAAGGCTACCGGCTACGGCAAGAACCAGATCCGCGGGGCAATCACGGCGAGAAAAGCGCTTTAAGCCCGTGCGTAGAAAAAGACCGCCGGCGGGAATTTCCTGCCGGCGTTTTTTTGAAAGTCAGCACCGGCGTGACGGCACTTGATCCACGTCAAGCGACAGCACGGAAAGCGGCCCGTGTGCGACATCATGCCGCACGAGTTACATCGAGGCTCTCCATAGAATCAAACGCTGTTTTTCATGATCCATTGGAGCCTCGCATGTCATTTCAACGCATCACCCTCGCCGCGGCCATCGCCGCATTGCCCTTCGCTGTTCAGGCAGCAGATACCGAACTCTCCACCGTCGTCATCAAGGCCGCAAAAGACGACGATGCCTCAGCAACCAAGGTCGCACCTGCCAGTCTGCAGTCGTTACGCTCAGCCACCAGCGATTCTGCAAGCCTGTTGCGCGATGTACCCGGCGTGAGTCTCTATGGCTCAGGCGGCGTGTCGAGCCTGCCGGCGATCCATGGTCTCGCCGACGACCGGCTGCGCATCAAGGTCGATGGCATGGATCTCCTTTCGGCTTGCCCCAACCACATGAACCCGGCGTTGTCCTACCTCGACCCGGCGCAAGTCGGTTCGATCAAGGTCTATGCCGGTCTTGCACCCGTCAGTGTCGGCGGCGACAGCATCGGCGGCTCAATCGTCGCCGAAACAGCCGCCCCGAAATTTGCCGCGCCCGGCCAGGGCAGCCTGTTCACCGGCGAGGTCGGTGCCTTCTACCGCAGCAACGGCGGTGCAACGGGTGGCAACCTTGCAGCGACCTATGCCACCGAGTCCTTCAATATCAGCTATACGGGTGCAATTGCCAAATCGGACAACTACGATGCCGGCGGCGATTTCAAGGATTCGTTATATCGCAATCTTCCTTTAACGGATCTGACCTATACCGGACGCCCCGGCCACACCTTGCCGCTCGATGAAGTTGGCTCCACCGCCTACGACACGCGCAACCATACGTTGGGTATGGCCTTCAAAGGAGGCAACCATCTGTTCGAAGCCAAATTCGGCTATCAGGATCTACCCGAGCAGCTGTGGCCCAACCAGCGCATGGACATGCTCGCCAACGAGCAGAATCGTCTCAACCTGCGCTACCTCGGCGCGCAGGACTGGGGCACGCTGGAAGCGCGTGTTTACCATGAGGACGTCGATCACTTCATGGACTTCGGCGCTGACAAGAAATACTGGTACATGTCCGGCAACCCCAATTATTCGGGCGCACCTTGTGTCGTAACTCCCTTCCCCTCCACGTGTGCCGCCGGCATGCCGATGTACACCGCGAGCAAGAATACGGGTGTGATTGTCAAGGCCAATATCAACCTGACCCAGCAGGATCTGTTGCGTGTGGGTGGTGAATACCAGCGCTATCGGCTCGACGACTGGTGGACGGCTTCCGGTGCCGGCATGGCGCCTTACACCTTCTGGAACGTCAGGGACGGCGAGCGTGACCGTACCGCGCTGTTCGGCGAATGGGAAAAGCAACTGAACAAACAGTGGACGACACTCGCCGGCCTGCGCTACGAGCGAGTGGCAATGGATGCCGGGGATGTGCATGGCTACAACCTCAACACGTTCCCAACCGTGATTGCCGCAAGCTCGGGAAATCAAACTCGTGATGCCGCCAACTTCAACAATGCCGATCATCACAAGACCGACAACAACTGGGACATGACCCTGCTCGCGCGTTACACGCCAAGCGCCACGCAGGACATCGAATTCGGCTTCGCCCACAAGACGCGCTCACCCAACCTGCACGAGCGCTACACCTGGTCGACCTGGCAGATGGCGGCGCTGATGATCAACTGGGTCGGCGACGGCAACGGCTATATCGGCAACCTCGACTTGAAGCCCGAAAAGGCGAACACGTTCTCCGCCACCTTCGACTGGCATGCCGCTGACCGTAGCTGGGAATTCAAGGCGACGCCCTATTACACCGACGTCACCGACTACATCGACGCGATTCAGTGGGATGGTGCTGCCAATGCGCCGCTGGCCACTGTGCAAACGGGCACGTTCACCGTCCTCAAATTCATGAACCAGTCGGCGCGCCTCTACGGTATCGACCTGTCGGGCAAGATGCCGCTGGCCAAGACCGGGATGGGCGAGTTCGGACTTAAGGGTCTCCTGAACTACACCGACGGCAAGAACCGCGACACTGGGGATGGCCTCTACAACATCATGCCGCTCAACGCCAAACTGACGCTGACGCACAAGCGCGGCGGTTGGGACAATGCCGTCGAACTGGTCATGGTCAAGGGCAAGAATGACGTTTCCGACGTACGCAACGAGATGCATACCCCGGGCTACAGCCTGGTCAACCTGCGCGGCAGCTTTTCATGGAAGCAGGTGCGCGTCGATTTCGGCGTGGAGAACCTCTTCGACAAGCTCTACTACCTGCCGCTCGGTGGCGCCTATGTGGGTCAGGGTACAACCATGACCATTGGAACCTCGACCGTATACACCACGCCGATCTGGGGCACTCCAGTCCCGGGCGCAGGTCGCTCGCTCTACGCCGGCATCAACTACAAGTTCTGATCGACACCCGCACAATCTCCTTTACCTCTCGCGCCGGCCCAGGGCACCTTGGGCCGGCTTTTTTTTGAAAGTCGGCGCTGGCGGGACGGCACGAATCAGTGCGGGAATGTCACCTGTACAGTCAGGCCTGGCTCGCCGATGCCATCAGTTAGTTCCAAGTGCGCGCCGTGCAGCTCGGCGATACGGGCGACGATGGACAGGCCAAGCCCGCTGCCCTCGATGTCCTGCCCGGCGAGACGATGCAGACGGCGCAGGGCATCCGCGCGTTGCGCCGGAGGAATGCCCGGCCCGCTGTCGCTGACGGTCAGCATGCCTGCCGTCACGCCGACGCTGACTTTCCCACCGGCCGGTGTATAGCGCACGGCGTTGTCGAGCAGATTGCGCAGCAGGATGCGTAGCATGGCATCGTTCGCCAGCAGGCGAACCGGCACTGGCGCATCCAGTTCGAGCGCAATGTTTTTCTCCAGCGCCGCCGCGCCATGGTCGGCACACACCTCGGCGGCCAGTGTATCGAGCCGCAATTCGGCCACCGGCAGACCGGCCGCCGGATCGAGGCGGGCGAGTGTCAGCAGTTGCTCGACCAAGTGGCTGGCGCGCCGTGCACTGGCGGTCAGTTGCGCGAGGGCATGATCGCGTTCGGCGGCATCGCGGGCCCGCGCGGCAACCTGCGCTTGCGTCGAGATGGCGGCTAGTGGTGTCCGCAATTCATGCGCGGCATCCGCGGTGAAGCCGCGCTCTTTCTCCATGGCCTGGTCGACGCGCGCGAACAGTGCGTTGAGTGCCTCGAGCAATGGTCGAACTTCGCGCGGCGCGGCAACCGGCACAACTGGATCGAGTCGCTCGGGCGCGCGCTTGCCGAGTTCGGCAGCAACCTCATCGAGCGGCCTGAGACCACGCCACGTGGCGAACCAGATCCAGGCACCCAGCAGCGGCAGGCCGAACAGCAACGGTGTCAGCAGCGCCTCGATGAAATGCTCGTCGAGTTCGTGGCGCAGATCGTCGCGGACTTCATCGCGCTCGTGAGTTTCTCCGCGTGTTGCTTCGTGCTCGTGCAGCTTCGCCAGTTCCTGGCGTGCCTCGACATAGACGATACCCATCGCAGCCAGCCAGCCGACGGTCACACCGCCCAGCAGCCACACCAGCAGGCGGCGACGCAGCGAGAACCAGCGCGTGGTTTCGGTCATGATTTCGCCATCATGTAGCCCACACCGCGCAGCGTCTTGATCCGTTCCGCACCGACTTTCTTCCGCAAGTGGTGGATATGGACCTCCAGCGCATTGCTGTCCGGCTCGTCGCGCCAGCCGTAAAGCGAGCCCTCGAGCTGTGCCCGCGTCATCACCCGGCCGCTGTTTTCCATCAGGGCCTGCAACAGGGAGAATTCGCGCAGGGAAAGCTCGATCGGCGTCCCGGCGAGATGCGCCTGGCGCGCCGCCGGATCGAGTTCCAGATCACCGATGCGGAGCACGGGTTGCGCCCGGCCCGCCGTGCGCCGCGCCAGTGCGCGCACACGGGCCGCCAGTTCGTCGAGGTCGACGGGCTTGACGACGTAATCATCCGCACCGCCATCGAGACCGGCGATCTTGTCGCCGGTCGCATCACGCGCCGTGAGGATCAGCACGGGCAGCGCCTGTCCGCGGGCGCGCAAGCGCGCCAGCACGTCCAGTCCCGAAAGGCGCGGCAAGCCGAGGTCCAGCACCAGCAGGTCGAAGTCCTCGCTCGCCAGCGCCAGATCGGCAGCGGTCCCGTCCTTGACCCAATCGACGGCATAGCCCTCCTGCCGCAGGCCGACGGTCAGGCCGTCGCCCAGGTGCGGATCATCTTCGGCAAGGAGTATGCGCATGGCCGGGATATTAGCGCGCCAGCCACCACGCGCAGGCGGCAACCCAGCCGAGCAGCAATAGGAGGGCAAGCGGTCGTGCGCCGGCGATTGCCTCGTCGGGTCGGCCGCGCTTGAACCCGGTCAGCATGGACCGCACCAGGTTCTCGCGGTGCGCCAGGCTGCTGACAACGACGCCAGCGACGTGAATTATGGCAACAGTCAGCATGCCCGATGCCAGCGCCTCGTGCACCTCTTCCAGCCACTCCCCGCCCAAGTTCTGATACACAAGCCAGCCGCTCGCGCCGGTCAGCACTCCCAGCACCAGCAGCGCGACGATCGCCCAGCCGCCGGCGGCATTGTGGCCAGCATATTTCGATGCATCGCCACGCAGCAGGCCGAAGACATAGTCGAGCACCGCGCCCGGGCCACGCACGAAACTGGTGAAGCGCGCGTGCCGCGTCCCGACGAAGCCCCACAGCAGGCGGAACAGGATGACGCCGACGACCGTGCCGCCGGCGAACGCATGCACGAGGCGCCATTCCTCGCTGTCGCCGGTGATCCACGCGAGCACGAAGGCGCCCACCAGCAGCCAGTGCCCGATGCGAACCGGCCAGTCCCAGACCAGGATCTTGTTCATCTCAGTCTTCCCACTTTCGGCCCGCATTCTTCCCAACGGGCATGAAGATGTCGCGCTCGCGATAGCTGCCCTGTGTGGCTTTGGTGTGACAAGCGCCGCAATTGGCCGGCGTCTTGACCTTCTCGTGCTTCCAGTCGACTGCGGCCACCTCGCGATGTTCGCGCTTGAACCAGGCGCTCGTCGTGATGCGCGGCAATTCAGCGTTGTTTGACGCCGTCCCGCCAGCGCTGACTTTCGCGGCATTGCCCGCATGCTTCACCAGGAAGTCCTCGATGGTCCGGCGCGTCTTGTCATCGAGGCTGGCGTTATCGCCGTAATGCTTGTCGAGCGATGCCATCACGCGCTTCCAGTCAGCGGCCGCGAGCAGCGCGGGCGGAAAGGCCACATGGCAGCTCGCGCATTCGGTCTGGAACGCGGGCGGCGCATTCACGGGTGCGGTCAGCTTGTCCGCGTGGGCGGCCAGCGGAAACAGTGCAACAAGTAACAGGAGTTTTTTCATGTCAGCGTCCTCCGGTGACGAATGCAATGAAATCGGCCTTTTCAGCCGCGCTGCATTCGCGGCCGACGACCTCGGTGCAATTGCGGCGGAACCACTTCTCGACCTTCGCCGCATCGGTAAAGCGTTCGGCATTGGCCGCCGGCGCGAGCGGCTTGATCGGCTTGTCGGTCACGACATGACGGCCGTCCTGTGCAGGCTTTTCGGTATGGCAACTCGCACAGGCCGGCATCTTCGTGGAGACATCAAAGCGGCGCGCATAGAACTCGGCCCCGCGCTGGGCGGAGGCCCGAAAGCCGGCAGACTGCCGGACAGCGTCGGCCTGGTAGCTGGCCAGCAGGTCGGCGGGGGTGGCCGCCTGGACGCCGGCGGCAAACAGCGTTGAAAGAAGGGGCAAGGGAATTCTCATGTCGGTTTCCTCATTGCGTAGCGAACATGGCGCGCAGTATGCGGACCGAAAATTAAGGCGACCTTAACCCTGCCTTAGCGCAGGCTTAAACCGATCCATTACATCTTGTTACCAACGGGCGCTGGCAATCGGGCCGGCCGGGGACTAGAAAGGAACCAAGGGATTCGGATGAACTAACAAGTTGAAAGGAGAACACCATGAAACTCTACAAAATGACCCTGATCACCCTCTTCAGTGCCGCGCTGGCCGGTACGGCGCTAGCCCAACCCGGCACGGGCATGGGCGGCGGCATGGGGCCCGGTGGCGGACGCTTCGCCATCGACAAGGACAACACCGTCGGCTGGTCCTTGATGACGCAAGAAGAACATGTGGCCCACCGCGAGAAGATGTGGTCATTCAAGAACTACGATGAGTGCAAGGCCTATCAACTCGAACACCATCAACTCATGGAAACGCGGGCGAAGGCGCAGGGCAAGAAGATCGTGCCGCCCCGCATGAACGCCTGCGACCGCATGAAGGCGCGCGGCGTCATTCAATAATCCGCCCAGCAGGTCGTCGATAAGCAAAACGCCGGCAATTGCCGGCGTTTTGCTGTGTGAAAGTCAGCGCTGACAGGACGGCAGCACCGGCTTTCAAGGGCGTGATGACGCCTACTTCGTCTGCGTCTGCGTGCGGGTTTGCTCCTGCGTACGCGTTTGGGTCTGGGTGCGGGTTTGCAACTGCTCTTCCTCGGCCTTTGTCCGGGTACGCGTCTGCGTTTGGGTCTGCGTCTGGCTGCGTGTTTGCGTCTGCGCTTGGGATTGCGTGCCCTGCGCTTCGGCATTCGTCGCGCCACCCGGCCCCATGCCGGCGCCGCCGCCGGGACCGCCGCCGCCAGCACCACCGCCGCCGCCACCACCACCGCCACCACCGCCACCACCGCCACCACCGCCGCCGCCGGCGGCATAAACCGCGGTTGACAGGGCCATGGCGGCTGAAGCGACTGCAATCAAAAGTTTGTTCTGGATCTTCATGGCGTTCTCCTTTCGTGGAGTAAGAAAATATCCAACCCGCAAATCATGCTTTAAGTCGTTAATCGATCAATTCCCGCCCAGGTCCGGCAACTGGATGCGGTCGCGCTGCTGGATCGGCTGGCCGGTCGGATTGCTTGACATATCGCGCGTCCGGGTACG
>CAZTWA010000007.1:24080-30533 GCA_964617225.1 uncultured Methyloversatilis sp.
TTGAGATATTTCATGATGTGCTCCTGTTGGATATTGGGGGTTTACCGGCCACGCCCCATGCCACCACCACCACTGCCACCTCCACCGCCTCCGGCCATGCCGGCGCCACCAGCAGCACCACCGGCCATGCCGGAACCCCCGGCACCGAAGCCAGGGCCTGCACTTTCCATGGTCATGCTGCGCTGGCGTGCCTCGTAACCCGTGCCATAAGGTTGGCGCGCGTTGCGCTTCGCGCTGCCCTGCTCTTCATGTTTCAGGTTCCGGACTGCCGCATCCTCTTCGGTTTCATTGCGGATGACGGTGACCGGAGGCGACATGAACTCGCGGGGCAGGGAAAGGTTAAGCGGGCGCCTGGCTTCGCCGCCGGCCGTCGGGAGGGGGGACTGTCCCCACGCCGGCGCGGCGAGCAGAAGCAACAGGCAACTGGAGGTAAAGGTATGTGATTTCATGATCGTGTCTCGGTGGCAGCATCATTGCGCAAGTGCGTAACGGTGCCATGTCCGGCCCGCATCCGACTGTTTCAGTTTGTTTCCAAGGGTAACGGGAAGCACTGAGGCTGTGCCTGACACGCATCACAGACTAAACTATTCACATGAACTCGGCCGACCCACCCCGCATTCTCGTCGTCGATGACGATCCTGCACTGCGCGAGCTGCTGACCAGTTACCTCGCGACGAATGGCTGTACGGTAACCGCGGTGGGCGACGGTACGCAGATGCGCGAAGCACTGGCCAAGGCGATGCCGGATGCCATCGTTCTCGATCTGATGCTGCCGGGCGAGGATGGTCTGGCACTGACGCGTGCCATCCGGATGCAGTCCGAAGTGCCGATCCTGATCCTGTCCGCCCGCGGCGAGGAGGTCGATCGTGTCATCGGCCTCGAAGTGGGCGCCGACGATTACCTGGCCAAGCCCTTCGGCCCGCGCGAATTGCTGGCCCGGTTGCGGGCGTTACTGCGACGCGGCCACAGGGCGGCTGCCGTGCCGGCGCAAGCCGCGCCCGAATCCCAGGCCTTCGGCCCGTTCGTCCTCGATACGGCAGGACGCCGGCTGTTGCGGGCGGGCGCCGAAATTCACCTGACGGGCGCCGAGTACGACCTGCTGGCCGCCCTGGTCGCCCGCCCCAACCGGGTACTGTCCCGCGATACCCTCGTCGATCTGCTCAAGGGTTATGACCGCGACCCGTTCGATCGCAGCATCGACATCCGCGTCACACGGCTGCGGCGCAAGATCGAGGCGGACCCGGCCGCGCCGGCCTACATCCGCACGGTGCGCGGCGAAGGCTACCTGTTCAATCCCCACGGCGGCGACCATTGACCCCACCCAGCCTCGCCCGCCAGAACACCCGGCTGCTGGCCGTGGCGTTCGTGCTGGTCGAGGTGCTCGCCGCGCTGTCCTTCGCCTACTTCCTCATGCTGCCCGTCGCGCGGCGCTCCGCGGACGACCTCGCCGGGCTGATGATCCTCTCGGCGCAGACCTGGGCCGAGTTGCCGCCTGAGACACGCCAGGCCTTCGAGCACGAATTGCACGACAGCCACCAGTTGGCCCTGCGCGCCGAACCGGCGGGCATGGGCCCTGACGAATGGCATCCCCCCTACTTCTACCTGCTCGAGGATGCCCTCGCCCGCCGGCTGGGCATGCGTCTCCATCTGGTCAGCGAAAAGGTTGGGCAGGGCACCTGGTACTGGATCGACCTCCCCGCCGGCGACGGTTGGATGGCGGTGGGCCTGCCGCGGGAGCGCATCGAAACGCAGCCGCTGCTGGCCTTTTCGCTGGCGCTGCTCGTCGGCCTGCTGTTTGCCGGGATCTTCGCCGTGTGGCTCGCGCGCCGGATTACCGCCCCGCTGGCGCGCCTCGAGATCGCGGCGCGTGACATCGGCCAAGGCGAACGGCCTGCGCTGCTGCCCGAGACCGGTCCGCGCGAACTGGCCGCGCTGGCGCAGCGCTTCAACGCCATGGCGCGCCAGGTGCGCGACCTGCTGACGGCGCGCACCACCCTGCTCGCGGGCGTTTCGCACGATCTGCGCACGCCGCTGGCGCGCATGCGGCTGGCCCTTGAAATGATCAAGGCCGATCCGGCGCCGGCCCTCATCGACCGGCTGGAAAGCGACATCGAGGAAATGAACGGGTTGATCGCCACCTTGCTTGATCTCGCGCGCGGTCTCGAGCGCGAGCCGCCCGTGGAACTCGACCTCGAAGAACTCCTGCACGACCTTGCCAACCAGCTGCCGGCGCCGCACCCGGAGATTACGGTCCAGTGTTCCGCCAGCCGGCGCAAGGTGCCGCCGCGCGCATTGCGGCGCGCCATCGGCAATCTCTTGCAGAATGCCTTGCGCTATGCCCCCGGCGCAGCGATCGAACTGGTCTGCGAAGACGATCCACCGCAGTGCCGCATCGGCGTGCTCGATCGCGGGCCGGGCATTCCGGTGGACCGCATCGCGGCGATGTTCGAACCCTTCCAGCGCCTCGACGCCTCGCGCAGTCCGGAGACCGGCGGTGCCGGACTCGGCCTCGCGATCGTGCGCGAACTGGCACGCGCAAACGGCTGGCACGTGAAGCTTGAACCCCGAACGGGCGGCGGCCTCGCGGCCTGGATCGAACTGAACTGACCGGGCAATGAAAGTCAGCGCCGGCAGGACGGCACCCCTGACACCGCGACAGTTGATCGACATCAACTACAGGCGCAATTTCCGGCGAACTGCGACAAGATGTCGCAGCTCATGCACACAGTCGCGGCTTATATTGCAGTGCATGATCAATCGTCCAAGGAGACCCTCATGGATCGTCGCGAAGCCCTGAAATTCACCCTACTCGCCGGTGCCAGCCTGGCTGCAGGCGCCAAGACCGCGAATGCCGCCGTGTGCGAAGGCGACGGCACGCCCCTGCAGTTCATCCCGAAATCCACCCCCGACCCCAAGGCCAACGAGAACGACATCGCGAAGTATCCGAAGTGCCCCTACTGCGGCATGGATCGCCACAAGTTCCACCATTCCCGCATGTTGGTGCAGTACAGCGATGACCTCTCCGACGGCACCTGTTCGATTCACTGCGCCGCGATCAGCCTGTCGCTCAACGTCGACCGCGAACCGAAGGCGATGTGGGTCGGCGACAACGCCGCTGCAGGTGAGGTCAAGCCGCTGGTCGAGGTCGACAAGGCCACCTTCCTCGTCGGCAGCAAGATCCCCGGCGTCATGACGGCCAACAGCAAGGTCGCCTACGGCACCGAGGAGGCGGCCAAGGCCGCACAGGCCGCGAACGGCGGCGAACTGGTCAAGTTCGACCAGGCACTATTGCTGGCCTACACCGACATGTCGAAGGATGTCAGCCGCATCCGCAAGAATCGCGCGGAACGCAAGCGCAAGATGATGGAACAGCAGAAGGGATGAGACGTTTTCTTGTCGCAGTGCTGATTGGTGTTTGGGCGAGCCTGGCGCTCGCCCAGCCCTTGCCCAAGCCGGGGCCAAAGGACCTGTGCCCCGTCTGCGGCATGCTCGTTTCGAAATATCCGCACTGGGTGGCGACCATCGTCTACAAGGATGGTCATGCCCACCACTTCGACGGCGCCAAGGACCTGTTCAAGTTCTGGTTCGATCCGCCCAAATACGCGGCCGGCCACAGCCGCGAGCAGATCGCACGCATCGCCGTGACCGACTACTACAACCTCCAACCGATCGACGCGAAAACCGCGCTTTACGTGATCGGCTCGGACGTGCTCGGGCCGATGGGCCACGAATTCGTGCCGCTCGCCAGCCTGGCCGATGCGGAAGACTTCATGAAGGAACACAAGGGCAAGCGCATCCTGCGCTTCGACCAGGTAACGAAGGCCTTGCCCTTCAACCTGGATGACGGAAAGTTTTAGCGCGACGGATGCGGCCGGCCGCTTCGCGCGACAAGCCGGCGGCGTTCTTTTCCATCGTTTCAAAGAGTCCGGCCAACACGCGCCGGCGCAGGGGTGACAGCAGCGCCGGCATGCGCACGGATTCGCCGAGCACCTGCGTTTCGCGCGCATAGAGCACCATCAGTTCGAACAGCAGGCGGTCCAGTTCGGCCGCAGGAAAATGCGCATCCAGCGCCGATCGCAGCGTGTACCGCGGCGACCAGACATGGCAAAGATGCCAGCTCGCATCGAGCAAGCGACGGATGCGCTGCATGCGCACGGGATTCACAGCGTCATAGCGGATCGGAATTTCCAGCGGCCCGCGCGCCTGGGCAAGAAAATCGCGGTCGATTTCCTGAGTGATCTTCAGCAGCGCGGCCACCATCGCGTCGTCGATCGGCTGGCCCGTTTTCGCTGCGTGGGCGGCAGCGACGATCACGCGCGCGTCCTTGCGCACTTCCTTCTCGACATTGATGTGCAGCAGCCGATCGAGCCACGGCAACGCCACCGGCAGGGGCAGGCGGGCGCGCAGGGACGCCGTGGTACGGCGGCTGTAGGCTTCGAGCAGTTGCCGGTTCAGGTCGGCGAGCAGCCTCGCCTTGTGCATATCAAAAACAAAGCCTCAGGGATGCGAAGACAAGCCGCAGACAGTGCAATGCGCACGGCAAGGCGAGGTCAACAAAGTCACTGAGGTTTCTGTGCGCGATGGACGCCGATCATGCCGGCCAGCAGGCTTTTGTGCACGACATTGACCATGCCATGCGCCCGCAACAGATCGGAAAACTCTTCCGGCGAATAGAAGTTGTCGAGCACGTCGATGAAGTACTTGCGGCAGTTGAGCGCCGGTTCCTTGCTGCGGAAGATGCCGGCGGTGAAGTTGAGGCAGAAGCGCAGGTAGCCGAAATACATCTTCGCCACGGTCGGGTTGGGCGGGCGCAGCATGTCGCAATGGTGGAAATGGCCGCCCGGCTTGAGCACGCGGCGCACCTCGTCGAATACATTGTCGAGTTGCAGGTGACGCGCGGCCCACTGCAGCGTGACGATATCGAAGTGGTTGTCCGGGTAGGGCAGCTTGTGCACGTCGCCGATGCTGGCGCGGATGTGCATGCCGCGGTCCTGGGCACGTTGGCGTCCGACCGTTTGCATGGCGACGTTGCGATCGAGCGCATAAGCTTCGAGTGTCGGTTCCTTCTTCAGCAGGGCGATACCCACCGCGTTCGTACCGGCGCAGATGTCGAGCGAACGCATGTTCGGCTGGGTTTCGACGAGATCCATGTGGTGGCGCAGAAACCAGTTCCACAGGCCGAGGCTGGCGACCTGGTTGGCGTTGTCGTAGTAACTCGCCACGTCCGTGAAGACCGGGTTCAGATCGTTCTTCCAGTAGTGGCTGTACAACTGTTCGCGTTTGGTTTCCTTGGATACTGAGGCGTCCACTCTAAAACTCCTTGCTAATTATCTGCTCTCTCAAGAAACGCGAAGGGCCGCCCCGAGCGTTTCTTGGCCCCTTGAGGGGAGATCGCCGCGCAGCGGCGATTTCGGGGTGGGATCAAATTGCCGCTTCGTTGGTCTCGCCGGTGCGAATGCGCACGATCTGCTCGACGGGCATGACGAAAATCTTGCCGTCGCCGATCTTGCCGGTGCGCGCCGCCTTGATGATTGCCTCGATGGCGCTATCGACCGTCGCTTCAGCGACAACCAGTTCGACCTTGATCTTCGGCAGGAAGTCGACGACGTACTCGGCACCGCGATAGAGTTCGGTGTGGCCCTTCTGGCGGCCGAAACCCTTGACCTCGGTTACGGTCAGGCCGGTGACGCCGACCTCGGAAAGCGCCTCGCGCACTTCGTCGAGCTTGAACGGCTTGATGATGGCTTCTATTTTCTTCATGGCTTGAACTCCGTTGGCTTAATTCCACTCGTCGGGATAGCGCGATGTTATCGGATAACGCCAGTCCTTGCCGAAGGCGCGGCGGCTGACACGCACGCCCGGGGGCGCCTGACGGCGCTTGTATTCGTTCTTCTTGAGCAGGTTGACCACGCGTTTTACGTCGGCCTCCGGCAGTCCGCCGGCGATGATCTCACGCGGGCTCTGATCTCGCTCCATGTAGGCTTCGATGATCGCATCGAGCACTGCGTAAGGCGGCAGGCTGTCCTGGTCGGTCTGGCCGGGCTTCAATTCCGCCGAGGGCGCGCGCGTGATGATGTTTTCCGGGATGACATCGGATTGCGTATTGCGCCAGCGGGCAAGCCGGTAGACGAATGTCTTGAAGACATCCTTGATGACTGCGAAGCCACCGGCCATGTCGCCGTAGAGCGTCGCGTAACCGACCGCCATCTCGCTCTTGTTGCCGGTCGTCAGCACGATGCGGCCGGTCCGGTTCGACAACGCCATGAGGAGGATGCCGCGGATGCGCGCCTGGACGTTCTCGTCGGTGGTATCCCACTCGGGTTTTGGTCCCAAGGCCGTGAAAGTCGGCTCCAGCAGGACGGCAAACTGTTCCATCGCGCCCGCGATCGGGATCTCGTCGTACTGGACGCCCAGCCGGCGGATCATCTCGCGCGAATCGTCGAGGCTCATCTG
>CAZTWA010000008.1:0-28844 GCA_964617225.1 uncultured Methyloversatilis sp.
TCTCGGAGAGCCGCCGGATGATCTCGCGCTGGCCGGACTTCTCGCCTTCGCGCAGGTGCAGGATCATCGCGTGATAGTCGACCGGGTCGCCGATACCGTAGATCGCCGAGACGGTGCAGACGATCACCACGTCGCGGCGCTCGAGCAGCGACTTGGTTGCCGAGAGGCGCATCTGCTCGATATGCTCGTTGATCGCCGAATCCTTCTCGATGAACAGGTCGCGGGATGGCACGTAGGCTTCGGGCTGGTAGTAATCGTAATAGGAAACGAAGTACTCGACAGCGTTCTCGGGAAAGAATTCGCGGAACTCCGAATATAGTTGCGCGGCCAGCGTCTTGTTGTGGGCCAACACCAGCGCCGGCCGGCCGAGCCGCGCGATGACATTGGCCATCGTGTAGGTCTTGCCCGAACCGGTGACGCCGAGCAGGGTCTGGAAGCTCAGACCATCCTCGATGCCTTCGGTCAGCAGGCGGATCGCTTCGGGCTGGTCGCCCGCCGGAGCGAAGGGTTCGTGCAGGCGAAATGGACTGCCCGGATACTCGACAACTTCATCATTCATAAGACATAAGAGCCAACTTTTTGATTGCCGCACTGCGGCAAGAATGCGCGATTGGGCTATTATTGCGCGATTCCCTCTTCACTTTTTTCAGGAGCATTGCCGCCATGAGCACATCCCTCTTTGCCAACGTCGAAATGGCCCCCCGCGACCCGATCCTGGGCCTCACCGAAGCTTACAACGCCGAAAAAAATCCCGCGAAAGTGAATCTGGGCGTGGGCGTGTATTTCGGCGACGACGGCAAGCTCCCGCTGCTCGCCGCGGTCAAGGCCGCTGAAAAAGCCCGCATCGAAGCCCAGCCGCCGCGCGGCTACCAGCCCATCGAGGGCACGCCCGCGTACAACGGCGCCGTGCAGGCGCTGCTGTTCGGCAAGGAATCCGAGATCGTCGGTTCCGGCCGTGCCTCGACCTTCCAGTGCCTCGGCGGCACGGGCGCCCTGCGCGTCGGCGCCGACTACCTGAAGGCTCTGCTGCCGACCTCCACCGTTTACATCAGCGACCCGAGCTGGGAAAACCACCGCCAGCTGTTCGAAGCCGTCGGCTTCAAGGTCGACACCTACGGCTACTACGACCCCGCCACCCGCGGCGTCAACTTCGCGGCCATGAAGGCCTCGCTGGCCACGCTGCCGCCCAAGTCCATCGTCCTGCTGCACGCCTGCTGCCATAACCCGACCGGCGCCGACCTGACCAATGACCAGTGGAAGGAAGTGATCGCGGCCATCAAGGAACGCGACCTTGTCGCCTACATCGACATGGCCTACCAGGGCTTCGCCGACGGCATCGAGCAGGATGGCGAGACCGTGCGCCAGTTCGCCGCCTCCGGCCTGCAGTTCTTCGTCGCCAGTTCCTTCTCCAAGTCGTTCTCGTTGTACGGCGAGCGCGTCGGCGCGCTGACCGTCGTCACCGCCAGCAAGGACGAAGCGGCCCGCGTCACCTCGCAAATCAAGCGCCTGATCCGCACCAACTACTCCAACCCGCCCACCCATGGCGGCGCGATCGTCGCGGCCGTGCTGGCCAGCCCCGAACTGCGCCAGATGTGGGAAGCCGAACTCGGCGGCATGCGCGACCGCATCCGCACCATGCGCGCCAGCTTCGTCGCCAAGCTCAAGGAAGCCGGCACGGCGCAGGACTTCGGCTTCATCAACGTGCAACGCGGCATGTTCTCCTACACCGGCCTCACCGCCGCGCAGGTCGAGAAGATGCGCGCCGAGTACGGCATCTATGCCGTCGGCACGGGCCGCATCTGCGTCGCCGCCCTGAACACGAAGAACATCGACTACGTGGTCAAGGCCGTCGCTGCGGTACTCAAGGGCTGAATTGCCGATGCGCGGGGTTTGTGATCTAATGCGCGCCTCGCGCTGACCGGGCGGTTAGCTCAGCGGTAGAGCACTGCCTTCACACGGCAGGGGTCACTGGTTCGAACCCAGTACCGCCCACCAAATTCACTAGGCCCTGCAAGAAATTGCAGGGCCTTTTGTCTTTCACGACACGACGACCGAACCGATTGCCGATGCCCATGAATCCTGCCTTCCGAGACGGTGCGCGCGAAGGATTGCGCGTCTTCATCCCGCTGTCGGTCGGCTTCATTCCCTGGGCGATCGTCACGGGCATCGCCATGCGCGCGATCGGCATGGATGCGCTCGAATCGATGGGCATGAGCCTGCTCGTTTTCGCCGCCACCGCCCAATTCGGCGCGCTGCCGCTGATCGCCAGCGGTGCCCCCCTGTGGCTGATCTTCATCACGGGCATGGTGCTCAACCTGCGATTCGTGATCTTCAGCGCGTCGATCGCCCCCGCCTTTCATGAGCAATCGTTAACCCGGCGCATCGTCGGCGGATTCCTGCTCACCGACGCGGCGTTTGCCCTGCTCGGCCCGGGCCTCGCCGGCGCGCGCGACCCAGCCTGGCGCTGGGGCTACTACATCATGCCCTCGCTCTATGGCTGGCTGCTCTGGCAAAGTTTCGTGCTGGTCGGCGTCTTCGGCGCCGGCTTCGTGCCCGGCGATTGGTCGCTGGAATTCATGGGCACCATCGCGCTGATGGTGATGGTCGTGCCGATGGTGCGTTCCCGGCCCATGCTCGTCGCGGCGCTCGTGGGCGGCTTGGGCGCCGTGCTGCTGCGCGACCTGCCGCTGCGGCTGGGCCTGTTCGCCGCGATCCTGCTCGGCATCGCGGCCGGCTTCGTTGCCGAACATTGGCGCAAACCGGGAGAGGACGCATGATCGAAGGCTTCTGGCTCTGGATCGCCTTCGTGCTCCTCGGGATCACCACGCTGCTGACGCGCGGCAGTTTCATCGTCATCGGCGAACGCGGGCGGCTGCCCGCCACCCTGCAGCGCGCGTTGCGCTATGCGCCCGCCGCCGCCCTCTCGGCACTGGTCATGCCCGACCTGCTGCTCGTGCAAGGCGCCGTGCAGCCCTTCAATCCCAAGCTACTGGCCGCGCTGGTGGTCATCGCCATTGCGCTGCGCTGGCGTAATCCCTGGCTGCCGTTCATCCTCGGCATGGGCAGCTTGTGGCTGGCGCAGCTCGGGTTGTCCTGATCACAGCCACTTGTGCATGAAGCTCGCCTGCCCCGCGGCCGGATCGAGCGTATAGGGCGCGAAACCGAAGCGCCGGTAACTGGCCATGGCCACGGCATTGCCGGTCAACACTTCCAGCGTGAGCTTGCAGCAACCGTGGCTGCGGGCATGTGCCTCGGCGGCAGCCAACAAGGCCTGACCGATACCCTGCCCCCGCTGAGCAGGCAGCACAATGATGTCATGCACATTCAACAGCGGCCGGGCTTTGAAGGTCGAGTAGCCGAGGAAGCAGTTGATCAAGCCGACCGCCTCCCCTGTCGCATTCCAGGCGAGAAAGCTGGCGGCACCCGGCTGACGCGCGAGATCCGCGCACAAGCGTTCCTTCACCGCCGCTGCCAGTGGCTCGCCGCCGCCCATCGGATCGCAGGCATAGGCGTCGAGCAGCATCACAAGAGCACTGCAGTCTGCGGGGTTGCCATAATCGACGCGGGCAACGCGGATGGGCGAATTGGGCAGAGATTTCATGCGCCCAATTCTACGCAGGCGGGTATCGCGCGAGGTCGCGTACAAGCTGCTCCAGCGTTGCGCCACAGTCCGCGTCGATCTTCAGCGACAGCAGTTCATCGGCGCGCGTGACGCCCTGATTGATCGCGACGACCGGTTTGCCAAGCTGGTGTACCCGTTCGGCAAAGCGGTAGCCCGAATAGACCATCAGCGACGAACCGACGACCAGCAGCGCGGCCGCCTGCTCGACGGCCTGCAGGGCTGCCTGCACGCGCTCGCGCGGCACGTTGTCGCCGAAGAACACGACGTCGGGCTTGAGGATGCCCATGCAATTGGAACACGCTGGCACGTTGAATCCCGCATAGACGGCATCCTCCAGCGCGGCGTCGCCATCCGGCAGGACGCTGGCGCTGGCGTCATGGCCCGTGAAGCCGGGATTGGTCGTCGCCAGCCAGTCCTGAATGGCTGCACGCGCAAACGTCGCTCCGCAGGACAGGCAGCGCACTTGGCGGATGGCGCCATGCAACTCGATGAGCTTGTGGCTGCCGGCCTTTTGGTGCAGCCCATCGACGTTCTGGGTAATGACGGAGGCGATTGCGCCGGAAGCCTCGAGCGCCGCGAGCGCGCGATGCCCGGCATTGGGCGCGGCCTGCCCGACCCGCGGCCAGCCCACGAAGCTGCGCGCCCAGTAGCGCCGCCGGACGGTCGCCGAAGCCAGGAAGTCCTGATGGCGGATCGGCTGGGGATGCTGCCACTGGCCATGGCGATCCCGGTAGGCCGGCACGCCGCTGGCCGTGCTGAGGCCCGCCCCGGTCAGCACAGCGACCGGGCCCGCCACCAGCAGGTCGAGCAACTTGGCATGGTCTGGATGATTGGGCATGGGCAGGAACTTTACCGGGTTGCCACCCTGCCGTCCCGCCAGCGCTGACTTTCGCCGCATTGACGGCGCAACCGGAATGCTGAACACTGCAAGCTTCGGTTTGCGTTTGCAGGAGACAGCCATGATCCTCGCCCGCCTGATTGCTGTTGTCGCCTTCCTGGTCGTTTCCGGCCCGGCCTCCGCCGAAACGTCGCGGCCAGCCCTGCCCTTGTTCGACGCACACCTGCATTACAACTGGGAACCCGTGCCGCACTACCCGCTCAACAAGGTACTGGAACTGTTCCGCGCGCAGCACATCACGGGCATCCTCGCCACCAGCCGTCCCAATGACGGCACGCGCGCGCTCTACGAAGCCTCGCGCACCACGGCACCGGACCTCTGGGTCGTGCCCTTCATCCGCCCCTACCGCGTGCGGCCTGACATCCAGACGTGGATGAACGACCCGCAGACCGAGGCGCTGATCACCAGCGAATTCAAGCGCGGCTACTACCGGGGCATCGGCGAGTTTCACCTCTCGGGACAGGCCGCCGCCGCGCCGCAAGTGAAATTCACCGTGGATTTCGCCGCCCGTCATGACCTCTACCTGCACGCCCACGCCGACGACGAAGCGCTCGAGATCCTCTTCCGCCAGAACCCGAAGGCCAGGATCATCTGGGCCCATACCGGCTTTTCGACGGCGCCGGAGCAGGTCGAAGCCTACCTGCAACGCTATCCCGGCCTCTGGTGCGAGCTCTCCTACCGCTACGGCATCACCGCCGCCGGCGGCCAACTGACGCCGGAATGGAAACGCCTGTTCGAGAAGTATCCCGAGCGCTTCCTGGTCGGTTCGGACACATGGGTCAACGAGCGCTGGGACAGCTACGCGAGCATCATGGGCGGCTACCGGCAGTGGCTGGCGCAATTGTCCCCCGGCGTGGCGGAACAGATTGCCTTCCGCAACGCCCAGCGCCTGTTCGGAAAAACTGCCCCGTAGGGCTGAAACTGAACGCCAATTGGAGCAAAATCCGGCATCGCTCTACGACGGTCCGATCATGCACCCACCCGTTTCCCCTTTTCCGCGCCCCCAGGGCAGCATCCGCGTCGGCCTGGCTTTGGTGATCGTGGCTGCCATCATCGCGGGGCTCTGGTACTGGCGCGAACAATCCGCCGCGCCGCCGGGCAAGAAAGGTCCCGGCCCCGTGCCGGTGGTCAGCACGCAGGTCACGACCGCCGACGTACCGGTTCGCCTGAGCGCCAACGGCTCGGTCAGCGCCATCCAGTCGGTGGAGGTGCGGGCGCAGATCAGCGCAACGATCCAGACAGTGCATGTCAAGGAAGGCCAGTTCGTGCGGCGTGGCGACCGGCTGTTCACGCTCGACACGCGCACCGAGACGGCCAACCTCGGCAAGGCGGAAGCGCAAGTCGCGAAGAGCCGTGCCGACCTCGCCAACGCCGAGCGCAACCTCAAGCGGCAGCGCGAATTGTTCGCGCAGAAGTTCATTTCCCAGACCGCCCTCGACACGAGCCAGAACCAGGTCGACAGCCTGCGCGCACAGGTGACGGCCGATTTGGCCGCAGCCGAATCCAGCCGCGTAACGCGCGGCTATGGCGAGATCGTCGCCCCCATCGCCGGGCGCATCGGCATCGTGGCCGTCTATCCGGGCAGCCTCGTCCAGCCCAGCGGCCCGGCGCTCGTCAGCATCACGCAGATCGACCCGATCAACATCAGCTTCACCGTGCCGGAGCGCGAACTGCCCGCCCTGCAGCAGGCTCTGGCCGGCGGTGAAGTCGCGGTCACCGCCCAACTCGACGAGAGCGGCAAGAACACCCGGCAGGGCCGGCTCGTCTTCATCGACAACAGCGTCGACAGCAGCAGCGGCACCGTGCGGCTCAAGGCCACCTTCAAGAATGACGACAGCCGCCTGTGGCCGGGCATGTTCGTCGGCGTCAGCCTCTCGCCGCGGACGCTGGCGGGTGTCCTCACGGTCCCGGCGCAGGCCGTGCAGACCGGACCGGAGCGCAAGTTCCTCTATGCCATCGGCGCGGAAGGCAAGGTCACCCCCGTGCCGGTGCGTGTGCAACTGATCCAGGATGGCCGCGCCGTCATCGACGGTGCCGACGCCGGCACCAAGGTCGTTCTCGAAGGCGCGCAGAACCTGCGTCCCGGCAGCAGCGTGACGGAAACGCCGCCCAATTCGCCCAATTTGCCCAATACCCCGGGTGGCGGCAAGGGGCAAGGCAAGGGCCAGGGCAAGCAGAAGCAATCGTGAACCTCTCCGAACTCTGCATCCGCCGTCCGGTGATGACGGTGTTGCTGTCGGCGTCAGCCATCGTCGCCGGCATCCTCGCCTACAGCGGCCTGCCGATCGCCGCCCTGCCGAGCTACGACGCGCCGACGATCTCGGTCACCGCCGTGCTGCCCGGCGCCAGCCCCGAGACCATGGCCTCGTCCGTCGCCACGCCGTTGGAGCGGCAGTTCTCGTCGATTTCCGGGCTCGACGTGATGAGCTCCACGTCGACGCAGGGCAGCACCTCGATCACGCTGGAATTCGCGCAGAGCCGCAACATCGACAGTGCCTCGATCGATGTCCAGGCCGCGCTGCTGCGCGCCCAGCGCGCCCTCCCCGTCGAGATGACGACGCCGCCCGCCTACCGCAAGGTCAACCCGGCGGACGCGCCGATCCTCTTCCTGTCGCTGACGTCGCCGTCGATGCCGCTGTCCGACCTCAACAGCTTCGCCGACAAGCTGATCGCGCCGACGCTCTCCACCCTGCCGGGCGTCGCCCAGGTCAACATCAACGGCCAGAAGAAATACGCCGTGCGCGTGCGCATCGACAGCGAGGCGCTCGCCGCCCGCAGCCTGACGCTCGACGACATCGCCAACGCCCTGCGCAGCGCCAATACCAATTCGCCGGTCGGCGTCCTCGACGGTCCGCGGCAAACGCTGGTCATCCAGGCCAACCGCCAGCTCGAGAACGCGGCCGCCTTCGCCAAGCTGATCGTCGCCACCGCCCCCGGCGGCCGGCCGGTGCGCCTGTCCGACGTGGCCAGCGTCGAGGACAGCGTCGAGTCGGTCAAGACCGCCAGCTGGGTCAATGGCGAACGCGGCATCACCCTCTCCGTCCTGCGGCAGCCGGGCGAAAACACGGTTGCCACGGTCGATGCGATCCGCGCGGCACTGCCCAAACTCATCGCGCAGATGCCCGAGTCGGTCGAACTCAAGTTGCGCAACGACCGCTCGCTGTCGATCCGGCAGTCCATCCATGACGTGCAGATCACGCTCGCCTTCACGGTCGCTCTGGTCGTCGGCGTGATCTTCCTGTTCCTGCGCAAGCCGAGCGCGACGATCATTCCCGCCCTGTCGCTGCCGATCTCGCTGCTCGGCACCGTCGCGCTGATGCGCGTCTTCGGCTACACGCTCGACAACATTTCGCTGCTGGCCATCACGCTGGCTGTCGGCCTCGTCGTGGACGACGCGATCGTCGTGCTCGAAAACATCGTGCGCCACATCGAGAACGGTGAAACGCCCCTGCAAGCGGCACTGCGCGGGTCACGCGAGGTCAGCTTCACGATCGTGTCGATTTCCGTCTCGCTGGTCGCGGTATTCATCCCGATTTTCTTCATGCCCGGCGTCATCGGCCTGCTGTTCCACGAATTCGCCGCCGTCGTCGGCATCGCCATCCTCGTCTCGGCGGTCGTTTCGCTGACGCTGATCCCGATGCTCGCGAGCCGCTACCTTGTGCATTCCGCGGCGGCCGACCGCAGCCTGCGCTTCACTGCGTGGTTCGAACGCGGCTTCGAGGGAATGCTCAGGCTCTACGAACGGGCGCTCGACTGGGCGCTGCAGCACACCCGCAGCGTGCTGGTGCTGGCGCTCGCCACCTTCGTCGCGACCTGGGCACTGTTCACCGAACTGCCCAAGGGCTTCTTCCCGAACGAGGACATTGGCCAGGCGCTGATCACGGTCGAAGCGTCCGAGGACATCGCCTTCCCCGCAATGGCCGAACTGATCCAGCGTACCGGCGACATCATCCGCGCCAACCCGGCCGTCGACACACTCATCGCCCACGCCACGGACAGCAACAGCTCGCGCATGTTCATGAGCCTGAAGCCGCGCGACCAGCGCCCCCACATCGACAAGGTCGTCGAGTCACTGCGCCGCGAGGTGCGCGCCGTGCCGGGCGTCAGCGTGTTCATCAACCCGATCCAGAACCTGCGCCTCGGCGGCCGGCCCAGCAAGAGCCGCTACCAGTACGTGATGCGCAGCGTGCGCGCGGGCGACCTGCGCGAAGCCGCCGACGGGCTCATGCTGCGCCTGCGCGACGACCCGCTGTTCCGCGACGTGACGACCGATGCCCAGCTCAAGGGCCTGCAAGCGCGCCTCAACATCGACCGCGACAAGGCCAACCTGCTCGGCGTGCAGATCGGCGACATCCGCGCCGCGCTCTACAGCGCGTTCGGCGAACGACAGGTGTCCACCATCTACACGTCGAGCGACAGCTATCAGGTCATCCTGCAGGTCGGCGCCGACGACCGCGCCGAGGAAGGCGCCTTCAACAAGATCTACGTGCGCGCCAAAGGCGGGACGCTGGTGCCGCTCGCCAGCGTCGCGACGGTCGAACGCGAGGTCGGGCCAGTGTCGATCAACCATGCCGGCCAGCTCGAGGCCCTGACGCTTTCGTTCAACCTCGCGCCCGGTGCCGCGCTCGGCGATGCCTCGAAGCAGATCGAGAAATATCGTCAGGAGTTGCACTTCCCGACCAGCATCCTGACCAGCTGGGGCGGCGACGCGGCGGCCTTCCAGTCGTCGCAGGGCAGCCAGATCATCCTGATCGTCGCCGCGCTGCTGGTGATCTACGTGCTGCTCGGCGTGCTGTACGAAAGCTACATCCACCCGTTGACGATCCTTGCCGGACTGCCCTCCGCAGCGGTCGGCGCGCTGACGATGCTCTGGCTGTTCCGCATGGACCTCTCGATCATCGCCATGATCGGCATCCTGATGCTGATCGGCATCGTCAAGAAGAACGCGATCATGATGATCGACTTCGCGCTCGCTGCCCAGCGCGACGCGGGCATGAGTCCGCGCGAAGCCATCCGCACCGCCTGCCTGCTGCGCTTCCGGCCGATCATGATGACCACTGCCGCGGCGCTGATGGGTGCGATGCCGATTGCCCTCGGCCTCGGCGCCGGGGCCGAGTTGCGCCAGCCGCTGGGCCTCTCGGTCGTCGGCGGACTGCTCTTCTCGCAACTCATCACCCTGCTCATCACGCCGGTCATCTATTTGGCACTGGATCGCTTTTCGGGCAGCGGACCGCTCAAGATCGACGGGAAATAACCCCGCTATTCATGCCGTCCCGCCAGCGCTGACTTTGGCGTTAGCTGCTATCCTTGCAAGGTCAGTCAGCGGTATCCCATTCTTTTGGCCGGATCATTGACATGAGCGACGACTCACGCCCCTTCCTGTATCGCGACATCGAGTATCTCGGTGGCGCGAGCAGCTTCGTCGACGAGGTGATGGATGCCATCAACAAGGAAGTGTTGTTCGACGAGTTCTACCATTACGAGATCGAAGAGCTCTGCCAGTTCATGCATTGCTTCAGCGCGCCGGCGGGCACGGTGCTGCTGCAGGAAGGCGAGGAAGGCGATCACCTGATCCTGTTGCTGTCCGGGGAAGTCATCGTGCGCAAGGACGACCTCGCCGGCAAGCCCCACAGCCTGGCGATGGTCGGCCAGGGCAACATCCTCGGCGAGATGTCGCTGATCGACGGCGAGCGTCGCTTCGCCAGTTGCGTCGCCGCCGAGACGACGCGTTTTGCGGTGATGTCGAAATCCGACCTCAACGAAATCATGGCCCTGCACAGCCGGCTGGCCAACAAGTTCCTTACCATGCTGTTGCAGATGATGGTCGCGCGTTTGCGCGACATGGGCGTGCGCGCGATCTCGCCCCTTTCCAAGCCGCTCATCTAGCGGTCTAATGCAAGCTGATCGGCCATCGGCCTGCCAGCTACGGAAGTGTGAATACCATGTCGTCTATCCAGACCATTACCAGCAAACTCAGCGACCTCGACCTGCACCTGTTTCATGAGGGCAGCCATACCAAGCTCTACGACTGCCTCGGCGCCCACCTGGAGAATCGCGACGGGAAGAGCGGCTGCCATTTCGCTGTCTGGGCGCCGAATGCCCACGCGGTCTCCGTCATGGGCGACTTCAACGGCTGGCACCGCCACAGCCACTGGCTGCGGCAGATTCATCCCGGCTCGGGCATCTGGGAAGGCTTCGTGAGCGGGGCCGAAGCCGGCCAGCGCTACAAGTTCCACATCGAATCGTCGCTGCACGGCTACAAGGTCGACAAGGCCGACCCCTTCGCCTTCTCCGCGGAGATTGCGCCCGCGACCGGCTCGGTGATCGCCAGCCTCGACTATGCCTGGAACGACGCCGACTGGATGGCCCGCCGCAAACAGGCGAATGCGCTCGATGCCCCGATGTCCGTCTATGAATTGCATCTCGGCTCATGGCGCCGCTCGCCGGACGATCCCGCCCGGCCGCTCGGCTATCGCGACCTTGCCCCCCAGCTTGCCGACTACTGCGCCGACATGGGCTTCACGCACGTCGAACTGCTGCCGATCATGGAACATCCGTTCTATGGCTCGTGGGGCTATCAGGTCACGGGTTACTTCGCGCCCACGTCGCGCTACGGTTCGCCGCAGGACTTCATGTTCCTGGTCGACCACCTGCACCAGCGCGGCATCGGCGTGATCCTCGACTGGGTGCCCTCGCACTTTCCCAACGACCAGCACGGCCTGGCCTACTTCGACGGCACGGCGCTCTACGAGCACGCCGACCCGCGCCAGGGCTACCACCCCGAGTGGAGCAGCCAGATCTTCAACTACGGCCGCCACGAGGTACGCTCCTTCCTGCTGTCGAGCGCGCTGTATTGGCTCGAGAAATATCACATCGACGGGCTGCGTGTCGATGCCGTCGCCTCGATGCTCTACCTCGACTATGCCCGCAAGGCAGGCGAGTGGATTCCCAATGAGTTCGGCGGTCGGGAAAACCTTGCCGCGATCGGCTTCCTGCGCCAGTTGAACGAGGCGGTCTATCGCGACTTTCCGGACACGCAGTGCGTCGCCGAAGAATCCACCGCCTGGCCGATGGTGTCGCGCCCGACCTGGGTCGGCGGCCTCGGCTTCGGCATGAAATGGAACATGGGCTGGATGCACGATACGCTCGACTATTTTTCACACGAGCCGATCCATCGCCGGTTTCACCACGACCAGATCACCTTCAGCATCTGGTACGCCTTTCACGAAAACTTCATGCTGCCGATCTCGCACGACGAAGTCGTGCATGGCAAGGGCTCGCTGGTCGGCAAGCTGCCCGGCGACGAATGGCAGCGCTTCGCCAACCTGCGACTGCTGCTCGGCTACATGTGGGCGCATCCGGGCAAGAAGTTGCTGTTCATGGGCAGCGAGTTCGGCCAGACGCGCGAGTGGAACCACGACACCAGCCTCGACTGGCACCTGCTCGAGTTCTGGCCGCATGCCGGCGCGCAAGCCTGGATGCGCGACCTCAACGCCACCTACAAGAATCGGCCGGCGCTGTTCGGCCGCGACTTCACCAACGACGGCTTCGAATGGATCGACTGCCATGACAGCGACGAGAGCGTCATCAGCTTCCTGCGGCGCGGTCCGCACGGTGAGACGATGCTCATCGTGCTGAACGGCACGCCGGTCGTGCGCGAGAACTACCGCGTCGGCGTTCCCCAGGGCGGCTACTGGCGCGAAGTGCTCAACAGCGATGCGGCCTGCTATGGGGGCAGTGGCGTCGGCAATGCCGGCGGCGGCCAAGCAATGGAATGGGCACACCATGGACGGAATCATTCGCTGATGATCAACCTGCCCCCCCTTGCCGCACTGTTCTTCGAGCCGGCTTGATCCCAGGAAAAATTCTTTGAATCCACGAAAATCCTAATAAAGCCCATAATGCTGCTTTGCAGCATGCTTTCGCCCCATAAGGGCGAACAGGAATGGGCACAATGGAAACGATCCAGACAGATGTAGCCATCATCGGCGCCGGGGGCGCCGGACTGCGAGCCGCAATCGCCCTCGCGGAAACCGATCCGAAACTCCGCATCGCACTCATCTCCAAGGTTTATCCCATGCGCAGCCACACCTGCGCGGCGGAAGGTGGCGCGGCCGGCGTGATCAAGCCGGACGACAGTTTCGACACCCATTTCGACGATACCGTGGGCGGCGGCGATTGGCTCTCCGACCAGGATTGCGTCGAATACTTTGTCCATGAAGCCCCCAAGGAACTGCTCCAACTCGAACACTGGGGCTGCCCGTGGAATCGCGAGCCCGATGGCTCCGTGGCCGTGCGGCCCTTCGGCGGCATGAAGAAAAAGCGCACCTGGTTCGCCGCCGACAAGTCCGGCTTCCATATCCTGCACACGCTGTTCCAGACCTCGCTGCAGTTCGACTCGATCAAGCGCTACGACGAGTATTTCGCGCTCGATCTGCTGGTCGATGATGGCCGCTGCCAGGGCCTCACCGCGATGGACATGCGCAGCGGCCAGTTGCGCCAGTTCCACGCCAAGGCGGTGATCATCGCCGGCGGCGGCGCGGGCCGCATGTTCCCCTTCACCACCAACGGCGCGATCAAGACCGGGGACGGCATGGCGATGGCCTACCGTGCCGGCGCGCCACTCAAGGACATGGAGTTCGTGCAGTACCACCCGACCGGCCTGCCGAACACCGGCAGCCTGCTCACCGAAGCCTGCCGCGGCGAAGGCGGCATCCTCGTCAACAAGAATGGCCGCCGCTACCTGCAGGATTACGGCATGGGCCCGGAAACGCCCGTCGGCCAGCCACAGCTCAAGACCATGGAACTCGGCCCGCGCGACCGCGTCAGCCAGGCCTACTGGCATGAATTGCAGAAGGGCACGACCGTCACCACGCCTTGGGGCGAATGCGTGCTGCTCGACATGCGCCACCTCGGCGAGAAGAAGATCAACGAGCGCCTGCCGCTGGTGCGCGAGCTCGCCGAAAGTTACCTCGGCGTCGACATCGTCAAGGATCCCGTGCCGATCCGACCCGTCGTGCATTACATGATGGGCGGCATTTCGACCAACACGCAGGCGGCCACGCCCCTGCCCGGCCTGTTCGCCGCTGGCGAATGCGCCTGCGTCAGCCTCAACGGCGCCAACCGCCTCGGTTCCAATTCGCTGGTCGAACTGCTGGTGTTCGGCAAGCGTGCCGCGCTTTCCGCCATCGAGCACATCGCGAAGGCACCCGCCGCCAACTCGACCGCACTGGAAGCTTGCGCCGACCAGACGCAGCAGCGCATCCGCGAACTGTTCTCGCGCACCGACGGCACCGAGTCGGTCGCCGGCCTGCGCAAGGAAATGATGACCACGATGGAAGACAACGCCGGCATCTACCGCACCGAAGCCGGCCTGCAGGCAGCCGTTGCCAAGATCCACGAATTGCGCGACCGCTACCGCCGCGTGGCGCTCACCGACAAGACCAACGTCTATAACACCGACCTCTTTCAGACGCTCGAACTCGGCTCGATGCTCGACTGCGCCGAGGCCGTCACCGTCGGCGGACTGGCGCGCAAGGAATCGCGCGGCGCCCACCAGCGCCTCGACTTCCCCGAACGCGACGACAAGAATTTCCTGCGCCACACCATGGTGTATCACCAGGGGGCCGACGCACCGCGCGTCGATTACCTCGACGTGGTGATCACCAAGTCGCAGCCCGGCGTGCGCGATTACTCGGGAGATCACAAATGAAGGAACGCGTGATCCAGCTCGAAGTCTTCCGCTACAACCCGGACACCGACACCGAAGGTCATTACCAGCATTACGAGGTCAGCTGCCTCGAGGAGTGGGTCGTCCTCGACGCGCTCAACAAGGTCAAGGAAACGCTCGATCCGACGCTCAATTTCCGCTGGTCCTGCCACATGGCCGTCTGCGGCAGTTGCGGCATGATGATCAACGGCGAGCCCAAGCTGGCCTGCCACACCTTCCTGCGCAACTACCCGGGCACGATCCGCGTCGAGCCGCTGGTGCACTTCCCGGTCGAACGCGACCTCGTCACCGCGCCCGACGACTTCATGGAGAAGCTCAAGCGCGTCAAGCCCTACATCATCCGCAAGGACAAGCAACCGATCGAGGCCGGCGAGTACAAGCAGACCCCGAAGGAACTGCTGCGCTACCGCCAGTATGCGATGTGCATCAACTGCACGCTCTGCTACGCGGCCTGCCCCGAATACGGGCTGACCAAGCATTTCATCGGCCCCGCGGCACTGGCGCTCGCGCACCGCTACAACCAGGATTCGCGCGACCAGGGCCGCACCGAGCGACAGGAAGTCGTCGCGACCAAGGAAGGCATCTGGGAATGCACCTTCGTCGGCGCCTGCTCCGAGGTCTGCCCGGTCCACGTCGATCCGGCCAGCGCGCTGCAACAGATGAAGATCGCCAGTTCCTTCGACTGGATCAAGGAGCATCTGCTCCCGGGAGGTGGAAAATGAGCCGCAATCCCCTGATTCGCGAAGTGCCGCCGACCACGTGGTACTTCCGCCATCCGCGTTACCTGCGCTACATGTCGCGTGAGATCACCAGCCTCTTCATCGGCGCCTACTGCGTGCTGCTGGTGTGCGGCATCGGCGCGCTGGCGGACGGCAAGGAAAGCTACGAGAGCTTCCTGCTCGCGCTGCAAAGCCCGCTGTCGATTGCCTTCCACGTGGCGGCCTTCATCGCCGCGCTGTATCACGCGACGACCTGGTTCAACGCCACGCAGGTCGCCATGAAGATCCAGATCGGCGAGAACTTCGTGCCGGGCAGCACGATCACCGGCGCGCACTACGTCATCTGGGCGGTGCTCTCCGTCATCATCCTCCTGCTTGCGGGGGTGTTCTGACCATGGCCCAATCCAACAAATCCAACAAACCCGTCGTCTGGTTCCCGTTCGCCGCGGGCGGCACGGTCATCGCCTTCTTCATCCCGGTGATCGCCCTGCTCACCCTGCTGGTGGCTTTCGGCAAGGTGCCGACTGGCCTCAGCTATGCGAGCCTGCACGGCCTGCTGGCAGGTTGCGTGCTGGCCAAACTTGCGGTGTTCGGCATCGTCGCGCTGTCGCTGTGGAGTTCGGCCCACCGCTTGCGTTGCACCTGCTTCGACTTCGGCCTGCGCATCGATACGCTGGTCGCGACCGTGCTCTATGCCGCGGCGATCGTTGGCAGCCTCGCGACCGCCATGTTCCTGTTCAGGATCTAGGCCGGCAGCAGCTACGCGGCACTCGGCGCCACCAGGCGCCAGAGGGTTTTACCCTTGCTCTCCTTGTCGATCTCGGCGAGCACGCGCTCGTGCTCGGCCAGTTCTTCCGCCGAGGCCGTCACGATGCGAATCGGCGGATGTTCGCCCTTGATGAAGGCGATCGCCGCAGCCGTAGTACCGCTGTCGAGGTCCATCACCAGGCTTTCCTGCCCGCGCGTCATGGCCAGATAGACCTCGGCGAGCAGTTCCGCGTCGAGCAGCGCGCCATGCAACTGCCGTCCGGAGTTGTCCACGCCGAACTCGCTGCACAGCGCATCGAGGTTGTTCTTCTTGCCCGGCCGCAGGTCGCGCGCCATCTTCAGCGTGTCGGTGATCATGTCGCAGGCCGTCTTGAGCGGCGTACGGTCGATGAGGCTCAACTCGTAATCGAGAAAACCGACATCGAAGGGCGCGTTATGGATGATGACCTCGGCGCCATTCAGGAACTCGAGCAGTTCCTCGGCGACCTCGGCGAACTTCGGCTTGTCGGCGAGAAACTCGTCGGTCAGGCCATGCACCGCCTGCGCGCCCGCAGCGATCGGCCGTTCGGGGTTCAGATAGCAGTGAAAACGGTTGCCCGTCAGCTTGCGGTTGAGCATTTCGACGCAGCCGATCTCGATGACGCGGTCACCCTGTCGCCATTCGAGGCCCGTCGTTTCGGTATCCAGCATCACCTGTCGCAGTTCGCTCATCGGCTCATTCCCACTCTTCCTGTCTCAATGGCCTGGCGCGCCAATGCGTCGACGCGCTCATTCTCGGTATGTCCCGCATGGCCGCGCACCCACAACCATTCGATTTTGTGCCCCACCGTCAGCGCTTCGAGCGCCTGCCAGAGATCGGCATTCTTCACCGGCTTGCGGTCGGCGGTGAGCCAGCCGCGCTTCTTCCAGCCGTGAATCCATTCGCTGATGCCTTTCTGCACATACTGGGAATCGGTATGCACCCGGGCCGCCACGGGTCGCTTCAAAGCCCGCAGTGCCTCGATGACCGCCATCAGTTCCATGCGGTTGTTGGTCGTCGCCGGGTCATACCCCGACAACTCCTTTTCCTTGGCACCAATGCGCAGCAGCGCGCCCCAGCCGCCGGGGCCGGGATTGCCGCTGCAGGCTCCATCGGTGTAGATATCGATTGTGTCCTTCATTGTGCGTCGCTGACCTTCTCGTTCTTCTGCGCCAAGGGTTTCTGCGGCATCAATGCCAGCGCCTTCGCTTGCGCCATGCGATCCTTCCACTTCGGCGTGATCAGGCGCATGCTCTGCTGGCGCTTGATCGCCTGCACGACATACACCCCGCCGGCGAAAGGCCACCAGCGATCGCCGGCCGCCTCCATGAAATGCCAGCGGGCCAGCCATTTTTCCTGCAGGACAGGCGGCGCATAGCAGCCGAAAGCACCAGCGCGCGTTTCATGCCCCAGCAGGGCGAACCAGTCGCGCAAGCGCGGCACGCTGATGTAGCGACCCTGCCAGGGCGCTGGACCCCGCTTGCCGGTGATCAGCCGGCGCAGGCCCCAGAGGCTGAAGGGGTTGAAGCCGACCACGACCGCGCTGCCCTCGGGCACCAGCACGCGGTCGACCTCGCGCAGAATCTGGTGCGGGTTGGCGTCGAACTCGAGGACATGCGGCAACACGACGAGATCGAGGCTGTTGGTCGCGAACGGCAGGTGATGCGGATCGCTCTTCACCGCCACGCCGGGGTGGTCACAGCAGTAGAAGCGGAAGGGCATGCGGTTCGCCCGCAGGAAATCGACCTGCGGGAAGCCGATCTGCACGGCGTTGAAGCCGAAGATATCGGCCAGCACGAGGTCGAGCTTGGCCTGCTCCCAATTCTTGACATAGCGGCCCTGCGGCGTCTCGAGCCAGGCGGAAAAACTCGCGATAGCCATTACAATCGACCGCCATGCAGGTTGAACCCATCCTCGCCTTCGAGGACAACTACATCTGGGCACTGAGGCACGCCGGTCAGGTCGCCCTCGTCGATCCGGGCGAAGCGGCCCCGGTGCGCCGCTTTCTCGAGCGCACGGGTGACCGCTTGGCCGCGATCCTCGTCACGCACCGGCATGGCGACCACATCGGCGGCATCGCCGAGCTCGTCGCGCAGCATCCCACGCCCGTTTACGGTCCGGCACGCGAGGCGGCCGAGGTCGTCACCCACCCGCTGCGCGATGGCGGCCGCGTCACGGTGCTGGGCGTCGATTTCGAAGTGCTGGAGGTGCCGGGACATACGCTGGGGCATATCGCATTCTATCGTCCGGGCATGCTGTTCTGCGGCGATACCTTGTTCGGCGCCGGTTGCGGTCGCGTCTTCGAGGGTACCCTGCCCCAGATGCAGGCCTCGCTGGCCCGCCTCGCGGCCCTGCCGCCGGACACGCAGGTCTATTGCGCCCACGAATACACGCAGTCCTGCCTGCGCTTCGCCAAGACCGTCGAACCCGCCAACACGGCCATCGACGCGCGCAGCGCCACCGTCGCCCGCCAGCGCGCGGCGAGCCAGCCCTCGGTGCCGTCCACGCTGGCCGACGAGTTCGCCACCAATCCCTTCCTGCGCTGGACCTCGCCCGGCGTGATCATGGCCGCCACCACGCGCCTCGGACACCCTCCCGCGAACGACGCCGAAACCTTCGGCGCGATTCGCGTCTGGAGAGACAGTCTTTAACCATAACAGAGGAAAACCCATGAGAAAGACCTTGCTCGCCGCCCTGCTCGCCGCCACCCTCACTGCGGCCCACGCCACCGAACCGGTCAAGGTCGGTTTCGTGTCCACGCTCTCCGGACCCGCGGCCGGCCTCGGCGTCGACATCCGCGACGGCTTCCAGCTCGCGATGAAGCACCTCGGTGGCAAGCTCGGCGGCCTCCCGGCCGAGGTCATCATCGCCGACGACCAGCAGAAACCGGATACCGGCAAGCAGATCGCCGAACGCTTCCTCAAGAAGGACAAGGTCGACTTCATGACCGGCATCGTCTTCTCGAACATCCTGCTCACCGTCGCCAAGCCGGTCTTCGACAACCAGACCTTCTACATCTCCGCCAACGCCGGCCCCTCGGCGCTCGCCGGCAAGGATTGCAACCCCTTCTTCTTCAACGTCGCCTGGCAAAACGACAACGTCGCCGAGGCGATGGGCAAGTGGGCGACCGACGAGGGCTACAAGACCGTCATCGCCGTCGCGCCCAACTACCCCGCCGGCAAGGATGCGATCAACGGCTTCAAGCGCTTCTTCAAGGGCAAGATCGGCGACGAGATGTACACCAAGCTTGGCCAGCTCGACTACGCCGCCGAGCTCGCCCAACTGCGCGCGGCCAAGCCCGACGCCGTGTTCTTCTTCCTGCCCGGCGGCATGGGCATCAACTTCATCAAGCAGTTCGTCGCCGCCGGCCTGTCGAAGGAAATGCGCCTGATCACCTCGGGCTTCGCCGCCGACGAGGACGTCATCCCGGCCGTCGGCGAACCGATGCTGGGCACCTTCAACTCCTCGCACTGGGCACACGACCTCGACAACGCGGCGAACAAGAAATTCGTCGCCGATTTCGAGAAGGAATACAAACGCATCCCGTCGCTCTACGCTTCCCAGGGCTACGACGCCGCCATGCTGATGGACGCGGCGGTGCGTGACACGAAGGGGAAACTCGGCGACAAGGCCGCGGTGCGCAAGGCACTCGAAGCCGCGAAGTTCGCCTCGGTGCGAGGCAAGTTCAAGTTCAACAGCAACCACTACCCGGTACAGGACTACTACCTGCGCGTTGTCCGCAAGGACCCGCAGGGCCGCATCACCAACAAGCTGATGGGCACCATCTTCACCGACCACGCCGACGCCTACGTCGGCGAGTGCAAGATGCCCAAATGAGGTCTCCCCCCGAAAGCGCCGCCTTGCGGCGCTCTCCCCCGAGGGGGCAAGAAACGCTTGGGGCGGCCCTGCGCGTTTCTTTAAAACTCGGCGCGGGCAGGACGGCAACATGAACCTCGAAACCTGGGAACTCCTCTCCTACATCGTCACGGTGGTCGGCCTGCCGTTCGCGATCGGCGTGTTTCTCTACGAACAGCGCAAGGAACGGGAGAACGAGGAAGAAGCCGCCTGGCAGCAGCTCTCCGATGCCTACATCGACTTCCTCGAAGTCGTGCTCGCCAACCCTGATCTCCGGCTGCGCAGCCAGACGCCGACACCCGATCTCACCGACGAGCAGCACGAGCGCATGCGCGTCATCTTCGACATGCTGATTTCGCTGTTCGAGCGCGCCTACCTGCTGCTTTACGAGGAAGGCATGAGCGAGAAACAGCGCCGCCGCTGGCACTCGTGGGACGACTTCATGCGCGAATGGTGCAGCCGCGAAGATTTCCGCGTGCGCCTGTCCGAACTGCTGCGCGGCGAAGACCCCGATTTCTCGGCCTACATCCTCAGGCTGGCCGAAGCCGAAACGCGTCGTTCCTGAAAGTCAGCGCGGGCGGGACGGCACGCTCACCAGCGGTTGCCTCAGTCCTGTCAGCCGATGGAAGACTTGCCCTTGCCAGCATGCTTGGCGACATACATGGCGCTATCGGCGGCATTGACCAGCATCTCGACGGCGTCTGGATACTTGTGCGAGCGGGCAATCCCGATGCTGACGCCGATGTGATAGCGCCCCGTTCCGTCCGGTGTGGCAATCGGTTGCGCAACGGTTTCGATCATGCGCTGCGCCAGATCATGGGCCGTTGCATCATCCAGCGTGCCATCGACAATAGCCAGAAATTCATCGCCCCCCACACGGGCGATGAAGTCGCGCACGAACAGGACA
Source organism: uncultured Methyloversatilis sp. (assembly GCA_964617225.1). Lineage (GTDB taxonomy): Bacteria > Pseudomonadota > Gammaproteobacteria > Burkholderiales > Rhodocyclaceae > Sulfuricystis. The sequence goes on from CAZTWA010000008.1 coordinate 20,519, forward strand.
TCCCGCATGCGCCGGGCAGCTTCCTTCAACACGGCGTCACCGGCGGCGTGGCCGTATTGATCGTTGATCTGCTTGAAGCCGTCGAGATCGCAGTAGAACACGGTGCACTCAGCCGGCCCCTGACCGCCATGGTGAAGCGCATAGCGCTCTTCCAGACGCTTCCAGCACTTGTTGCGGTTGGGCAAACCCGTCAGCGCATCGTGCGTTGCCATGTGCTCGATCTGCCTGCGCAAGCGTTCCTCGACGGTCATGTCGCGTACCAGGCCGATGAAAAACTTGCCTTCCGACGTGGACGCCTCGGTGACGCCGAGATGCATCGGGAAGGATTCACCATTCTTGCGCAGTCCCGTGACCATGCGACCAATGCCGATGATCTTGGCTTGGCCGGTGGCCACGTAGTGGGCGATGTAGTCGTCGTGCGCCTCCTTGTACGGCGGCGGCATCAGCATGTTGACGTTCTTGCCCAGTACTTCCGCTTCGGCATAGCCGAAGATGGCTTCGGCCGCCCGGTTGAATCGGCCGATGCGTCCCACCCGGTCGATCTGGATGATGCCTTCAATCACATGGTCGATAACGGCCGACGATACGCGCTGAATCGCGGCGATCCGCATCATTGAGCGGATGCGGATATCCAGCGCCATCGGCTTGATGGGCTTCACCATGTAGTCATCGGCGCCGGCCATGAAGCCGTCCAGGATGCTGGCCTCGTCATCCAGGCCGGTGATGATGATGATCGGCACCCACCTTGCCGCCCGAATGGCCTTGATCTGCTTGACGGCCGCCAGACCGCCGATGCCCGGCATGACGACATCCATCAGGACGAGGTCGAAGGTCTGTTGCTGGTAAGCGGCCACGGCGGCTTCACCCGACTCGACAAAAGTCACCTGATGTCCGTCATGGCGCAGGTATTCAGCGACAAACTGCCCGACTGAACTGGTGTCATCCGCCAGCAGGATATTGAGCGGTTTCATGTGAACTGGCCGATATAGAGTGCCGCCGAGTCTACAGCAGCGACCGGCACGGGTCGCGGCCAATCCCTGTCAAAAGTCCCTGCCAAAACTTTTTGTTGCAGTGCACAATTTTTCCGGTTATAGTCTTGTCCATAGCAAATCCCTTAATTCATTGGAGAACATCATGGCCGTTAATCTTGAACAACTCGCCGCACAGAATCAGGCTGCTGTCGAATCCCTGCTTGCCCTGGCCAACACTGCCCTGGTGTCCGCCGAGCGTGTTGCCGCCCTCAACCTCAGCGCGGCGCGCGACGCCCTGAAGGACAGCGCCGCCGGCGCGAAGTCCCTCATGGCGGCGAAGGACCCCCAACAAGCCCTGGCCGCGCAATCGTCGCTCGTCCAGCCGGCCGTCGAAAAGGCCGTCGAGTACTCGAAGTCGATGCTCGAAATCTCCAACGAGTCGCAACAACAGTTCGTCAAGACGCTGGAGAGCACCTTCGCCGGCTACCAGCAACAGGTCGCCAATTTGGTCGCGCAGGCGACCAAGGCCGCGCCGGCAGGTTCCGAGCAAGTCATTGCCGGCATCAGTGCAGCGATGGCGCAAGCCAACAGCGCGTTCGCCAACCTGACGCAGATGTCCAAGCAATTCTCCGAAAGCGCCCAGGCCACCGCGTCCGCCGCAATGGCCAACATGGCCCGCGCGTCCAAGAAGTAAGCCGTCCGCACGACGCAACACCCGAACCGGGGAGCCGTTGCTGGCTCCCCGGTTTGTTTTGGTTGATCGAATCCGGCGTCTGGCCGGAGCGGCAAGCGCCCAACCAAAGTCAGCGCGGGCGGGACGGCACCGGTTACCGGTGATTACTTCAGCGCAGCGATCAAGGACTGCACCTCTGCCGATGACTCGTCGAGGATGCTCGTCAAGGTTTCCTCATCCAGTTGGATTTCGATGTGAGGCAGGCCTGCCTCACGGGTCACATCCTGTGCGGGCGCCCAGTAGAGCGGCGAAGCCACTGGCGCAAGCTGCTCGGCCAGCATTAACGTATCCCCCAGCGAGGTCGGTGGATGCGCGAGATAGCCTTCCCACAGCGCCCCGATGGCCGAGGCGATCGGGGCCGGAACTTCGAGCACCTTGAACAGTGCCGTACCAACCCGCACTTCCCCGCTCCCCTGCCAATCTGACGGGATTTCGGCCAGCATTTCCGGCGCCGTGGCGATCAGGTAGAAGCCGGCGACCTCGTGGAGGATGCCGGCAAACAGCGCAGCCTCGGGATCCTGATGCGTAACACGCCGCGCGATGACATGCGCCAGCGCCGCGACATGCGCGGTGTGTTCCCACAGTTGCTGCGTCAGCCGCTTGAGCCGGGCATCGCCCGACTGGCCAGACATCTGCCTGACCAGCAGGGCCATCGTCAGCGAGCGCAGGGTGCGAAAACCCAGCCGCGACACGGCCTGGCGCACGTCGGTGATTTCGCGGCCGGACGGGTTGTAAGCCACGGAGTTCGCGACGGCGACGGCGCGCGCGGAAAGCAGCGGCTCGGCCTTGATCAGTTTCGCCGCCTGGTCCGTCGAGCAGTTGGGATCATCGAGCGCACGCTTGATGCGCAAGCCGAGTTCCGCCGAGGTCGGGAAAACCAGGTCGCCGCTGGCCGCCGCGACGGCGATGGCGCGATACCGTTCGGTTTCCGGACTGGCGGGCGTGGCGTCTGGATCAGTCATGGCCTCTCCTCTCAGAACAGCTCGATCTTCTTGCCCTGGCTGGGGGCCGCTGCCTTGCTCGCGATCAGCGTCTTTTCGTAATCGCTTTCGGCCTTGACCATCGCCAGCACCTCGGGCTTGTTGATCGGCGTACGCCGGCAGAAGGCATCACCGCTGACCGGATCGAGAATCACCTTGCGCGACCACGCCCCGCCGAAATCCGAGGCGACCAGCGGAATCTTTTCACGCTCGAGCCACTCGCGCGCGAAGTCGGCATTGCGCTCACCGATCGCCATCTGGATCGAGCTGACGATGTTGCCGCCACCGAAGGCCTTGGCCACGAGGCGGCTGGCCTGCGCGCCCTTGGCGTACATGGCGTTGCGCAACACCTCCATCGCGTAGTCGCCGTTCAGCACGATGTCCTCGTCGGCCAGCTTGGAACTCGCGCGGCTCGGCAGCAGGAAGTGGTTCATCCCCGCAAGCCGGAGCTTGGGATCGTAGAAACAGACGGCGACGCACGAACCCAGCAGCGTCGCAATCGGCCGTTCATTCTGCACCGACCAGCCGCCCGGGTTGATGTTCAACGCGAGGCGTTCGAGCGAGCGGCCGGAAGTCGGGAGGGGATCGGGCATAAGCTTATCGCCCGTAGGCGATGATCTCCTGCGGGATGCGATCGAGGGGCACGATCTTGTCGACGCCGCCGAGATCGATGGCGACCTTGGGCATGCCGAAGACCACGCAGGTCGATTCGTCCTCGGCGATGGTCTGCGCGCCGGCATCGTGCATTTCCTTCATGCCGCGCGCGCCGTCATCGCCCATGCCGGTCATGATCACGCCCAGCGCGTTGCGCCCGGCCACCTGCGCGACGGAGCGGAACAGCACGTCGACCGAAGGCTTGTGGCGATTGACGACCGGGCCGTCGGCCACGGCAACGTAATATTGTGCGCCGCTGCGCTTGAGCATCATGTGGCGGCCGCCAGGTGCAATCAGCGCGCGGCCGGGCAGCACGCGATCGCCGTCGCAGGCCTCGCGCACTTCGAGGGCGCACAACGAATCCAGCCGCTCGGCAAACATCGCGGTGAATTTCTCCGGCATGTGCTGGACGACGACGATACCCGACGTCACCGCCGGCAGTTTCGTCAGCACGGCCTCGAGCGCCTGCGTGCCGCCGGTCGAGGTACCGATGGCGATTACCTTGTCGGTGGTCACGGCCATCGCGCGCTGGCCGGCCGTCTGCGCCGCGAGCACGGCGTCCGCCGTCAGCTTCGGCCGCAATTCGGGCAGCACGCTGGCGCCTCTGGGCATGTGCCGCAGGTTGGCACGGGCAGCCGCGCGCACGGCACTGACGAGGTCGTTGGCGGCATCCTGCAGGAACTGCTTCACGCCCATCTTGGGCTTGGTAATGATCGCCAGCGCCCCGGCCGCCAGCGCCTCCATCGTCGCGGACGCGCCCTTCTCGGCCAGTGAGGAGCAGACGATGGTCGGCGTCGGATGCTCGGCCATGATCTTCTTCAGGAAGGTGAGGCCGTCCATGCGCGGCATCTCGATGTCGATCACCAGCACGTCGGGCCACGCGGCCTTCATCTTCTCGAGCGCGTAGAGCGGATCGGCGGCGACACCGATCACCTCGATGTCGGATTCCTTCTCGAGGGTTTCGCGGTTGACCTGGCGCACCACCGCCGAGTCATCGACCAGCATGACCTTGATCTTCGCCATGGCTAGCCGGGCATCCGATAGATCGTCGGCCGCACCATCTTCACCCTCTCGTTGATGCCGTTGAGGCTCTCCGAATGGCCAACGATGAGATAACCGCCCGGCCGCAGCCGCTCGACCAACCGGCCCACGACCTGGCGTTTGGTGTCGTTGTCGAAGTAGATCATGACGTTGCGCAAAAAGATGACGTGAAACTTGCCGAGGTCCGGCAGCGTAGCGTTCAGATTGACCTGCTGAAAGCGCGTATGGCGGCGCAATTCCGGCGCGATCAGGAACGTGCCTGCCTGCGCGCGCACGCCCTTGAGGCCGTATTTTCGCAGATACGCCTGCGGCAGGCCACGCGTCCGGTCGAGCCAGTATTGGCCCCGCTGGGCGATGGCCAGCACGTGGGTGCTGATGTCGGTGCCGAGGATCGTCCATTGTCCCGTCACGCCCAGTTCGTCGGCCAGCACCATGCTGATCGTGTAGATCTCCTCGCCGGTCGAGGAGGCGGCGCTCCAGACGTCGAAGGACTGGCCCGCCGGATGCTGAGGCAGGATGGCATGGCGCAGGTAGTCGAAGTGCGCCTCCTCGCGGAAGAAGTAGGTCTCGTTGGTGGTGAGCAGGTCGACCATGGTCTGGCGCTCCAGCGGGTCGTCCCCGCTGGCGACATGCTTGTAGTAGGCGCCAAAGCTGGCCAGGCCGAGCGCCCGCAGGCGCTTGCCCAGGCGGCCGACGAGCAGCACCTTCTTCGAGTCCGCAAGGCTGATGCCGGCGATCTGGTAGATCAGCCGCTGGAACTGCGCGAACTCGGCGTTCGTGATGTCGGGATGGTCTTGGGTGCCCATTCAAAGGATTGGCATGGGTGGAATGGGCAGGACAAGGAGGTGATGCCGTCCCGCCAGCGCTGACTTTCACCGCTTCAGTTTGAAGAACTCCATCAGGTCTTGCAACTGGGCAGCCTGGCCGTTCATTTCTTCCGCCGTCGCCGCGAGTTCTTCCGAGGCTGATGCGTTCTGCTGCGTCGCCCGGTTGAGCTGGCTCATGGCGCCGTTGATCTGCCCGACACCCGAACTTTGTTCCTGGCTGGCCGCCACGATCTCCTGCACGAGATCCGAGGTCTTCTTGATGCTCGGCACCATCTCTTCGAGCAGCTTGCCCGCCTTCTCCGAAAGGCTCACCGACGAACTGGCCACCTGGCCGATTTCCTGTGCCGCGACCTGCGAGCGCTCGGCGAGCTTGCGCACTTCGGCGGCGACCACGGCAAAACCCTTGCCGGCATCGCCGGCGCGCGCCGCCTCGATGGCCGCGTTTAGCGCCAGCAGGTTGGTCTGGTAGGCAATGTCGTCGATGATGCCAATCTTGCCGGCAATCTGCTGCATCGCATCAACCGTGTCGCGCACGGCACTGCTGCCATCGACGGCTTGTTGCGCGGCCTTGCCGGCGATCTTGTCGGTCACGTTGGCATTTTCGCTGTTCTGGTTAATCGATGCGGCCATCTCCTCCACCGATGCGCTGGTCTCCTCGACGGAAGCCGCCTGCTGCGACGAAGACTGGCTCAAGGATTGCGCTGTCGACGAAACCTGCCCGGCGGCATTCATCAGGGCATCGGCTGCGGTGCGCACTTCGGCGATGATCCCGGCCAGGCTTTGATTGGATTTGCGGATGGCGAAAAGCAGGCTGGACGTATTCTTTTCATCCACGTCGATCTCGTTCGACAGATCCCCAGCCGCCACGCGTTGCATGACATCGACCGCGTAAGCCGGTTCACCACCGAGCTGGCTCAGCAGGTTGCGCACGATCAGGAACGAGATCGCCAGCATCGCCAGCAGGGCCACGACCCCGGCCAGCACGATGCCCTGTTGATTGCGCCGCGACTCCTCAGCCAGCTGCTGTTCGGTGGCGGATGCTTCCTTTTCAAGCTTTTCGATGCCGCCCAGCAAGTCCTTCTTGAGCGCACGCCAGGCCGGCGTTTCCTTCTTGTTCAGCAGTGACTTCGCCTCGTCGATGTTCTTGGCCGCGACCGCGGCGAGTACTTCGCTGCGCGCGGCCGACTGCTGCTTCGCAAGGGTGGCGATGGTGTCGACCAGCTTGCGGAGTTCGGCACGGCTGGCCGACAGCTTGCCCGCCTTCGCCTGTGCTGCTTCGAAGTCGCCCAGGGCCTGATCGAGGTTGTCATACGCCTTGCGGTTGCCCGGGTCGAGCATGATGTTGCGCAGCGCCTGACCGCTTTGCAGGCCCTGCGCGTACATCTCGTTGAACGCCGCCAGCCGCGCCGCGTCCTGCGCGATGAAGTCCGCGAAGCGCGCGGCATTGGCCTGCAGGGCGAGCACCGCGATGCCCATGGCCGCCACGAAGGCGATGAAACTGGCGCCGACCAGCACCAGCATTTGTGTCCGGACCTTGATTTGGGCAAGCATGGCAGTACTCCCTGGATAAGGTTGCGGCGCGGTACTACCCGTTCGCCGTTTGCGGTTCCGTAGCATTCTGTCCGACGGTGGCCAACATGGCCATCTCATCGACGGAGAGGACTTTCTGGATTTCGAGGATGATGACGAACTTGCTGTTGACCTTGCCCATGCCGGCGATGAAGTCGGCGCGGATCCGGGCGCCGAACGACGGCGGCGGCTCGATTTCCGCGGCGGGAATCTCCAGCACCTCCGACACCGCATCGACCATGATGCCGATATCGTGCTTGGCGTCCTCCTGCGTTACCTCGACGATGACGATGCAGGTGCGGCGCTGCACCTCGCTCGGCTTGCCGCCGAAGCGGGCGGCCAGGTCGACCACCGGCACCACCGCGCCGCGCAGGTTGATCACGCCGCGTATGAAAGGCGGCATCATCGGGATTTCAGTGAGATTGCCGTATTCGATGATCTCCTTCACGTTGAGGATGCCGACGGCGAACATCTCGCCGCCGAGGGTGAAAGTCAGGTATTGATGGGCGTCGCCGCCCCCGGTCGCCACCGCCTTGGCGGCGGTCACCGCGCTGGCGGCTGCCTTGACCAGATTACTCATGGTGTTCTCCTCATCGACTGGTCAGAAACGCTCAAAGTCCTGCTCGTCCGCGGCGGCCGCCTTGAAGCTGCCGGCACCCGCACCACTCGAACGTTGCGCAGCAGCGACCTTGGCAGCCGGACGGCTGCTGCGTGCCGTCCCGCTGGCGCTGACTTTTGCGCTGGTGTCGAGGCGGAAGAAGGCCATGAGCTCCTGCAGCTGTGCGGCCTGGCCACCCATTTCCTCAGCGGTGGCCGCGAGTTCCTCGGAGGCCGAGGCGTTCTGCTGCGTCGCCTTGTTGAGCTGGCCCATCGCCCCGTTGATCTGGCCAACGCCCGAGCTTTGTTCCTGGCTGGCCGCGGCGATTTCCTGCACGAGGTCCGAGGTCTTCTTGATGCTCGGTACCATTTCGTCGAGCAGCGATCCCGCTTTCTCGGCGAGCTTGACCGACGAGCTGGCGACCTGGCCGATTTCCTGCGCGGCGACTTGCGAGCGTTCGGCCAACTTCCTGACTTCCGCCGCAACCACCGCGAAGCCCTTGCCGTGTTCGCCGGCCCGCGCGGCTTCAATCGCCGCATTCAGCGCCAGCAGGTTGGTCTGGTAGGCGATGTCGTCGATGATGCCGATCTTGTCGGCGATCTGTTTCATCGCATCGACGGTTTCCTTGACCGCGCCGCCGCCTTCCTGGGCCTGCACGGCGGCCGTCGAGGCCATGCCGTCGGTGACCTTGGCGTTCTCGGTGTTCTGGCTGATGCTCGCGGTCATCTGTTCCACCGACGCCGTGGTTTCTTCCACCGACGCGGCTTGTTCGCTCGACGACTGCGACAGGCTCTGCGCCGTCGCCGAGACCTGCCCCGCCGCATTGTTCAAGGCATCGCTCGCGACATTCACTTCGCTGATGATCTGCCGCAGGCGCGTCGTGGTGGTGTTCATGGCATCGAGCACCTGGCCGATTTCGTCCTTGCGTTTCGACACGATATCGACGGACAGGT
>CAZTWA010000009.1:0-19207 GCA_964617225.1 uncultured Methyloversatilis sp.
CGACGACGCCGTTGGCGCCGAGCATGCCGACCGAAAAGTCGGCGATGTGCATCGATCCACCCTTGCCGTGATTGGTGCCGGTGGCACGGCCGAACAGCTCGCACATCATCGCCGTGGTGTCCGCGCCCTTGGCCAGCGTGTGGCCGTGGCCGCGATGGGTCGAGGTCAGGTAGTCGCTGCGCTCGAGGCAGGCACAGACGCCGGCGGCAACGGCTTCCTGCCCGGTGGAGAGGTGCAGTGGGCCGCGAACGAGGGCTTTTCCGGTGGAGGCGCTGCCGAAGGCGGCGACCCCGCCGCGGCTGGCCTCCTCGGCGGCATCCTCGAAGGCACGGATGCGCACCATGGTGCGATACAGCGCGAGCAGTCGCTCGGTCTTGTTCTTGTTCATGTCGTCCAAATGAATGACGGTGGCGAGGGCTCGGAGTCTATTCAAAGGTGTGCCGTCTTGCCAGCGCTGACTTTCAGAGAAGCCAGTTCAGGATTCCGAAGGCCGCGAAGCCGCTGGCGATGGTGAGCAGCGTGTTCTTCCAGCGCGCGGCGACGCCGATGGCGAACAGCCCAGCCCAGAAACGTGGATTGTCGAAGCCGACATCCAGTTGCCCGGCAACGAGCAGCAGTTCCGGCACGGTGATCGCCGTCAGCGCGGCGATGGGCACGAAGGGCAGCCAGCGAATGAACCAGCCCGGTGGCCGGAAGTGGCCTTCGAGCGCAATGAACGAATAGCGGATCGCGAAGGTGAGTACGCCGCAGACGACCCAGAGCGTGAGCAGCACGGTCTGACTCATGATTTCTCTCCGCCCTGCATGAAGGCGCCGGCGGCGAGGCCGGCCAGCGCGGCGGCGAACAGGCCGGTTTTGTAGGGCAGGGCGACCAGCAGGACGGCGACCGCGCCGGCGACCAGCGCGGCGATGAGGCGTGCGCGGCTGTCGATCAGCGGCACGACGATGGCGATGAAGGTGAGGGGCAGGGCGAAGTCGAGCCCGAGATCGGCCGGCAATTGCGCGCCGACCAGCACACCGACGAGGGTCGAAAGCTGCCAGCCGAACCAGAGCGCGAAGCCGGCGCCGAACAGGATCCAGTGTGCCTGCGGCGAGCGCGGCTCGGCCAGCAGGTGCGGAATCGCGGCGGCATAGGCTTCATCGGTCAGCAGGTAAGCGAGCAGCAGCTTCCAGCGGCGCGGCAGCGCATGCAGAATCGGGGCGACCGAGGCGCTGTAGAGCGCGTGCCGCAGGTTGATCAGGCCGACCGCGCCGACCATCAGCAGGGCCGGGGCGCCCGCGCCGACCAGTTGCGCGAGCAGGAATTGCGCCGAGCCGGCGAATACCAGCGAGGACATCAGGAAGGCCGCCAGCGGCGGGATGCCGCTTTGCAGGGCGACCACGCCGTAGATGACCCCGAACGGCGCCACGCCCAGCAGCATGGGCAACAGGGCGCGGGTGCCCAGCAAAAAGGCGGCGGAACGCGTCATGGCGCGGGCGTTCAGCGCGGCTTGACACGCGTGCCGTCGGCGATCTTGTCGTCCGGGTGCGCGATGATCCGGTCCCCGGCCTGCAAGTCGGCCAGCACCTGGACGCGCAAGCCGTTGCGCTGGCCCGTCCGGATCGCCCGCAGGCGGGCGCGGCCCTCGGATGCGACGAACACCGCCCAGCCACCGTCGTGGCGGAACAGCGCGCTGGCGGGAATTTGCAGTACGTCGTCTTCTTCCCAAACGATGAAGCGCGCCTCGACGCGATAGCCGTCGCCGACCTGCTGCCATTCCGCGCGCGGTGAGGCGAGATCGGCGATCACACGTACCCGCTGCTCCTCGACGCCGAGTGCCGAGACCTTCGTGTAGCCGGTCGGCTCGACGACGCGCACGATGCCATCCAAGGCCTTGTCGCCGCCCCAGCGATCGAACAGGACTTTTGTGCCGGGCCGGATTTTCACGGCCTGGCTGGAGAGCACCTCGACCTCGACCTCGAGCGATGCCGGGTCGCCGACCTCGAGCAAGGGGCTGCCGGCCTGCACCGTGCCTTCGCTTTCATGCAGCACCTTGAGCACGGCGGCGGCCACGGGCGTGCGCACGTCCAGCGTGTCTGCCGCCTTGTCGCCCGGTCGCCTGGAGGTGCTCGCGAGCGCGGCACGGGCACGTTCGACCTCGAACTGTGCGGCCGTGGCCTCGTGCTCCGCCGCCGTCTTCACCGCCAGGCTGCGGTCGGCATCGGTGCGTGCCTTGTCCAGGCCCTGCGGCGAAATAAAGTTCGACGCGCGCAACGATTCGGCGCGCGCAAGCTCCTGGCGGGCAAGCGTGGCCGCACTGGCTGCTGCCTTTGCGTTCGCGCGTGCTGCCGCAAGCGCGGCCTCGGCCGAATGCACCGCGGCGGCGGCCTGTGCATGGGAACGCGGATCCAGTGCACTCGAGCGGAGGGGCTCGATGAGCGCCACCACTTGGCCGGCCTGGACCTGATCGCCGACGCGCAGGACGATCCGCCGTGCCTGGCCGCTCACCGGCGCAGAGATGACATAGCGGTCGCGCACGCGCGTCTTGCCTTCTTCCTCGACCGTGACTTGCAGGGGGGCCTTGGCCGCTTCGACGATGTCCACGGGGACGGCGCGCGGCATGAAGCCGAGTGCCAGCCCGCCGGCGATGGCGACTGCGAGAAGGGTGATGCCGATTCGTGCGCGCAACTGCATGATGCTGCTTTCCTTCCAGTTTCTTACCGTATTCCGCCTATTCGCGCGTCTTGAGGACGCCGATCAGATCCAGCCGGCCGAGCTGGCGCCAGACCAGCCAGCCCGAGAGCAGCGCCGACACGACGATCACCGCCGCGCCCATCGCATAGTTTTCCGGCGTGAGGATCAGGGGCAGGCGGTACAACTCGCTCTTGAAGGCCTGCACCAGGATGCCGACCAGCCCGATGCCGACGAGCATTCCGGCCGGGATGGCCGCGAGGGCCAGCACCGCCAGCTCGCCGAGCAGGATATAGGCAATCTCGCCCCGGGTGAAGCCCAGCACGCGCAGGCTGGCCAGTTCGCGCCCGCCCTCGGACAGCGCGATGCGCGCGCTGTTGTAGACGACGCCGAAGCCGATGGCGCCGGCCAGCACGGTCGCCACGAGGTTGTAGAACAAGACGAACTCGCCGATCGTCGCGTAGAAGCTGCGGATCGCCGCGGCGTTCGCCACCATGCCGAGCACGCGCGGACGTTCGTGCAGTTCGGCATAGACCAGCGGTTCGGTGCCGGGCTCGATGCCCAGATAGGCACCCGTCACGACATTGCCTTCGCGCAGCAGTGCGTTGAGCGATGCCTGCTGCATGTAGGCCGAGACACCGAGGTATTGCTGCGTGATGCCGAGCACCGGCACCTCGACGGTGCGGCGCCGGCCCTCGAGGATCTCCACCGTCAGCAGGTCACCCGGCTGGACGTGCAGTATCTGGTTGGCGAGGTGGTCGGTCAGCACCACGCCGCCGACCGGTACGCTGACGGGCCGCAGGCTGCGGTCGAGCGAGCGGTGCAGTTCGCCGTCGGGCTGGATGCCGAACAACGCAGCACGGTGGCTGTAGTTGCGGAAGTGCAGGATGGCAGGCACGTCGCGCAAGCCCTCGACGTGCATCACGCCGGGCAGGGCCGCCAGTTCGTGCAGTGCCTTGCCCGAGGTCGGCTCGATGAAGGTCAGCGCCAGGTCCTCGCGTGCGGCGTGGCGGAACTGCACATCCACCATGAAGTCGATCGCCCCCTTCTGGTAGTTGCCCACCATCATCAGGCCGCTGGCGCAGGCGATGCCGAGCACGGTCAGCAGCGACTTGATCGGGCGGCGCTCGATATGGCGGATGATCATGCGCGAGGGCGCGGCCAGCCAGCGCTGCAAGCCGAGGCGCTCGATCAGCGTGGCGCGGTAGATCGTCGGCGTTTCGGGCCGCATGCCCTCCGCCGGCGGCAGCCGTGCGGCACGGTAGACCGAAACGAGCGTCCCGCTCACCGCGGCGACGGCACTCACCGCCAGCGCGACCAGCACCACGCCGGCATTCAGCAGGTAGTCGAGGTAAGGGAAGCGGAACGTCGTTTCCATGTAGACATCCGACAGCCCGCGGCCGAACCAGGCCCCGAGCGCCGTGCCCGCCGCCACGCCGATGACGACGACGACCAGCACCAGCTTGACGAAATGGCCGCCGATGGCCAGGTAGGAATAGCCGAAGGCCTTGAGGATCGCGATCTGCTCGCGCTGCAGGGCAATCAGGCGCGTGATCACGACGTTGAGCAGGAAGGCCGCCACGCCGAGGAAGATCGCCGGGAAGATCGTCGCCGTGGTCTGCAACTGCTTGAGTTCCTCCGACAGGAAGCGGTTGGAGAACTGGTCCTTGCGTGGGTAGGCGCCCGTGCCGCCATAGGCGGCGAGGATGCCATCGACGCGGTCGATCACTTCCTGCACGTGCGCGCCGCGCTGCAGGGTCAGGGTGACGTTGTTGAACGCGCCCGTCATGTCGTAGGCGGCGCCGAGGGCATTGCGTCCCATCCAGAGCACGCCGTAGCGCTTGAAGTCGGGGAACATCGCGCCGGGCGCGATCTGGTACACATATTCCGGCGAAACCGCCACGCCCACCACGGTGAGCGCCTTGCGCTTGCCGTTGATGATGGCGGCGATCTTGTCGCCCGGTTCCAGCCGGTGCGCCTCGGCAAAGGTGTCGGAGAGCACCACCTCGTCGCTGCTGTAGGGCTCGACGTGGCGACCGCGCTTCATGTGGATGCCGTTGAGCTGCGGCAGTCCGCTATCGGGCACCGAAAGCAGGAGGCCGGTGATCGGGTCGGAAAAGCCCTGCACCTCGAGCTTCACGCCGGCGCGCACGCGGGTTTCCAGCCGATCAATGCCCGGCACGTCGCGCAGGCGCTCGGCCACCGACTCCGGCGCGCGCTTGAGTATCGCGAAGACTTCGGCGAAGCGGTATTCGGCGTAGAAGCGGTCGCGGGTGGTCGTCAGCGAGTCATAGGTCGACAACGACATCACCAGCGTCGCCACGCCACCCATGATCACCGCCGCGATCGCCAGCACCTGGCCGCGCATGTGCCAGAGGTCGCGCAGCAGCTTGCGGTCGAGCGGGTGCAGGAGGTCGAACAGCCGGGCCATCGTGCGTGCCTACCAGCTCAGGCTGTGGGCCGGAACCTTGGCCGTGTTGGCGTGGCTCTCGACGACGTGGCCGTCACTGAGGCGTACCACGCGGTCGGCCATGTCGGCGATGCCGACGTTGTGGGTGATCAGCACCGTCAGCGTGCCCAGTTCGCGATTCACCTTTTCCAGGGCTTCGAGCACCACCACGCCGGTCTGCGAGTCGAGCGCGCCGGTCGGTTCGTCGCAGAGCAACACGGCCGGGTTCTTGGCGATGGCCCGCGCGATGGCGACACGCTGCTGCTCACCACCCGACAACTGCGCCGGGAAGTGGTCGAGCCGTTCGCCCAGTCCGACCAATCCGAGCGCCGCCTCGGGGGTCATCGGCGCCCGGGAGATCTCGGTCACCACGGCGACGTTCTCGCGCGCCGTCAGGCTCGGGATCAGGTTGTAGAACTGGAACACGAAGCCGACATGGTCGCGGCGGAACAGCGTCAGGTCGTGCTCGCCGGCGGCGGTAAGGTTGTGGTCGAGGTAGAAAACCTCGCCGGCCGTCGGTGTGTCGAGCCCGCCGAGGATGTTCAGCAGGGTGGACTTGCCGCTGCCCGAGGGGCCGAGCAACACCACCAGTTCCCCGGCAAAGAGGTCGAGGTCGATGCCGCGCAGGGCCGGCACTTCCACCTCGCCCATGCGGTAGATCTTGGTCAGCCCGCGAGCCCGGAATACCAGCTCTTTTTGAATTGCATCAGCCATTTATGCCAAACGGAGAGGGCGCATGCCCACAACCATGATACCCCCGGGAGCAGCCGGATGCCGTCCCGCCAGGGCTGACTTTCCATTGGCCGGATGGCGGTGGCGCCACCGTTTATAATCCGGCGTCCTAAACCTGATTCCCGTTCCCGCGTGCGCCTGACCAAGCTCAAGATCGCCGGCTTCAAGTCCTTCGTCGAGCCGACCACCGTGCTGTTCCCCAACCAGCTTGCGGGCGTGGTCGGGCCGAACGGCTGCGGCAAGTCCAACATCATCGATGCGGTGCGCTGGGTGCTGGGCGAATCCAAGGCCTCGGAACTGCGCGGCGAGTCGATCCAGGACGTGATCTTCAAGGGCTCGGGCGGTCGCAAGGAAGTCGGCCGCGCCAGCGTCGAGCTGTTCTTCGACAATGCCCAGAGCCGGGTGACCGGTCAGTGGAACCAGTATGCCGAGATCACGGTCAAGCGCATCCTCGACCGGGAAGGCAATTCCAGCTATTACATCAACAACATGCACGTGCGCCGCCGCGACGTGATCGACCTGTTCCTCGGCACCGGCCTCGGGCCGCGCGCCTACGCGATCATCGGGCAGGGCATGATTTCCCGCATCGTCGAGGCCAAGCCCGACGAGCTGCGCTTCTTCCTCGAAGAGGCCGCCGGCGTCACCAAATACAAGGAGCGTCGCAAGGAGACCGAGGGCCGGCTGGAAGATGCCCGAGAGAATCTCGCCCGCGTCGACGACATCCGCGGCGAACTCGAGAGCCAGGTCGGTCGGCTGGAAGTCCAGGCCGAGGTGGCGCGGCAGTTTCGCGATCTGCAGCACCAGTTGAACCGGCGCCAGAGCCTGCTCTGGCTCAAGAAGCGCAACGATGCGCAGGCCGATGCGCTGAAGCTTGAGCGTTTAGTGGCCGAGCAGATCAACCGCGTCGAGGCTGAAACCGCGTCATTGCGGGAAATCGAGGCGCGCGTCGAGCAGACCCGCGAGGCGCACTTCGCGGCCTCCGACGCCTTGCATGCCGCGCAGGCGGAAATGTATTCGGCCAACGCCGAGGTCAAGCGCCTGGAATCGGAGATCGCCCACCTGCGCGATTCCCGGCTGCGGCTGGAGACCCGGCTCGCCCAGCTCGACGGCCAGGAGCAGCACTGGTCGGGCGAGATGCGCCGTGTCGAGGAAGAAGAGTTCCGCTGGAACTCGCTGTTGGAAAACTCGCGCGAACGTGCGGCCACGGCGGCCGCGCGCCATGAGGAAGCCACCGCGCGCCTGCCCGAGGCCGAAGAGGCCGTCCGGCAGGCCGAGGCCCAGGTCGGTGAAGCGCGCAAGGCGCTGAACGCCGCCGAACAATCGCTGCGGCTGGCCGAGGCCGACCGCGGCCACGCGGTGCGCGCGCTGGACAATCTGGCCCAGCGGCGCCAGCGGCTTGACGCCGAACGGGCTGCCCTGGCGGCGCCGGATCCGGCGCAACTCGCCGCCGCGCAGGAAGGCGAAGCGCAGGCCGAAGCTGCACTCGTCCAGCATCAGGACAAGCTGGCCGAACTGCAGGCGCGCCAGCCCTTGCTCGAAGCCGCGCTTCGGGAAAAGCGCGAAGCGCTCCAGACGGCCCATCGCAACGTCACGGCGACCCGGGCGCGCCACGATGCACTCGTCCAGCTGCAAAGCCGTGTCGGTCAGGGCGGCAATGTGCCGGCCTGGCTGGCGGAACTGGGCCTCGCGGACGCCGAGCCGCTCTGGCACGGCCTCGAGGTCGAGGCGGGCTGGGAAACGGCGGTCGAAGCCGTGCTGCGCGAACGCCTGATGGCGGTACCCGCCGATGTGGGCAAGTTGCGGCAGGCGCTGGCGTCACCGCCGCCGGCAACCGTGGCGCTGGCCCTGTGCCAGGGCACCAGCGGGGCCGCCGCCGCCGGCAGCCTGCGCAGCAAGGTGCGTTGCCACGATGCGCGCTGGTCCGCGGTGCTCGACGACTGGCTTGGGGACGTACAGGCGGTCGATGACGACGCCACGCTGCTGGCGGGCAGCGCAAGCAGTGTCAATCGTGCCGGCCACCTCGCGACGCCGCACGGGCTGACGCTCTATGCGCCGGATGCGAAGACCCACGGCGTGATCGAGCGCCAGCGCGAGATCGACGAGCTGGCCACCCAGATCATGGCTTTCGAGGAGGTCGAGCACCAGGCGCGCGACGTGCAACAGGAAGCCGAACAGGCCGTGGCGACCGGATCGCAGCAGCTGGCCGATCTGCGCCGGGCGCAGCAGGAGGCGCAACAGCGACTCCATGCCGCACAGGTCGAGGCCTTGAAGCTCACGCAGGCGCAGGCGCGGCATGATGAGCGTGCCGCGCAGATCGCCCGCGAGTTCGACGAGATCATTCGCGTCGAGGAAGAGGAAAAAACCGCCCAGTTGGCCGCCGACGAGGAAGCCAGCAAGGCGCGGGAGGCGCTCAACGATGCGCGGGCACGCACCGAGGCCGCCCAGGAACTGCAACGCCAGCGCGACACGGCCTTGCGCGAAGCGCGTGCGCTGGAGCACCAGCTGGCGCGCGAGGCGCAGGATGCCGGCTTCTCCGAAAAGGAATGCCGTTCCAAGCTCGAGGACAACGCACGGGCGGCTGAAACCGCGAAAACCCAACTTGCGCAGGTCACCGAGGACCGCGCGGCCGCGGCGCAGGATTTGGCCGCGATCAGCGACGCGGTGTTCCAGGAACAGTTGCAGTCGGCCCTGTCCGTCAAGGGGACGCAGGAGTCAGCCCTGGCAGAACGGCGCAACGCGCTCGAGTCAGCCGCGAGCCAGCTGCGCACAATCGACGAGGAGCGACTCAAGATCGAGCAGGGCCTGCAGCCGGCGCGCGACAAGATCAACGACCTCAAGCTCAAGCAGCAGGCGGCGCAGCTCAATGTCGAACAATTCCAGGAACGCCTCGCCGAGGCCCATGTCGTCAGTCCCGAGGACGAAGCCGCACTGGCCGTCGAGCTGACGCCGGGCTTGCGCGACGGCACGCTGCAGGCCGACATCACGCGCCTGACCGCCGAGATCGAGGCGCTGGGCCCGGTGAACCTTGCCGCGCTCGAGGAGCTGTCGACCGCGAAGGAGCGCAAGGGCTTCCTCGACGAGCAATCGACCGACCTGACGACCGCGATCAACACGCTCGAAGATGCGATCCGCCGCATCGACCGCGAAACGCGCGAACAGCTGCAGGAAACCTACGACACGGTGAATGGCCACTTCGGCGCGCTGTTCCCGGAACTGTTCGGCGGCGGCGAGGCCAAGCTGATCCTTACCGGCGACGAGATCCTTGATGCCGGCATCCAGATCATGGCGCAGCCGCCGGGCAAGCGCAATTCGACGATCCACCTGCTGTCGGGGGGCGAGAAGGCGCTGACGGCGATCGCGCTGGTCTTCGCGATGTTCCAGCTCAACCCGGCGCCGTTCTGCATGCTCGACGAAGTCGACGCACCGCTCGACGACAGCAACACGATTCGTTACTGCGAGATGGTCAAGCGCATGTCGCGCCAGACGCAGTTCGTGTTCATCACGCATAGCAAGATCACGATGGAGATGGCGCAGCAGTTGATCGGCGTCACCATGCAGGAGCAGGGCGTGTCGCGCGTCGTCGAGGTGGATATCGAGGAAGCGTTGCGCATGGCCGACAAGGAAGCAGCATGATCAGCGCCGCCCGCAGGGCTGCCCCAAGGGCGGTGCAGCCAACAAACCGGAGCCGCGGAGCGGCGAACATCCGTCACCTCCCCGTGAGGGGAGGATGGGAAGGGGGGGCAACATGAGCGACTTGCAAATTGCACTGATCGCCCTGGGCGTGGCCCTGGTCGTTGCGGTCTGGCTGTACAACCTCTGGCAGGAGAAGCAGCAACGCCGGCGCGCCGAGCAGTTGCTGCCCAAGTCCGCGCCCGACGTGCTGATGGCCGACCGGCAGCCGCCCCCGGGCGAAAAGACCGAACCCGGCTTTGCCGCCCCCGCCGACGAAGCAGACGAAGCAGCCGTCACGACCCTCCCCACAATTCGTGAACCTGGCTACATGGATGCCGACCTGCCGCTGGAGCCCGAAACGCAGGCATTGGGCGGTGGTTCCGAAGTGGACTTGCTGCTGGATATCGAGGAAGAACAGGTCCCGCATCAGGTTCCCGTTCCGGAAGAGTGGGGCGATGGCCGGGCCGATTGCCTGATGCACATCGAGTTTGTCGCGCCCGTGCCGGTCAATGTGCTCTGGGAGGAGCACAAGGATTGGTCAGCCCACATCGACAAGCCGATCCAGTGGCTGGGCCTCGATGCCCAGACCGGGCATTGGCGCAGCTTGCAAGCCCATGACGCCGGCCGAGTGTCCGAGCTTGCTGCAGCTTTGCAACTGGTGGACCGACAGGGCGTGGTCAGCGCCGAAACTCTCGCGGCCTTCATCGATGGCATTGCCCGATTGGCGCAGCGCTTTGTCGGCCAGGTTCAGACGCCCGATGCCGCGGCGCTGCTCGTGCGGGCGCGCGAACTCGATGCCTTCTGCGCTTCGGTTGATCTTCAACTGAGCGTGCATGTCCTGCCCGGCAAGACCCCGCACATGCCTGGCGCCGCGCTGAAACCCCTGATCGACGCCGCCGGACTCAAGCTCGAGGGCGAACGTTTCGTGGCCTTCGAGACCGACGATGGCGACGATAGCGAAGCCTATTCCCTGATCTGCCGCTCCGCGACGAACTTCCCGGCAGACCGGGTGGCCGACATGGCGCTGATCGACCTGATCTTCAGCATCGACGTGCCGCGCGTGGCGCAAGGCACGCAGACGTTCGACCGGATGATCGCGTTCGCGGGCGGGTGCGCCGCCGCGCTGCACGGCCAGTTGTCCGATGCGCATCGCAAGGCGCTGACCGATGCCACGGTGAGCGTGATCCGCGGACGCATCGAGGAGTTGCAGCACCGCATGGCCGAGCGGGGCATCGCCCCTGGCAGCCTGCGAGCCCTGCGCCTGTTCTCCTGATGCCCGAAAGTCCTGCCAGACGCGCCGCCTTCCTGCGCGCCGAGATCGAGCGTCACAACCATGCCTACTACGTGCTCGATGCACCGACGATTCCGGACGCCGAGTACGACCAGTTGTTTCGCGAACTGCAGGATATCGAGGCACAGCATCCGGAGCTGCGGGTAGACGATTCGCCAACGCAACGCGTCGGCGGCAAACCGCTGGCGGCATTCAAGCCGGTCACGCATGCAGTCCCGATGCTCTCGCTCAACAACGCCTTCAGTCCCGAAGAGGCGGCAGCCTTCGATCGGCGCTGCCGCGAAGGGCTGGACAAGGAGCGCATCGACTACGCCTGCGAGCCCAAGTTCGATGGCCTGGCGATCACCCTGCGCTACGAGCAGGGCATGTTCGTGCAGGGGGCGACGCGCGGTGACGGTTACACCGGCGAGGACGTGACGCAGAACCTGCGCACGGTGCGCAACATTCCGCTGCGCCTCCACGGCAGCGACGTGCCGGCCATGCTCGAGGTGCGCGGCGAGGTGCTGATGCTGCGCCGCGACTTCGAACGCCTCAACGAGCGCCAGCGCAGCCGGGGCGAAAAGGAATTCGCGAATCCGCGCAACGCGGCTGCCGGCAGCCTGCGCCAGCTCGATCCGAAGGTCACGGCGCAACGCCCCTTGCGTTTTTTCGCCTACGGCGTGGCCGATGTCCATGCGCTGGGTGCCGTCTCGCCAGCGCTGACTTTGCACAGCGCGATGATGGATCGCCTGATCGGCTGGGGCTTCCCCGTCGCCACCGAGCGCGCCGTGGTGCAGGGCGCGGTCGGGCTGGCCAGCTATTACGAACGCATTGGTGCCGCCAGGCGCACACTCTCTTACGATATCGACGGGGTGGTGTACAAGGTCAATCGCATCGCCGACCAGGAAATACTCGGCTTCGTGTCGCGCGCGCCACGCTTCGCCATCGCGCACAAGTTTCCCGCGGAAGAAGCGCTGACCACGGTCGAGGCGATCGAGGTTCAGGTCGGCCGCACCGGCGCGATCACCCCGGTGGCCCGCCTCAAGCCAGTCTTCGTCGGCGGCGTGACGGTAACGAATGCGACGCTGCACAACGAAGATGAAGTCCGGCGGAAGGACGTACGCGTCGGCGATACCGTGATCGTCCGCCGTGCCGGCGACGTGATTCCCGAAGTGGTGGCCGTGGTGCCGGAGAAGCGGCCGACCGTGGCGGCCGAGTTCGTCATGCCGAAATCCTGCCCGGTGTGCGGATCGGCGATCGAGAAGCCGGCCGATGAAGCCATCGCCCGCTGCACCGGGGGGCTGTTCTGTCCGGCCCAGCGCAAGCAGGCCTTGCTGCATTTCGCCTCGCGCCGGGCCATGGATATCGAGGGCCTCGGCGAGAGGCTGGTGGATCAACTGATCGACAACGCCATCGTCAAGACGCCGGCCGACCTCTACAAGCTCGGGCTGCTGGCGTTGGCCAACCTCGAGCGCATGGCTGAGAAGTCGGCCGGCAACCTGCTGGCAGCCATCGACAAGAGCCGGCAGACGACGCTGGCGCGCTTCATCTTCGCGCTGGGCATCCGCAACGTTGGTGAAGCGACGGCGAAAGACCTCGCACGCCATTTCGGCGCGCTGGACAATTTGCTGGAAGCAGATATCGAGAGCCTGCAACGGGTTCCCGACGTAGGCCCGGTGGTTGCCGCCTCGATCCTGAATTTTTTCGCCGAGCCTCACAACCGTGAAGTCATCGAGCAGATGCGCGCCGCCGGGGTGCATTGGCCCGAGGGTGCGCCGTCTGCGCCATTGACGTTGGCACTCACCGGCAAGACCTTCGTGCTGACCGGTACGCTGCCGTCCCTGACGCGCGAGGACGCGAAGGCGCTCATCGAGGCGCAGGGTGGCAAGGTCGCGGGTTCGGTGTCGAAGAAGACCGATTTTGTCGTCGCTGGCGCGGAAGCCGGTTCGAAATTGACGAAAGCGCAGGAATTGGGCGTTACCATTCTGGACGAGGATCAATTCAAGGAGTTGCTGGAACAATGAACAAGGTCACCAAAGCCGTATTTCCGGTCGCCGGCATGGGTACGCGCTTCCTGCCCGCCACCAAGGCCAGCCCGAAGGAGATGCTGCCCATCGTCGACAAGCCGCTGATCCAGTATGCGGTCGAGGAGGCTGCGGCAGCCGGCATCACCGACATGATCTTCGTTACCGGCCGCTCGAAGCGCGCGATCGAGGACCATTTCGACAAGGCCTACGAGCTGGAGAGCGAGCTGGAGCGGCGCGGCAAGACCCAACTGCTCGAGTTCGTGCATAACCTCCTGCCGAAGCACATGAATTGCATCTACATCCGCCAGGCCGAGGCGCTCGGCCTCGGGCATGCGGTGCTCTGCGCCAAGCCGGTGATTGGCGAGGAGCCTTTTGCCGTGCTGCTCGCCGATGACCTGCTCGATGGTGACGTGCCGGTCATGAAGCAGATGGTCGATACCTACGACTATTACCGTTGTTCGGTGCTGGGCGTGCAGGATGTGCCGCGCGAGGACACCGCGAGCTACGGCATCGTCGCCGCGCAACCGCTCGGCGAACGGGTCGAGCGCGTGAGCGCGATCGTCGAGAAGCCGAAACCCGAGGTGGCGCCGTCGACGCTGGCCGTGGTCGGACGCTATGTGTTGACGCCGCGCATCTTCGATCATCTGGAAAAAGCGCAGGCGGGCGCGGGCGGCGAAATCCAGCTCACCGACGCGATTTCGGCACTGCTCGCGGAACAACAGGTGCTGGCTTATCGCTACCAGGGCGTGCGCTACGATTGCGGCTCGAAGCTCGGTTACCTGCAGGCGACCGTGGAATACGCATTGCGGCATGCCGAGGTCGGCGCGGATTTCGCCGCCTACCTGCGTTCGCTCGACAAGCTGCCGTGATGCCAAAGAACGCCGACCTGCACTGTCATTCGATCGTCTCGGACGGTCTGCTGGCGCCGGCCGTGCTGGTGGAGCGTGCCCGGACCAATGGTGTCGACCTGCTGGCGCTGACCGACCATGACGAGATCGGCGGACTGGACGAGGCGCGCGCGGCAGCCGCAGCGGTCGGCCTGGGCTTCATCAACGGGGTCGAAATCTCGGTGTCCTGGGGCGACGATCAGACCGTGCATATCGTCGGCCTGAATTTCGATCACCACCATGCCGATCTGGTTACCGGCCTGGCGCGTGTGCGCAGCGGGCGTGACGCGCGCGCCGGCCTGATGGCGGAAGAACTGGCAAAAGCCGGCATCGATGGCGCCTACGCGGGCGCGCTCAAGTATGTCGGCAACCCGGCGTTGATCTCGCGTTCGCATTTCGCGCGCTACATCGTCGAGCGTGGCTTCGCCCCCGATGTGAAGACCGTGTTCGACCACTGGCTGGCCAAGGGCAAGCCCGGTTATGTCAGCCATGCCTGGGCCGACCTGCAGGACGCCGTGAACTGGATCAGGGACGCGGGGGGCATCGCGGTGATCGCGCATCCCGGCCGCTACCGGCTGACCTCGGCCGAGCGACGCGCGCTCTATGCGGCCTTCAAGGATTGCGGCGGGCAGGGGATCGAAGTGGTATCAGGATCGAGCAACGAAACCGAGATCCGCGAGTTTGCCGGCATTGCGCGCGAATTCGGTTTCCTCGCCTCGCGCGCCTCGGATTTCCACGGCCCGGGCGAAAGCTACATCGACCTGGGTCGCATGGTGCAACTGCCCGCCGACCTGAAGCCTGTCTGGGAAGCGTGGAACTGATGGCCGATTATTTCGAGATCCATCCAAAGAATCCGCAGCCGCGCCTGATCGCGCATGCGGCGTCGATTATCCGCAAGGGTGGGTTGGCGGTGTTCCCGACCGACTCGGCCTATGCGCTCGGTGGCCACCTCGGTGACGCCGCGCTGCTCGAGCGCATCCGGCGCATCCGCGGCGTCGATGAGCGCCACCACTTCACACTGCTGTGCCGCGACCTGTCGGAGATCGCCACCTACGCGCGCGTCGACAATGCGCAATACCGCATGCTCAAGGCGGCGACACCGGGAAGCTACACGTTCATCCTCGAGGGCACCAAGGAACTGCCGCGTCGCGTGCTGCACCCCAAGCGCAAGACCATCGGCCTGCGCGTGCCCGATCATCCGGTCGTGCTGGCGCTGCTGGCGGAACTGAATGAACCGCTGCTGAGTTCGACGCTGATCCTGCCGGGAGACGATGAACCGCTCTGTGATTCCGAGGAAATCTGCAATCGGCTCGACACGCAGGTCGACCTGATCATCGATGCGGGCACCTGCGGACACGGCATGACCACCGTGATCAACCTGACGGGCGGCAAGGCCGAGTTGATCCGCGCCGGTTGCGGGCCGCTGGAACCCTTCGGCCTGGCGCCGGACTGAGGTCGGCTAAAATCCCGCCCCTCAATGGATAACCTGATTCAGACGCTGGCGATCTACGCCATCCCGGTGATTTTCGCCATCACGCTGCACGAGGCGGCGCACGGCTATGTTGCCCGCCACTTCGGCGACCCGACCGCATGGCAGCTCGGCCGCATCACGCTCAACCCGATCAAGCACATCGACCTGTTTGGCACCCTGCTGATGCCGGCGCTGCTGCTGTTCGTCAGCAAGGGCGCGTTCCTCTTTGGCTGGGCCAAACCGGTGCCGGTCGATTTCGGCCGCCTGCGCAATCCCAAGCAGGACATGCTCTGGGTGGCTGCTGCCGGCCCAGGTGCAAACCTTGCCATGGCACTCGGCTGGGCCGCGATCCTGAAACTGGCGGTGGTGATGCCTGATTATGCGTATAGTCTGCCGCTCGCCGAGATGGCGCGCGCGGGCATCAACGTCAATGCGGTGCTGATGCTGTTGAACCTGCTGCCGATCCCGCCGCTCGATGGCGGCCGCATCGCCGTCAGCCTGCTGCCGCCGGCGCTGGCCTGGAAGTTTGCCCAGATCGAGCGCTTTGGTTTCGTGATCCTCCTCGCGCTGATGTTCCTCGGCGGGCTCGACCTGATCCTGACGCCGCTGATGCGCATCTTCCTCTTCTTCATCAAAAACCTGTTTGCCTTCTAATCATGTTCGTTGAACGCGTACTTTCCGGCATGCGCCCCACGGGGCGATTGCATCTGGGCCACTATCACGGGGTGCTGGCCAACTGGATCAAGCTCCAGCACGAATATCCCTGCCTGTTTTTCGTCGCCGACTGGCATGCGTTGACCACGGCCTATGACGAGCCCGGCACGATCACCCAGAATGCCTGGGACATGGTGGTCGACTGGCTGGCGGCCGGCGTCGATCCGGCGCAGGCGACCATCTTCATCCAGTCGCGCGTCCCCGAGCATGCCGAACTGCACCTGCTGCTGTCGATGATGACGCCGCTCGGCTGGCTCGAGCGTGTGCCGACCTACAAGGACCAGCAGGAGAAGTTGACGCACAAGGACCTGACGACTTACGGCTTCCTTGGCTACCCGCTGCTGCAGGCCGCCGACATCCTGATCTACCGCGCCGACAAGGTGCCGGTGGGCGAAGACCAGGTGCCGCATATCGAATTCACGCGCGAGATCGCGCGCCGTTTCAATCATCTCTACGGCCGCGAGCCGGGCTTCGAGGAGAAGGCGAAGGAAGCCATCAAGAAACTCGGTGGCAAGCGCGCCAAGCTCTACGATGAACTGCGCACGCGCTACCAGGAAAAGGGCGAAGCCGACGCGCTGGAACAGGCGCATGCGGTGCTCGACGAGGCGCAGAGCCTGTCGCATGGCGACCGCGAACGGCTGTTCGGCTACCTCGAAGGCAGCGGCAAGATGATCCTCGCCGAGCCGGGCGCGCTGCTGACCGAGGCGTCGCGCATGCCGGGCCTCGATGGCCAGAAGATGTCGAAGTCCTACGGCAACACGATTGCATTGCGCGAGGACGAGGAATCGATCCGCAAGAAGATCAAGACCATGCAGACCGATCCGGCACGCGTGCGGCGCACGGATTGCGGCGATCCGGACAAGTGCCCGGTCTGGCAGTTCCACCAGATCTACTCGAACGACGAGGTCAAGGCGTGGGTACAGCAAGGTTGCCGCTCGGCCGGCATCGGTTGCATCGAGTGCAAGCAGCCGGTCATCGAAGGCGTGCTCAAGGAACAGGAGCCCATGCGCGAGCGTGCCCGCATGTATGAGGACGACCCGCAACTGGTGAAAAACATCATCGCCGACGGTTGCGAACGGGCCCGCAAGCTGGCGCAGGAGACCATGCGCGACGTGCGCGAGGCGATCGGACTGGATTACTCGTGAAAAAAACGGTCGATGCGGAAGCCGACGAAGCGGCGCTGCTCGCGATCATTCGCGAGAGCTTCGTCGAGCGCATGCCCTTCAACCGCATCCTTGGCATCGACGTCCTGTCGCTGCATCATGACCAGCCGGAGCTGCGTTTCGAGATGCGGCCGGATCTGGTCGGCAATTACACGCGCAACATGCTGCACGGCGGCGTGATCTCGTCGGTGCTCGACGTCACGGGTGGTCTGGTCGCCTTTCTCGGCGTGCAACAAAAGCTGAAGGGCAAGCCGGTGGCAGAAATTGTCGAGCGGTTTTCCCGCATCGGCACGATCGACCTGCGCATCGACTACCTGCGGCCCGGTCTGGGCGAGTGGTTCCTCGCGCGCGGCTTCCCGCTGCGCACCGGCAACAAGGTGGCGGTGACGCGCATGGAACTGTTCAATGACCGCGAGGACCTGATTGCGGTCGGCACGGCCGCCTATACGGTGTCATGATGAGCGGTATCCTGACCCCCATGGACACGGTCGAAACGAAAGTCAGCGCTGGCGAGACGGCACCGGTGGAGCACCATGTGCCGAAGCTTTACGGGGAGCCGATGCCCGAGCTGCCGCGCGACCTCTACATCCCGCCGGATGCGCTGGAAATTTTCCTCGATGCCTTCGAGGGCCCGCTCGATCTGCTGCTCTACCTGATCCGCAAGGCTAACCTGAGTATCCTCGACATCCCGATGGCGCCGCTGACGGCGCAATATCTAGTTTACGTCGAGGCGATGCGCCGCACCAATCTCGAACTGGCGGCCGATTACCTGCTGATGGCGGCAATGCTGCTGGAGATCAAGTCGCGCATGCTGCTGCCGCGTCCGCCCAAGGCCGAGTCCGGCGAGCCCGAGGACCCGCGCGCCGAACTGGTGCGCCGCCTCATGGAATACGAGCGCATCAAGCTCGCCGCGTCGAAGCTGGACGCCTTGCCGCAGGCCCACCGCGACTACGAGTGGGCTTCGGTCTGGATCGCCGACCAGGTGGCGGCCCGCCAGCCCGACGTCAGCGTGCATGACCTCCAGGTCGTCTGGCTCTCTCTGATGCGGCAGGCCAAGGTGCGCCAGCACCACCGCATCCAGCGCGAAGAATTGTCCGTGCGCGAGCACATGGGCCTGATCCTGCGGCGCCTGCAGGGGCACGGCTATGTCGTGTTCGAGGACCTGTTCGACGTGACCAGCGCCCACGCCAGCGTCGCCAGCCTGGTGGTGAGTTTCCTGGCGATTCTCGAGCTGGCGCGCGAAAGCCTGGTCGAGATCACCCAGAGCGAGGCGCTCGCGCCCATCTATGTAAAATCGCGGGATGCTGGAACTCTATCGTCCTGAAGACTACAAGCGCGTGCTCGAAACGGCCCTGCTGGCCGCCGTCGAGCCGTTGCCGCTGGCCGAATTGAAGAAGCTGTTCGACGATCCGTTCGACGACGACACCTGGCGCACGCTGCTCGACGACCTGCGCCGCGACTGGGCCGAGCGCGGCGTGGAACTCGTCCAGTTGTCCTCGGGCTGGCGTTTCCAGACGCGGCCCGAGTACCAGATTTTCCTCGATCGGCTGAAGAACGAGCGGCCGCCCAAATATTCCCGCGCAGTGATGGAAACGCTGGCGATCATTGCCTACCGGCAGCCGGTGACCCGCGGCGATATCGAGGAGATCCGCGGCGTCGCGGTCTCGCCGAATATCATCAGGACGCTCGAGGGACGGAGCTGGGTCGATACCGTTGGCCACCGCGACTCGCCCGGCCGCCCGGCGCTGTATGCCACGACCCGCAAGTTTCTGGATGATCTCGGCTTGCGCAGCCTTTCCGAATTGCCGCCTCTGGCCGAAATAGAACGGATGATCGATGCCCAACCCGACGAAACCCCGCAAGCCGCAATCGGCCGCGTCACGGAAGCCCCGTCCGAGCCCACCGGCCTCAGCCGCGACGGCGCCGACGAAGTCCCGGCGCAAAGCGACGCCTTTTCGGCCGCCGAGCAAGCCGCCCAGGCCAACTAGGCCTGTTCAGGCCGCAGCTGCGGCCCCGGCCGATGAGGCGACCGTCAAGCTGCAAAAGGCGCTGGCCGACGCAGGGCTGGGCGCGCGGCGCGAAATCGAGGAATGGATTGCCGCCGGACGCGTCAGCGTGAATGGCGAACCGGCCCATCTGGGCCAGCGCGTCA
>CAZTWA010000009.1:19307-27911 GCA_964617225.1 uncultured Methyloversatilis sp.
GCCGCCGGACGCGTCAGCGTGAATGGCGAACCGGCCCATCTGGGCCAGCGCGTCATCGCGACCGACAAGGTCAAGGTCGGGGGACGCCTCGTCAATCTGCATTTCGCGGCGCGGGTGCCGCGCGTATTGCTGTACCACAAGCCCGAGGGCGAGATCGTCTCGCGCGACGATCCGCAAGGTCGTCCCAGTGTTTTCAATGCCTTGCCGCGCTTGCGGGGCGGCCGCTGGATCGCCATTGGCCGGCTCGACTTCAACTCCTGCGGATTGCTGTTGTTCACGACGGAAGGTGCGCTGGCGAACCGCCTGATGCATCCGCGCTACGGGATCGACCGCGAATACGCCGTTCGCGTGCTGGGCGAAATCGACGAGGCTTCACTCAAGAAATTGACCGAGGGTATTCAGCTGGAGGACGGTTTTGCCAAGTTTCTGCGTTTGCAGCCGGCAGGTGGGGAGGGCGCGAACCACTGGTACCACGTTACCCTCGAGGAAGGACGCAACCGCGAGGTGCGGCGGATGTTTGCCGCCGTCGGGGTGACGGTCAGCCGCCTGATGCGGGTGCGCTACGGTCCCATCGTCCTGCCCGCCAACCTGAAACGGGGGCAGTGTTACGAACTTGAGCCTGGGGAAGTCCAGGCGCTGTTGAAGGCGCTGGAGGAAAAAAACCGGCAGTAGAAATTGCTTTGCCGCGCAAAGACTTGTACAATGTGCGGCTTCACAAGGTCGTGGTTGTCCGGGTGCGCAGCACAGGCTCGGACGGGCGCGAAAACAAGAAAATGGGCGGTTGGCCCATTTTTTTTTGGTGCAGCACAACAGGGTACTTCGAACGCAGATGGATCTGGCAGGGTTGATCGAACAGACGGTGGTCGGGCTGGGTTACGAACTCGTGGATTTCGAGACGAGTCCTCGTGCGCGCCTGCTGCGCGTGTTCATCGACCGGCCGGCAGCCGATGCGGCCACGGACCGTAGTGGCATCACCGTCGAGGATTGCGCCTCCGTCAGCAGCCAGCTGACGCGTCTGTTCCTGGTCGAGAACATCGACTACGACCGGCTGGAGGTGTCTTCGCCCGGCATGGACCGTCCGCTGAAGAAACCTGAGGATTTCGTGCGTTTCGCCGGGCAGGAGGTGCAGATCAAGCTGCGCATCCCCGAAGGCGTGCAGCGGAACTTTTCCGGCACGATCCTGGGCTGCACAGACGGTCAGGTGCGCCTCGCGACGACCGAGGCGGAACGCGAGTTCGCGTTTGAGAATATCGAGAAGGCACGATTGGTGCCGAAGTTTTGAGCTATTTGTACGGGAGAGTGTAGATGAGTCGTGAGCTGCTGTTATTGGTCGATGCCCTGGCACGGGAAAAGAACGTCGACAAGGACATCGTTTTTGGTGCCCTCGAGCTTGCGCTCGCTTCCGCCACCAAGAAACGCATCCACGATGAGGCCGACGTGCGCGTCGAGATCAATCGCGAAACCGGTGAATACGAGGCCTTTCGCCGCTGGCTCGTGCTGGATGACGAGGAAGTCGAGATTCCTGCCCAGCAAATCGGTCTGACCGAAGCGCGCGAGGATGATCCCGACGTGCAGATCAACGACTACATCGAGGAATCGCTCGAGGCCATCGACTTTGGCCGCATCGGCGCGCAGACTGCCAAGCAGGTCATCCTGCAGAAGATCCGCGATGCCGAGCGCGAGCAGATGCTCAACGACTTCCTCGAGCGCAAGGAACATCTCGTCACCGGCACGATCAAGCGCATGGAGCGTGGCAACGCCATCATCGAGGCGGGTCGCATCGAAGCGCTGCTGCCGCGCGACCAGATGATCCCGAAGGAAAATCTGCGCCCCGGCGACCGCGCCCGCGCCTGGCTGATGAAGATCGACCGCCAGGCTCGCGGCCCGCAGCTGATCCTGTCGCGCACGGCGCCGCAGTTCATCATGAAGCTGTTCGAGCTCGAAGTTCCCGAGATCGAGGATGGCCTGCTGGAGATCAAGTCCGCCGCCCGTGACCCGGGCGTGCGTGCCAAGATCGCCGTCAAGTCGAATGATCCGCGCGTCGACCCGATCGGCACCTGTGTCGGCATGCGCGGCTCGCGCGTGACCGCCGTGACCAACGAATTGTCCGGCGAGCGCGTCGATATCGTTTTATGGTCGGCTGATCCCGCGCAATTCGTCATCGGCGCACTGGCCCCGGCCGAGGTCAATTCGATCGTGGTCGATGAGGAAAAGCACAGCATGGACGTGGTGGTCGATGAGGCCAACCTGGCCATCGCCATCGGCCGCAGCGGACAGAACGTTCGCCTCGCCTCCGAGCTGACTGGCTGGACCATCAACCTGATGACGGTCGAAGAGTCGGCCGAGAAGCAGGAGCAGGAAACCGCCAGCACGCGCCAGTTGTTCATGGAAAAGCTGGACGTCGATGAGGAAGTTGCCGAAATCCTCGTCCAGGAAGGCTTCTCCACGCTCGAGGAGGTGGCTTATGTGCCGCTCGCCGAGATGCTTGAGATCGAGGCGTTCGACGAGTCGACTGTGAACGAGTTGCGTGATCGTGCCCGCAACGTGCTGCTGACCGAAGCCATCGTCAACGAGGAGGAGTTGGAGAAGGTTGCCGACGACATGATCGACCTCGACGGCATGGACAAGCCGCTGGCGGCCAAACTGGCCAAGCACGGTATTTGTACCCGGGACGACCTTGCCGATCTGGCCGTCGACGAACTGGTGGAAATGACGGACATCGATGAAGAACGAGCCAAATCCCTGATCACTGTTGCGCGTGCTCACTGGTTCGCCGACGAACAGCAGTAAGGAGGCGCCATGTCAGCCCAGATGAGTGTTGCCCAATTTGCCGCCGAGCTGAAAATGCCGCCGGTAGCCCTGATTGAACAATTGGCGAAAGCCGGCGTCGTCAAGAAGGCAAGTACCGATACCTTGACCGAGCAGGACAAGACACGCCTGCTCGAGTTCCTGCGCAAATCGCATGGCGAAACCGCGCCCAAGGCGAAAATTACCCTGACCCGCAAGCAGACGTCGGAGATCAAGTCGGCCGACTCGAGCGGCAAGGCCCGCACGATCCAGGTGGAAGTTCGCAAAAAACGGACTTTCATCAAGCGTGATGCCGAGATGCCGGTGGAAGCCCCGGTGGCCGAAGCACCCGCAACCACCGCACCGGTTGCTGCGACTGCGCCGGTCATTGACGCCGAGCAGACCGCATTGCGCGAGCAGGAAGCCAAGCGCCAAGCCGAACTGGCCGCGATCCAGGCCGCCGAATTGAAGGAGAAGCAGGAACGGGAAGCCAAGGCACGCGCCGAGGCCGAAGCTCGACTGGCACAACTTCAAGCCCAGGCGGAAGCCGCGGCGGCTGCGGCGGAAAAGGTCGCGGCACCCACAGGCGAACCCGGGGTGAGCGGCACGCTGCACAAGCCGGCGACAGCGGCCAAGCCTGGCGAAGCCCAGCGCAAGGGTGAAAAGAAAGGCACACCGGCTGCCCCCAAGGGCGACGACAGTCGCAATCGCCGTGGCGGCCTCAAGACGCGCGGGGATACCGGCGGTGGAACCGGCGGCTGGCGTGGTGGCCCGAAACAGGGCGGCCGCCATGGTCGCCACCATGATGAGGAGCGTGGCGCACCGCAGCCGGTCGAGCAAGTTATCCGCGAAGTCTACGTGCCGGAAACGATTTCCGTCGCCGATCTTGCCCACAAGATGGCCGTCAAGGCCACCGAGGTGATCAAGATCCTCATGAAGATGGGCATGATGGTCACCATCAACCAGCACCTCGACCAGGAAACGGCGATGATCATCGTCGAGGAAATGGGCCACAAGGCCTTTGCCGCGAAGCTCGATGATCCGGATGCCTTCCTTGACGAGGCGCAAGCCGAGCACAAGGATGTCGAAGCCCTGCCGCGGGCGCCGGTCGTCACCGTCATGGGTCACGTCGACCACGGCAAGACCTCGCTGCTCGACTACATCCGTCGCGCCAAGGTCGCAGCGGGCGAGGCGGGCGGCATTACACAGCACATTGGCGCCTACCACGTCGAAACGCCGCGGGGCATGGTGACCTTCCTCGACACGCCGGGCCACGCCGCTTTCACGGCGATGCGCGCGCGCGGTGCCAAGGCGACCGACATCGTGATTCTCGTGGTGGCTGCTGACGACGGTGTGATGCCGCAGACCAAGGAGGCCATCCACCATGCCAAGGCGGCGGGTGTACCGCTGGTCGTGGCGGTGAACAAGATCGATAAGCCCGAGGCGAATCCAGACCGCGTCAAGCAGGAACTGGTGGCCGAAGGGGTCGTGCCCGAGGAATACGGCGGTGATTCGCCCTTCGTGCCGGTATCCGCCAAGACCGGCCAGGGCATCGACACCCTGCTGGAAAACGTCCTGCTGCAGGCCGAGGTTCTGGAATTAACGGCACCCAAGGATGCGTTGGCCAAGGGCATCATCATCGAGGCGCGCCTCGACAAGGGCAAAGGTCCGGTCGCCACGATGCTGGTGCAATCCGGCACCCTGAAGCGCGGTGACGTGCTGCTGGTCGGCCAGGTCTATGGCCGCGTGCGTGCCATGCTCGACGAAACCGGACATCCCGTCGATGAGGCGGGCCCGTCGATTCCGGTCGAAATCCAGGGCCTGTCGGATGTGCCGTCCGCGGGCGATGAAGGCATGGTGCTGGCTGACGAAAAGAAAGCACGCGAAATCGCATTGTTCCGTCAGGGCAAGTTCCGCGACGTGCGTCTGGCCAAGCAGCAGGCGGCCAAGCTCGAGAACATGTTCGAGCAGATGGGCGAAGGCGAGGTCAAGACGCTGGCGATCATCATCAAGGCCGACGTGCAAGGTTCCCAGGAAGCCTTGGCCCACGCGCTCGCCAAACTGTCCACGGACGAGGTCAAGGTCAACGTCATTCATGCCGCGGTCGGCGGCATCACCGAGTCCGACGTCAACCTTGCCCAGGCCTCGCGTGCCGTCATCATCGGCTTCAATACGCGTGCCGATGCGGGGGCGCGCAAGGCGGCCGAAAGTTTCGGTGTCGATATCCGCTACTACAACATCATCTACGACGCCGTGGATGAGGTGAAGGCGGCGCTATCCGGCATGCTGACGCCCGAGAAGCGCGAGAACATCCTCGGCATGGTGGAAATCCGCCAGGTGTTCCGTATTTCCAAGGTTGGCGCGGTGGCGGGTTGCATGGTGCTTTCCGGCTTGATCAAGCGTGGCTCGATGGTGCGCGTGTTGCGCGACAACGTGGTCATCCATACGGGCGAACTGGATTCGTTGAAGCGCTTCAAGGACGACGTGCGCGAAGTCAAGGAAGGTTTCGAGTGCGGCCTGTCGCTGAAGAACTTCAACGACATCAACGAGGGCGACCAGCTCGAAGCTTTCGAGATTCAGGAAGTCGCTCGTACGCTCCAGTAAGAGTCAGCCATGGCGGGACGGCATCAATCGGCGGGATTCTCGCGCGGCGAGCGCGTGGCGGAGCAAATTCGCCGCGATCTCGTCGACCTGCTTCGGCAGGTCAAGGATCCGCGGGTAGCGCAACTGCTGCCGCTGGTAACCATCACCGATGTCGAGGTAACGGCCGATTACACGCATGCCAAGGTGTTCTATACCTCGCTGGCGGGAGAGGAACGCGCAACAGAGGTGGCCAAAGGCTTGGCGCACGCCGCTGGCTTCCTGCGTCGCGAACTGGGCCGGCGCTTGCACATCCATCACATTCCCGAACTGCATTTCGTCTTTGACGCCTCGGTCGAGCGCGGCACGCGTCTCTCGCAACTGATCGACGCAGCCGTCGAGTCCGACAAGCCGCACGGTGAATAAACCGCGCCGCGCCCCGCGCCGTCGTGTCGATGGCGTGTTGCTGCTCGACAAACCGACGGGCATGAGTTCGAATGCAGCGCTCCAGAAGGCGCGCTGGCTGTTCAACGCCGAGAAGGCCGGCCATACCGGCACGCTCGATCCGCTCGCCACTGGGCTTTTGCCACTTTGCTTCGGGGAGGCAACCAAGTTCTCCAGCACGCTGCTCGACGCCGACAAGACCTATCTGGCCACGGTGAGACTCGGTATCGTCACCGATACGGCCGATGCCGAGGGCAAGGTGCTTGAAACGCACCCGGTTACGGCGACAGAAGCCAATGTGCGAGCGGTGTTGCCACGTTTCACAGGCGAAATTGAACAGGTGCCGCCGATGTACTCGGCGTTGAAGCGGGACGGCAAAGCGCTCTACGAGTTGGCCCGCCAAGGCATCGAAGTCGAACGCGCACCGCGCAAGGTGATGATTCACGCCATCGAACTGCTTGCCTGGCAGGGCGACCACTTCGACCTGCGGGTCGATTGCAGCAAAGGGACCTACATTCGCACCTTGGCTGCCGATATCGGTGCCGTGCTCGGCTGCGGTGCGCATCTGTCTGCCTTGCGCCGCACGCGAGTGGGCGCCTTGAATATCGACCAGTCCGTGACCCTCGATGCCATCGAAACGCTGCCGCCTGATGCGCGCGATAGCCTGCTGCAGCCGACCGATGCCTTGTTGGCCGAATTGCCGGTGGCGCAGTTGAACGAACTCGAGGCGGCACGGGTGTTGCAAGGGCAGCCGGTCCGGTGGTCCGGGACGCCATCCTGCCAGCGCCGACTGTTTGGCCCACAGGGTTTCATCGGGCTGGGTGAATGCGATGCCGATGGCTGGCTGAAACCCAAAAGACTGGTCGCGACGTCTATCGCAACCAGTTGATTCGTATATAATCGCAAGTTCTTTTTTTCGCGGTTGCGCGGCTCTTTCAAACCGGGGCGCCAACCGATTTTCCAACCCAGCGTTTGAGAGTACATACCATGGCTATTGATACCGCCTCCAAGGCGAAAATTGTTTCCGATTTCCAGCGTGCCCAGGGCGACACCGGGTCTCCCGAAGTGCAAGTTGCCCTTCTGACCGCACGCATCAACGACCTCACCGGTCACTTCAAGACCCACGTCAAGGATCACCATTCCCGTCGCGGCCTGCTCAAAATGGTGAGCCAGCGTCGCAAGCTGCTCGACTACCTCAAGGGCAAGAACGCCGACAGCTACCGTGTCCTGATCGAGCGTCTCGGCCTGCGTAAGTAACTTCGCGGATCGCGCCGTGCGCGCCATCTGAATTGATGTACCGGTGCGGCTTGGGGCTGCACCGGTTTTCCTTTTGAGAGGAACCATTGTGCTGACACCCTTCAAGAAAAGCTTCACCTACGGTGCGCATACCGTGACGATGGAAACTGGCGAGATTTCGCGCCAGGCGTCCGGTGCCGTGCTGGTCAATGTTGACGATACCGTCGTGCTCGCAACCGTCGTTGCCAAGGACGAGGCCAAGTCCGGGCAGGATTTCTTCCCGCTGACCGTCGATTACGTCGAGAAAGTCTATGCTGCCGGCCGCATTCCCGGTGGCTTCTTCAAGCGCGAAGGTCGTCCTTCCGAGAAAGAGACGCTGACCTCGCGCCTGATCGACCGCCCGCTGCGCCCGCTGTTCCCGGATGGCTTCTATAACGAAGTCCAGGTCATCATCCACGTGTTGTCGAGCAACCCCGAAGTGGATCCCGACATTCCCGCAATGATCGGCGCGTCCGCCGCGGTGGCGATCTCCGGCATTCCGTTCAGCGGCCCGATCGGCGCCGCCCGCGTCGGTTACATCGACGGTCAGTATGTCCTGAACCCGACCCGCACCCAGTTGCTCGACAGCCAGCTCGACCTCGTCGTCGCGGGCACCCAGACGGCCGTGCTGATGGTTGAATCCGAAGCTCAGCAACTGCCCGAAGACGTGATGCTCGGTGCCGTGGTGTTCGGCCACGACCAGATGCAGGCTGCCATCAACGCGATCAACGAACTGGTCGAAGTTGCCGGCAAGCCCGAGTGGAACTGGCAACCCCCGGCCAAGGACGAAGCGCTGATCGCCAAGGTCGCCGCACTGGCCGAAGCCGATCTGCGCGAGGCCTATCGCATTACCAGCAAGCAGGCGCGTACCCAGAAGTGCCGCGAAGTCTCGAAGAAGACGATCGAGGCCGTTTGTGCCGGTGAAGGCGCGCCTGACGCCACTGCCGTCGGCAACCTGATTTTCGAACTCGAAGCGAAGATCGTGCGTTCGCAGATCCTCAATGGCGAGCCGCGCATTGACGGTCGTGACACGCGTACCGTCCGCCCGATCACCATTCGTTCCGGCGTGCTGCCGCGTACCCACGGCTCGGTACTGTTCACCCGCGGTGAGACCCAGGCGCTGGTCATCGCGACGCTGGGCACCGGTCGCGACGAGCAGATCATCGACGCGCTGCAGGGCGAGTATCGCGAGCGCTTCATGCTTCACTACAACATGCCCCCGTTCGCTACCGGCGAAACCGGTCGCGTCGGTAGCCCGAAGCGCCGCGAAATCGGCCATGGCCGCCTCGCCAAGCGTGCGCTGATCGCCGTGCTGCCTTCCGCCGACGATTTCGGCTATGCGATGCGCGTCGTGTCCGAAGTCACCGAGTCGAACGGCTCCTCCTCGATGGCCTCCGTTTGCGGCGGCTCGCTGTCGCTGATGGACGCTGGCGTGCCCCTCAAGGCACACGTCGCGGGTATCGCGATGGGCCTGATCAAGGAAGGCAGCCGCTTTGCCGTGCTGACCGACATCCTGGG